>CAUZTK010000019.1:0-25665 GCA_963582395.1 Planctomycetota bacterium | reverse complement strand
GTTCTTTAAAATTCACTTGGCACCTCCATGTTGAATGGAACACGAAAATGCCAGGACAACCAACCTTATCCAATCGCGCAATCACAATTGAGCGCACCCCTGGGAATCGAATTCCGCTAAAACTGCCAGCGGTTTCGACGAGTGCAGTTTTGATTGGAACATCCGGCTCGATTACAGTACAAAGGATCCTGTGTAGAAGTAAGTTTGGTCAGCCTCAGTGATAAAATCCGAAGCTCGTTTCCCGACCTTGTGAAATTGGATAACTTATTTCTGCGCAGATCCAAACAGCACTCGTGATTCATTATACCCGCCAACCGAAGGGGCCTCGCCATGCCGCACCGACAGAGCTTCGCGAGTGTTTTCTCCATTTTGACTTGCCTCAACTGCGTGGCCGGATTTCTCCAGCCGCTGGAGGCTCAGGAGCCGCTTCTCGGCACAAAACTGCTCACCATCCAAGAACCACTTGATGAAGTGATGGTTTCGGGCATTGACCGTTTCGCGCTGCGAGAAATCAATGACTCCCCGAACCGCCGGGCCGCCCGGTGGAATCGCGATTTCAGTAGTCACGAAGCGTATGTCAAAAGCATCGCCAAGAATCGGGCTCGATTCCGTACGATGATCGGGGCCGTTGACCCGCGGGTGTCTGGAACTGCGATCGAGCTGATCGCCACCGTGGCCAATCCCAATCCCGTCATAGCACGGTCTGAAAATTTTAGCGTCTCCAGAATTCGCTGGCAGGTGTTGGATGGCGTCACGGCCGAAGGGCTTTGGTTGCGGCCTGTTGGTCAAGTGAGGGCGATGGTCTTGGCTCTGCCCGATGCCGACTGGACGCCAGAAATGTTCGCTGGACTTGCCAAGGGTGTGACCCCGCAGGCCCAACTGGCTCGGCGTTTGGCTGAAAACGGTTGCCTGGTCCTGGTGCCCACACTCATCAGCCGCAGCGATGAGTTCTCCGGCAGTCCGCTGGTCCGCTACACGAACCAGCCGCATCGGGAGTTCATCTATCGCATGGCCTTTGAGATGGGCCGGCACATCATCGGCTACGAGGTACAGAAGGTGCAGGCCGCTGTCGATGTGTTGGAGCGAATGAACAAAGCCGACAACGCCGACTTACCGATCGGTGTGGTTGGCATCGGCGAAGGAGCACTCCTGGCGCTGTACAGCGCGGCGGTCGATCCCCGGATCGACTCGACTCTGGTCTGCGGCTACTTTCAGAAACGGGAAACCGTCTTGGAAGAACCGATCTACCGCAACGTCTGGAGCCTGTTGACCGAGTTCGGCGATGCGGAAATCGCCAGTCTGATTGCGCCGCGGCCGCTGGTCATTGAAGCGTGCGCTGTCCCGGAAGTCGCCGGCCCACCGCAGCCCCGGCAGGGACAGCGAGGCCGCGCGACACCCGGTCGGATCGAAATTTGTACGCTGGGCATGGTCCGCAGCGAATTCGATCGCACGCTGCCTTACTACAAAAAAATGAACGCCGCTGATCGGCTCGCATTGGTCTCTAGCGGAGAAGGCAACGGACCGGCAGGCACCGACGCAGCCCTCTCGGCATTTCTCAAGGGATTGAGAGTCAACGAACCGTTGAGATCGACCGGAACGGCGCCCGAAGTTGCCGGCAATTCCATCGCAGTCCAGCAGCGAGAGCAGCGACAATTCAACGAGTTGGTCGAGTTTACTCAGAAGCTTCTCCGGCGTGCAGCCAAGGTCCGCGACCGGTTCTGGTCGAAGGCGGACCGTTCGTCGGTCGATGCCTGGGTCAAATCAGCCGAATTCTACCGCAACTACGTTTACGAAGAGCTGATTGGCAAGCTGCCCGAACTGACGATGCCGCTAAATCCGCGGACGCGCAAAGTCCTCGACGATCCCGCCTACACCGGCTACGAGGTCGTCCTCGACGTCTATCCCGACGTCATTGCGGCCGGAATTCTGTTGTTGCCCAAGGACTTGAAGCCGGGCGAAAAGCGGCCCGTCGTCGTCTGCCAGCACGGTTTGGAAGGGACACCCATGCACACCATTAACGGGCCGGACGGGGACGGTTACCGGGCGTACAAATCGTTCAGCGCTGAGCTGGTCAAACGGGGATTCATCGTCTACGCGCCTCAAAACCCGTATCGCGGCCGAGATCTGTTCCGCACACTGCAGCGCAAATCGAACCCTATGAAGCGGTCGCTGTTCAGCTACATGATCCGCCAGCACGAGCGGACTTTGCAGTGGCTGGCATCGCTGCCGAATGTCGATCCGCAGCGGATCGCGTTCTACGGACTCTCGTACGGCGGGAAGACAGCGGTCCGCGTGCCGCCGATTCTCAAACAGTATGCGCTGTCGATTTGTTCGGCCGACTTCAACGAGTGGATCCTCAAGAACGTCAGCAGCGAAGACCGCTACAGCTACATGTTCACCGGCGAGTACGAGATGTTCGAATGGAACATGGGACACGTCGCCAACTATGCCGAGCTGTCGATGCTGATGACGCCCCGGCCGTTCATGGTCGAGCGCGGCCACAACGACGGTGTCGCCCCAGACGAGTGGGTCGCCTGGGAGTACTCAAAAGTCCGGCGGCATTATGTTCAGTTGGGACTGGGCAACCAAACCGAAATTGAATTCTTCAACGGTCCGCACACCATCAACGGCAAAGGGACGTTCGACTTTCTACACAGGCACCTGAACTGGCCGAAACCTGACGAACGGTAATTCAAACTGAATTCGCAGCCGGAAAGATGAGACACCGAGACTGAGACGAGTGGGTCACATTATGCGGAGCTTTGCGGCATTTCGTTGAGTCGGTTTCCAGCTTGAGCCAGATGTCATGCTCGGAAAACGCTGGCATTGATGATCCGATCGATCCGCGAAGATATGCGGCTGCTGCGCGCGCATCTGTTTCGGCTGTTTTTGCTGCTGTTCGTCTTCTGAATTCTGATCATAACTCAGTCGGAAAGCCGCTGGATCGGGGCGCCCAGTTTGAAGTTTTTCGAGATGGTCACGTATCTCAACTTTTGTTTCATTACGCTGGGCGGCGTCGGTTATTTTGCAACCGCCATCACCGAAGAGAAGGAAGAACTGACGCTCGGCCTGTTGAAGATGGCCGACATCGGACCCTTGACCTTGCTGCTGGGCAAATATCGATGCCGCGGCTGATTGCCGCCGTGTTGCTGCTCTCGGCACAGTTTTCCTTTACGCTGCTGGCGATCACGCTGGGTGGCGTGACCATGCACCAAGTGACTGCCGCCTATGGTACGCTGACCAGTTACACGCTGATGCTGGCCGGTCTCGGGCTGTTCTGTTCCGTCGTGTTCCCACGTTCCCCGACCGCCTCGTTTGTGATGAGTTGGATCGTCGGCCTGTTCCTGCTCGTTCCTTGGTAGATCAGCGTCGTTATGACCGTTTTCTACAGCGGATTGGTTGGGACGGCGGTCAAAACGTTGTTCGACTGGCTGTATCAGGCGTCGGCCATCGGGCGGTTGGACGTGATCATGACAACCGATTTTTCCGCACCGGCCATCGGATTTCAGGTGATCACAAACACGGCAGCCGGATGTGTCTTTTTCCTGCTGGCTTGGGCGACGTTCAACGTCTTCAACCGGGACGATCAGCCAGTCTCGCCGGGGCGTGGACTGTTATGGAAGTCGCCCGCTCGTCTGCAACGCATAACCCGACGCCGCGCTTGGCGAAACGCGTTGTTCTGGAAAGACCTCCATTTCATGACGGGCGGCCTGACGACACTGCTGGTGAAGTTCGTCCTGTACGGACTACTGACGGCCGTTTTCGCGTTCATCGTCGTACCGATGATAAGCGGGGGAACACGGTACACCTGGGAAGAGTTCGGTGAAGTGCTGATGGTGAGTGCGCTGATTGTATTTCTGATTGAAGGGGGTGTTTATGCCGCGCGGATCTTTCAGCAGGAGGTCAAATGGAAGACGCTTCCGAGCATCATGATGCTACCCATTTCGACCGCGAGGGTCGCCTATGCGAAGATTGCCGGCTGCCTGATCGCGTTTGTACCGGTGGTCTGGTGGTTTGTGATCGGTGCTCTGCTGGCCCCCAAATCGTTCACCTACGAATTCGACCGCATTTTCGTCGAAGGCTGGTTCTGGTGGATGGTTTTCAGCTATGTGCTACTTTTGCATCTGATTACGTTTTTGTCGCTGTTCGTCAAGTGGGGCGCAATTCCGCTCGGCATTGGGATTGTGTTTTTCAGCAATATGATTTGCATTTTTACGATGCAATATTTCGTTATCAGGACGGGGAAATGGGGAATTTCAAGTGACGACGAAAAGTTCGCAGTGATCTGTTTTCTGGAATTGTTCGCCACGCTGATGCTGCACTTCGGCATTGGTGTGCGTTTGCGGTCGATCGCCGCCCGGTAGCAAGTCAGAACTTGTAAAGAAACAACTTCCCCAAAAAATCCGGCACAAACTGGGACACTTGGGCTGCTAACTCTTACATTTGGGGAAGTTATTCTCGGTAACCCGTTCACGCGGTGAAACATCTTGATCTGTTCTCGCGAGAGTCTCATGGAGTTGTGACGTCCTTTCTCCAGCGGGATTCACATTTTCGGCGGGATTCTCGCGCACTTCTGAGTCGTGCAGGACTTTGCAGAGTGAATCCCGCACCGTGACGTGTATTGTTTCGAATGCGGCCGGGTGGTTCTTCCGACGTGTCGAATACGAATCGCTCGTATTCGGGGGAATGTGTCAATAATAGAATGATGAGTTTTCGCGTCGCGATAGTAGAAGCCATTCGAAAATCCGGTTGGTGGCGAATAAGGTGCTTGAATTGCAGGTTCTGCTTCGTTGTCCAGAAGGTTTTCGGACCACTTCTAGTTCAGAGGCCGTTCTCGACAGGAGGTTACTCATAGGCTTCGAGCTCTTCCCAGCGCGAGTAGAGTTCACCCAATTCCCGTTCGATTGCACCTAAACGAGACTTCGCATTTGCGATCTCTGATCCCTGCTGCTTGAAGAAGGCCGGAGCCGCCATCACCGTGTGGAGTTCGTGTTGCTGCTGTTCCAGCTCGTCAATTCTGTTTGGCAGCGATTCGAGTTCCCTTCGTTCGTTGTAGTTCAACCTAGCCGGTTTGCCAGCAGAGAGTTGATCTGATTTCGGTTTCTTCGCCGGATTAGGTATTTGGGCGGCAGGCGTTAGCACCGCCTCGCAGCCTCGGATGTAGTCATCGTAGCCGCCGGCATACTCTTTGATCTGTCCATTGCCTTCGAAAACCAGCGTGTTAGTCACGACGTTGTTAAGAAACGCCCGGTCATGACTCACCAAAAGTAGGGTGCTGGCAAAGTTGGTTACCAGTTCTTCGAGCAATTCCAGTGTTTCAGTGTCCAAATCGTTGGTCGGCTCGTCCAGCACGATCACGTTTGCCGGGCGTGTAAACAGTTTGGCCAACAGCAGCCGGTTCCGTTCGCCGCCCGAGAGGAATCGTGCCGGCCGGCGGGCCCGTTCAGGAGTGAACAAAAAGTCTTGCAGATATCCGTAAATATGTTTTTGCTTTCCACCGATCAACAGCATCTCCTGGCCTTCCCCCACGTTTTCAACGACCGTTTTTTCTTCGTCAATCTGCTCCCGAAGTTGGTCGAAGTAAATCACCTGCAACCGCGTGCCGTGCCGAATCGTCCCGGCCGCCGGTTGCAATTCGCCCAGCAACAGTTTTAACAGCGTGGTCTTGCCCGAGCCGTTTGGGCCAATGATGCCGATTCGGTCTCCTCGGGTGATGAGCGTTGAGAAATCGTCGACGACAACCTGGTCACCATAGGCGAACGACACGTCTTTGGCCTCGATGACCAGTCGGCCCGAGCGTTCCGCTTCGACCGCCTGCATGCGCACGTTGCCGATTTGCTGGCGGCGCTGCCGGCGTTCTTCACGCATCTTTTTCAGGGCTCGCACGCGGCCTTCGTTGCGAGTTCTGCGGGCCTTAATGCCCTGCCGAACCCAAACTTCTTCTTGCGCCAGCTTGCGGTCGAACCCACGGTTCTGCTGCTCCTCAGCATCCAGTATCGCCTGTTTGCGTTTAATGAATGTCGAGTAATCGCAGGTCCAGTCGAACAGCCGGCCACGGTAGATTTCGATGATCCGAGTCGCCAGCGCTTGCAGGAACACACGGTCGTGAGTCACGAACACCAATGTGCCGTCGTAACCCTTTAGGAATCGTTCCAACCACGAGATGGATTCGATGTCGAGATGGTTGGTCGGCTCGTCGAGCAGCAGGATATCGGGTTTAGCAACCAGAGTTCTGGCCAAGAGCGCCCGGCGCTTCATGCCGGACGAAAGCGTCTCGAACGCGTCGTTGCCGTCCAGCTTCATCCGCGATAAAACACGTTCGACCGCTTGATCGACCTGCCAGTTGTCGATGTGTGACTGGCCGGCGATCGAGCCGTCGGTTTCATCCGCGCCCTTCCCGCCGCTTGCGACCAAGCCTTCCGCAACAATCTCGGCAACACTTCCGGCATAGGCCTGCGGAACCTCCTGCGCAAGGCGCGCAGCCCGCAACCCGGTCGCTCGGAGGATCTCACCATCATCCGGATCGATCTCACCGGCGAGAATTCTCATGAGCGTCGACTTCCCAGTCCCATTGCGGCCCAACAGACCGATGCGCTCGCCCCGGTCGATCTCAAGATCGACTCCGTCCAACAACAGCGGTCCACCCCACGAAAAAGAAACGTGACTAAGACTCAAGTGCGACATGCAATGTAGCTTCCGTTGCCCTTCATCTCGATTTTTCTGGTTTCAGTGCAAGCAGTGTGACGCGCTGGCGCAAGTACCTCAAGCGGCAACAGCCGGAGCTTCTCAACAACTCATGGGTTTTCTCGGAAGTCCCGTAACACGACCCTTAAACGGTCAACAGAAACGCGAAAACTTGCAGCGCCAGACGGCTGGCGGGATGGGGGAAGGGAAACGTCGACCAGAAACCAAAACGCCGCGGACGACAAGTTTAGTCAGTCCAATAGACTGTCTATTTTGGAAAAATATTGATATTATGCGGAAATACGCTTGTAGTCGAAGTGGATTTTATAGATTTGTTATACCAATAAGCCTCTATGACGAACTCTCGACCTCAACAAGTAACCCTGGCCGATCGCGTCGTTGCCTACATTCACGAGCTTGTGCGCGAGACGAAGCTGTCGCCCGGTGATTCGCTGCCGACCGAACGTCAGATTGCCGAAACGCTGGGTGTCTCGCGAGGCCCGGTGCGCGAGGGAATGGGTCGCCTACGGGCACTCGGTTTGGTCGAATCTCGAACCAAAGCCGGGGCCAAACTTGTCGAGACGAGTCCGCACCGCCTGTTTTCAGAAATCATGCCGGCCCTAGGGCAAACGGAAGCGCAACTGCGTGAACTTATCGAGTTTCGAGCCACCATTGAAATTGGTGCCGTCTCGTTGGCTGCCGCACGTCGGACAGAGGATGATGTGCGCGCGCTGAGAGCCAACGTGTCCGAAGGCCGCCGCACGATGACCGAAAGCGTCGATGCCTTTCACAAAACGGATATCCAATTCCACATCACCATTCTTGAGATGTCAGGCAATAGACTCCTCGCGGCGATCGGTTCGGTCATCGGCGACTTCGTGACGCGGGCCTCCGATTTTCAGGCGAACATGGAATGGGAAGCGCTCGACACGGCGATGGCCGATGCTCAAATTGAACACGAGCAAATCTTCAAGGCCATTTGCCATCAAGACGTCTCCGCAGCCGCAACCTTGATGCGCCTGCACATGCAGGAAATTCTCGAGATGGCGGGGATCAAAGGCCATTCGTCATCACCTCAGTGAACAATCGGTTATCCCAATGCATTGATTGCCCCATTAGAGTCTCACCTTGTCACATCTGCGCGCCTGTTGAGAAGAGCCCAGAGCGGAGAGTCGAGAGCCAGAAAGATCAACATCGATAGATTCTGGCTCTCCGCTCTTGGATGCGGCCGATAGTCCACGTTAGGGAGCCGGCATGCCAGGACAATTTGAAGCGGTTGTCACCGACTTTATTACAGAACCGCTGGACTATGAACGAGGCGTTTTGAGTGAACTCGCTTCTGTTGCGGCACTCGACGCTAGCCACGAAGAGGATCTGGCCGGCCGAATCGAGAATGCCGCCGCCCTAATGGTCTATCACCGGCTGTCGATCACCCGGCGCACAATCGACCGGCTTGAAAACTGCAAGGTGATTGCCGTGTGTGGGGTCGGTTTTGACAACGTTGATCACGTTTATGCCGAAGCGTGCGACATCCCGGTGGTGAATGTGCCCGACTACGGCACCGAGGAAGTTGCCGACTCGGCAATGGGGATGCTGTTGAGCCTAACACGCGGGATCAGTTTTCATAATTCACGTTTGCGAAAGCGTCAGGGGGAATGGGACCATCGGCCGGCGGCACCTCTCATGCGTCTGCGTGGGCAAGTGCTCGGAATTGTGGGGCTCGGCCGAATCGGCACGGCCATGGCGCTGCGAGGCAAAGCGCTGGGGATGGATGTCGTCTTCTACGATCCCTATGTGTCCGATGGGTGTGACAAATCGCTGGGGATTCGCCGTGCGGAATGCCTCGACGATGTGCTCAAGCAGGCCTTCGTGCTCAGTTTACATTGCCCGCTGACTGATGAGACGCGCCGGATGATCGACAGTCACGCGATCGCCACAATGCGTGGCGGCTCCTATCTCATCAACACATCGCGCGGAGAGGTTGTTGAGACGAGCGCGATTCCCGATGCGGTCGCTTCCGGCCGATTGGCCGGCGCCGGCATTGACGTGCTGAAAGCCGAACCGCCCGACGATGACGATCCGCTGATCGCCGCGTGGCGAAACTCACGGCATCCTGCGTACCATCGCGTGCTGATCAATCCCCATGCCGCCTTCTACAGTGAGCAGGGAGTTGTTGACATGAGAACCAAAGGGGCCGAGGCGTGCCGTCGCGCACTGCTCGGAGACCCACTACGTAATATCGTCAATGGCGTCGCTTTCGCCAATCATTCATCAACCGATCTTCATCAACCAACCAAGTAGGGGATGTGATGCGTTTTCAACCATCAAGAAGATGCTGCGTGCCGCAGCGTGATTCGATCATGGGAAGACTGAGGTTGGTCGGCGAAGTACAAAAGACAAACCCGGCCTTCCCCGACTCCAAAATGAAGATAGGGCCGATGATGCGCTCTGCCTTGATTGCGTTGGCTGGGGGACTGTTTTTTTTGCCTGCATTTGGATCGACGCTCGTTGCAGCCAACTCGTTGTCGTTCAAGTATAAGGATGGCACGAAGGGCCGTGAGTTCGGTGTCAGGACGCAGGAAGCGAAGATTCCCACCCGCTCCGACCGGCTGTACGCCTACTGCACATTCGACATGGGCCCGGTCAATCCAATTCTCTACAAAGACAGCGTGCCGGAATTCCTGCTGGATGGGAACAAGAAGACCAAAGGCACATTGACCGGCAGCAAGGCCTTTGAAGAAGAGTGGACATTGGCCCAAAAGAAAGCCGGGAAGAACAAGTTACAGCCACCCAAGTTTCATCAGGTGGTGATGCTCGGCCGCAAAACCGGCGACAAATTTGGTCTGGTAAACGATGGCCGCTCGAGTGCTTCCAACGCCTACACCTCTCCCTCGATCAACGCCGGCAGGTTGGACTATTACAGTCTCTACTGCCGGCCGAATACGTCATACGACTACAAAATTAAGCCGGATCTCAAAGCGAAGCGGATGACCGTCTGGGTCAGCGGTCGCGGCGACGGCGACTGGTATTTAATTACCGAAGATGCACCACTGTCAAGCAAAGCCGTAGAGATCAATCATGTGCGCGTCGAGCAACAGCTCGGCGCAGCCGGCATCCACAATCTGGCGGTTCGCACATCGCCAAATGCGACAGCCGAAAAAGTGCGACCGCATCCAGTTGCGAAAAAAGATCGCACGGTCGCCACGGGTCGGGGATACAGATTTCAGTCGATGCGGTCGGTGTGGGGCAAGCCCGGTCGGCATGTGACGGTCAGACGAACTGCCGGGCGCTGGTACGGTTTTCTAGATGTCGTTCAGGTGAATCAGAATACGCTGGCTTGCACATACAGCGACGGAAGTGGCCATGGCGGTTACGGCAGCCTGTTTGTGCAATTAAGCCACGACTTGGGCCAAACCTGGGAGAAACCGAAGGAACTCTACGACGGAGGCGGGCATTGTCCCCGCATTCAGAAGTTAAAAGATCAGTCGCTGTTGTTAACCGCTGGCTTGCATCTCCCGCGAAATAACGCGGCATTTTACGATGTTGCCCTACTCGACAGCCGCGATGAAGGCAAAACGTGGATTAACGAGCGCTGGAATCGTGCCGATCGTCCACGCCATCTCGGGAATATGATTCCCAGTCGAATCATCGAAATGCCGGACGGATCGTGGCGGATGGCGACGGTCTGGCTGGATTTTGTCAAGGGTGTGGCCAAGCAGCCGGGCCAAGCCAAAATCTGGAAGTCGGCAGACCGGGGAAAAACGTGGGAGCTGCTGACCAATATCAATGCCTGGCCACCCCACCACATCGACGAACCAAGCCTGATCCTTTTGCCCGACGGTCGATTGATGATTGTCGCGCGGGAATGGCGTGACGACCAACTGCCGGCCCTCAAGGGATTTTCGACCGACGGCGGCAAGACGTGGAAACTTCATGAGTTGCCGTTTCATGTTCAGGGCCGCACCTGTGGGGCGTTGCTGAAGGACGGCCGGATGATGGTCACGTTCCGCTCGGGCTGCGGCGGTTCTGCTCAATGGGCCTGGATCGGCGATCCAGATGCAACACATCCCTACCGGGCATGCGGGGCACACCTCAATGACCGGCATGTCGTCGGGCTGAAGAACGGTGCATTGCACATCGACAGCGATGGTGTCCGTGGACAGTTCACACGGTACTATCTGCGCCCGGCCGATACGCCGAACACAAAAATCGACTTCACCGTCGAAGCCAAAGTCGTCTCCAACGCCGGCCGTGCCGCTACGGTTTCTATTCCCTTTGTCGGAAAGTTTCGGCTGTTTCTGAACCGTATTCAGATGGCGAGTCACAAACAGGTTAGGGCGTCGACCGAGCCGGGGAAGTTTCACACCTACCGCTTCCTACGAGTGCCCGGCAAGGTGACGGTCTTCGTCGATGGGAAACAAGTCATCGAAACCGACCAAGTAGACGAATGGGTCGGAAAGGCGACCATGCAGCGCAGCCGCTACCTGATGGCCTTCGAAAACGAGGGGACGGCCGACCCAATCGAGGTCTTCCCCGATCTAATCACGACAGAGGTGACCGGCTACACCATCTGGCGGCGATTCCATCAAATTCTTGATGACCCGACTACCGGCCGCAAAGAGATTTCTTGGTCGGCCGAGAGTGGTGAGTTTCCCGACCAGTATCAACTCGATCACATCATCGAGATCGACGCCTGCGCGGTCAGTTGGGACCAGGGCTATCCCGGCTGGATGGAGCTTCACGACGGCCGCATCTTTGCCGTCAACTACATCGACGACACGGCTCCGCCAAACGGTCCTGGAAAGGGAAGATTCGGTGTCTCTTGGATTCGAGGCACGTATGTTTTTTCGGAGGATCTGCCACCGCTCAAGCAGTCACACCGACGATGAAGGCACCCATATGTTCTCGCATTCAAGCGTTGTGACTTCGGATTATGTTACCGGTGCCACGTGGATGATCGACGGATGGATACGAGTGCGATCTTCGTCTTCTCTCCCATGAACGATGAGACCATCGAAAGCATTATCAAGGATTCCAAAACCCATGAGCGACAATCGAATCTTACACCGTTCGGTCGGATCGGCAGCGCTTCTGACGGTTGCTCTGGTCAGCAGCCCCGAGTTTCTGCAAGCCGACTGCCGCCCCACATATCTGCGATGTGAATATCGCACAAACCCTTTGGGTGTCGATGTGACCCGTCCCAGGCTGAGTTGGGTTCTCAAGTCCGACGAGCGCGGTCAGGGCCAAAGCGCCTATCGCATACTGGTGGCTCGTCAACGAGAAACGCTGGCAAACGACGCCGGCGACCTTTGGGACAGCGGACGCGTCGATTCTGATCGGCCGATTCAGATTCTCTACCAGGGAAAGCCGCTTACCTCGCGGATGCACTGTTGGTGGAAGGTGCAGGTGTGGGACAAGGAGAACAAGCCCTCGGCGTGGAGCGAACCTGCAAACTGGTTGATGGGATTGTTGCAAGCCTCCGACTGGAAAGCCAAGTGGATCACCGATCCTAAGGCGGCCCGCCACGTGATACCCAGTGGGCACAACGGATACCATAGCCGCTTTGCCGATGCCGCCGACAAGACCAAATGGATCGCCGTCGATTTGGGTGGCGCGACTCCAATCGATTCCGTTCAGTTGTATCCATCGCGGCCTTATAGCTGGGGAAAAGATATTCCCGGCTATTTATTTCCACTGAGGTTCAAGGTGGAACTATCCCAATCGGCGGATTTCTCCGACGCCCGTGTGGTCGTTGACCGGACCGCTCAGGATGTTCCTCTTCCTCAAGCCGAGTCGTTGCGGTTAGCGTTCCCAACATCAACCGCCCGCTATGTTCGGCTGGCTGTTACGCGAATGCGAGCACATGACCAAATGCACTTTGGGTTCACGTTGGCGGAGTTTGCAATCTTTGCCGGCAAACAAAACGTCGCTCTCAAGGGCAGCGCTTCGGGTCAAGATTCGGTCGAAGTTGCCGGCTGGTCGGCCAAGAATCTCAACGATGGTCTGTGGACAGCGAAAAAACAAAATAGGAACGGACATTCTGCCGTCCTGCTTCGCAAGAAATTTTCTGTCGGCGCTTCTATCCAGCGGGCGAGTCTCTCGGTGACAGCGTTGGGACTCTATGAAATGAGGATTAATGGCCGGCGTGTCGGCGATCATCTTTTAGCCCCCGGGTGGACCGACTACAACAAGCGGGTGCAGGTTCAGACCTACGACGTCACATCGCTCGTTCGTCGGGGCAGCAACGCAATGGCGGCCACCTTGGGCAACGGCTGGTATGCCGGGCGGTTGGGACTGGCGCTTGCACCGGGACGATGCATTTATGGAACGCATCCCAAACTGTTGGCTGAGCTGGAAATCGAACGGACCGACGGAACCCGCCAGATTGTGGCCACCGATGCGACGTGGAAAACGTCTCAAGACGGGCCGATCCGCGCGAATGATCTGCTCGACGGAGAAGTCTACGACGCCCGCAAGGAGATGCCCGGTTGGGACCAGCCGGGTTATGACGATTCAACCTGGTCGCCGGCACACGTTTCGCAGGACGAATCACGACGGTTAGTTTGGCAACCCAGCGAACCGATCCGTCTTGTCAAAGATATAAAGTCGGCCGCCCGAACAGAGCCGAGCCCCGGTGTTTACGTTTTCGATTTGGGACAGAATATTGCCGGCAAGGTACGTATGAGGCTCGATGGTCGGAAAGGAACAACGGTTGTTCTTCGCCACGCCGAGCGGCTTAAGGCCGACGGGACACTCTACACAGCCAACCTTCGCGGGTCTCCGCAACGGGACGTCTGTATTTTGAACGGGGGGTCGATTGTCTTCGAACCTCAATTCACCTATCACGGTTTTCGTTACGTCGAAGTCACCGGTTTGGAGAAACCGCCGGCACTGACGGACCTGGTTGGCCTCGTCTTTCACTCCGCCTCTCCCGTAGTGGGACAATTTCGTTGTTCCCATCCGCTGGTTGAGCAGGTGATGCGAAACGTTCTCTGGTCGCAACGGGGCAACCTGATGAGTATCGCCACCGATTGCCCCCAGCGCGACGAGCGTCTTGGATGGATGGGCGACATTCAAGTGTTCTCCCAAACCAGTTGCTTCAACATGGACATGGCCGGCTTTTTTACAAAGTCTCTGCGGGATGTCGGAGATGCACAGGCCGCTGACGGGCAGTTACCCGACTTTGCCCCTCATCCCTACGGACCGAAAGGAAGTTTTTATGGTTCGCCTGGAGAGGCGGATGGCGGCGTTCTTGTTCCATGGCGCGTCTACCAGAACTATGCTGACACGCGGATTTTGGAGGAGCATTTTGACGTTGCTGTGCGGTGGATCGAGCACATCCGCCGCCACAATCCCGATGGGCTTTGGAGGAAATCTCGGGGCAGAAACTACGGTGAATGGCTCAATGGCGATACGCTTCGGATGGAAGGCTACCCATCTCGCGGCGGAGCCCTGCCGACCGAAATCTATGCGACGTTGTATTATGCACGTTCGGTTGACATCGTCAGCCGAATGGCCCGGGTTCTTGGCCGTCAGAAAGAAGCGGATCAATACTCGCAGCTTTTCGTAGACATTCGGGCTGCTTTTCAACGCGCTTACGTTGCCAAAGACGCGCGCATTCAGGGCGACACGCAAGCCGGCTATGCGATGGCTTTACATTTCAATCTGCTGAAAGAGGAAAACCACCCCCCGGCAATGGGACATCTGTTGCATGCAATCGACCACTATCACGGACGTTTGTCGACGGGAATTTACGCGACACGCGCGCTGATGCTCGAGCTTTCCCGCCGCGGTAAGCACCAGCAGGCATGGAAGCTGTTCAATCTTCGGGATGCTCCGTCGTGGGGTTACATGATCGACAGTGGTGCCACCACAATTTGGGAACGCTGGGACGCTTACATCCCGGGACGCGGGTATCAAAACCCATTCGTGAACTCCTTGAACCATTATGCGTTTGGGGCCGTGGGCGAGTGGGTTTGGCGAAATCTGGTTGGCATCAATCCCGATGATCGCCACCCCGGATACCAACACATCATCATCCGCCCTCAGCTGGCTGCCGGTTTAAGTTGGGTCGAAGGTGTTTATGACTCCATTCGCGGCCCGATCAGTGTGGATTGGAAGGTCGAGGCGGGCCAAATCGACCTCAAGGTGGCCATCCCCCCTGGTACGACTGCCACTGTTTATGTACCAACGACAAACGCCGCTGCAATTCGAGAAACGGGGCGACCCGCCGGCGAGTCGCCCGGCGTACGCTATCTCAACCTCCGCGATCATGCGGGTGCTTTTGCTATCGTCTCCGGCACGTATCGATTCACCGGACCCTACAAAAGTCCGAACAAGTAGACCACATTCTACCGCCATTCTATGCGGCCGTTCGGCCAGATGTCTCGTGCTGATCGACACGTGGCCAGATCGCATTTCTGTATCTTGCTCGAGTTCAACGGCCTTGATGCCCGCGGCGGCAACGGCAGAACGAGCGCGGGGCACTTCACGGACTAGATCAAAGAACATCAGAGGCCAATCGGCCGAGTTTGCGAGCTACGTCAGTGGCACGAGGATTTTGCAAAGGCTCAGCAGAGATCTTTCTCAGCGAACGCCGCCTACCGCGAGATGGAAAAAAGGCACAAGATCGGCCGATTTCAGAAGAATGTCGTCGGAAGGAAAATCGAACCTTTTCCAACGTCAGCGGGTTGATACAATGGAGTGAGACTTGGTTGGCATTTGATGTTTCACCTCTCGATTCAACAATTCGTCCTGTGTTCATGACGAAGATCTTTGGGCTGTTTTGCCAACTCTTATCCACCGTAAGCGCGAGTTTGCACCGTTTGCCTCTCGCGGACGGTAATCTGTCGGGGGTGGGCCGGCTCCGCGGCTCACTTCTCGAAATGGTTATTCCCTTACGGTGGGGAGTCCTTCGTCTTCCTGTGAAATTGGTTAACAGTCTGAGCCATCGCTCTTGACATGACAACAACGACATCTCCACAGACGTAGTTTTCTTGAGTTCGATGATCGATGAGTCAACGTCCTGAATCTGAACAATCCGGGGTGCAACACTCGGAGAGGGCGTTCGCATTTCCAAGCGGGCCGCCCTCACTATCGGGGCCGAAAACGGTCGTCAACCCAGAGCGCCGGGACATTAAATCGACAGAAATCCGGCCCATGTTTCCGGCTGACGCTTCCGAGTGGAAGCGACTCTTTCCCACAGACCGGGACGCTCAGGCCGATTCAGACCCCAGAGACTCATCTGATGCTAATGACGGACCCGCGGGTGTCGAATTGGGTCATTTCGTCATCGAAGGGCTGATTGGCCGAGGCGGCATGGGGGCGGTCTTCCGCGCGATCGATAAGCGATTGCAGCGGATCGTCGCGCTCAAGGTGCTGACTCCCGACCTTTCACGGGAAACGGCGGCGGTTCAGCGGTTTCGGAATGAAGCCCAGGCCTCAGCCCGGCTCGATCACGACAACATCGCCCGAGTGCATTACATCGGTGAAGACCGTGGTCTGCATTTTATTGCCTATGAGTTCGTCACCGGGTCGAACATTCGCGATCTCATTCAGGAAACCGGCCGTCTGCATCCGGCCGAAGCGATCAATTACACGCTACAGATTGCAGCGGCACTGAAACACACGTCCGCTGCAGGTGTCGTCCACCGCGACATCAAGCCTTCAAATATCGTTGTGACGCCCGCCGGACGCGCGAAACTTGTCGACCTGGGATTGGCGCGCAAAGAGAACTCCGAATCGGTCGGCGAATTGACGGTGGCCGGCACGACGCTCGGCACGTTCGACTACATCTCACCCGAACAGGCCAAAGACCCGCGGGATGTGGACGTCCGCAGCGACATCTATTCGCTCGGCTGCACGTTGTACCAGATGTTGACCGGCGAGCCTCCCTATCCGCAGGTGACCATTGCCCAAAAGCTGTTGCACCATCAGGGGAACGAACCTCCCGACGCCTCGAAGAAGAATCGTCACGTTCCGGCGGAATTGTCGGTCGTCGTGCAAAAAATGATGGCCAGTGATCCGCGCCGCCGCCATAAAGATCCTGATGAACTGATTCGCGACCTGATGTTGGTGGCCGGCAAGTTGGGCATCGGGTTAGTCAACCCCGAGGGTCTGGTCTGGTCGTCTGCGATGAACGCGGCGAGGACCCGCTTCTGGCAGCGCAATCTCGGCTGGATGGCAACGGCCGGTGCGCTGTTGTTGATTGTCTTCGCGTTGGAGCAGTACCCGGGACTTATTCCGCAGCCGAATGTCTCCTCTTCCGACGAACCTCCAAATTCGGCTTCGCCCGACATTGTGAAGCGCGACAGAAAAGTTGATCAGAACGTAACGACCGAGCCTCGCGGCATTCCCAAAAGCAATTTCGGCAACAACGACGATGAAAACAAAACCGCCGGTGTCGTGGTCCCGCCGGCGCCAACCGCACCGGCCCAAATCGAAACGTCGAACTCTAACGGCACGAAGTCGTTAGATCGGAAAGAGGTGCTGCCTACTTCGGAAACCGGACAGCCCCGCAAAACCACTGGCAGTACTGCTGTAAATGTTGTGGAGAATCCGCCGCCGAAGGATGAACGGGCAACTTCTGTCGGCAGTTCTTCCGTGGCCGCGCCCGTTCCGGTAACCGCCGACACTTCGGCGGCTGCAACCGTTGCCACCAGCGGAAACTCAGAAACTCTGGACCCCAAATCGGCCCCGATGAACGTCGACGAGCCGCCGCCCATCACGATTGTTGGCGAAGGGGACGCCGCCGGAAAATCGTTCAATACGCTGGAGGCGGCCTGCGCGGCCGCCAAAGACGGCAACGTCATTGTGCTACGTTACAACGGTCCCCGCCCCGAACTTGAGAAACCATTTCGAATCGCCAACAAAACGATCACCATTCGCGGCGAAGAGAGTTTTCGACCGTCAATTGTGTTCCAGACGTCGAGCGATCCCGGTCTGGCAGCTCAAAGCAGGATGCTGACTCTGATTGGCGCGTCGGTTCGGCTCGTCAATGTTGACCTGCACATGAAAATCCCCAAAGACGCCGACCTCGAACAATCCTGGGCGATCTTCAACTTGCAGGGATCGGAACAGATCGAGCTGAAAGAAGTGACGATCACCCTCCGCAATTCGGAGACCAATCCGCCGGCAGCGGTCTTCGAGTTGACGTCCGGACCGGAGCAGAACCTGGTAGACATAAAAATGATGAAGGATGGTCAGGGAACGGTTCCGGAAGAGTTCGGAATCAAAATCAGCGAGAGTTTCGTGCGTGGCGGCTGTGACTTCTTCAAGGTGGAACATACGAGGCCCGGCCGGTTCGAGATCGAGAATTCGGTCTTGGCGATCGACGGGACGCTGCTTTCAGTTCTGGGCGACCTCGACATGCCGGCTGAGAAGTCAGATCTCGAATTGCAATTGGAACACGTAACCTGTCTGGTCGGCAACAGCTTGATTCGCTGGGACAGCGGTCCCGATCCTCATGACCTGCTGCCGGTGCAGGTCACCTCGCGCAACAACATCCTCTCGACGAAAACCGAACAGCCCCTGATCGCCATGACCGGCAACACCGACATTCAAGATTTTAACCCGCTGTTGCGCTGGAACGGCGAGAAGAACTTCTACGACCGCTTCCCCATGTTCTGGTCGACTACCGATTTCGCGACGAACCAACTGATCTCGCTCGACTTCGACGAATGGAAGAGCCTCTGGGGGGCGGCGACCGAAGTCGATGCACATGGCGAGAACATCGGCTGGCGGATTGCCTGGTGGAACAAACCGTTCTCCGATCTTGTGGCTGCCGACCTGGTGCTCGACCGGAACATTTTCAAGAACGCGGCGGCGGGCGGCGCGGCCGACGGAAGCGACGCCGGTGCCGATCTGGACCGTCTACCCGCAACCCCGACGCGTGTGCTGCAAAAGTAAGGTCGCATCGATCGATTGCCGTGGGAGCAGACCGTCTGCATCTGGTTACTGCACCAGTGATTCGATCTCTTCTGCCGTAAACGGCTGCTCAAGCCGTGCACCGAGTTGAGTGACGATGCGGGCCGCCGCATGCGAGGCCAGATGCCCCGCCTGCTTCCAACTCAGGTCCTGCGTGATTCCGCTTAGCAGGCCGGCAGCGTACATGTCTCCGGCCCCGGTCGTGTCGACCGCCTTGACCGTCAAGGCTTCAATCGATATCGCTTCGCCTTCGTGCATCAGAATGGACCCGTTCGGGCCGAGTGTCAACGCGACGTTACGGGCATGCTTATGAATTTCGTGGGCAATTTCGATCGGGTCCTGAAGGTCAGTCAGGCTGCGGCCTTCCTGCAGGTTGCAGAACAAAAGATCGACCGGTCCTTCGATCAGTCCCCAAAACTCGTCTCGATGATGCTGGATCAGAAATGGATCGGAGACCGTGAAAGCAACGAGCACGCCCTGTTTTTTCGCGAGTTCAATCGCCTTCAGGGCGGCCGCATGCGGCTTTTCGGCCGTAAACAGATATCCCTCAACGTAGAGGTATTTCGCCTGTCGAAGCTCGGCTTCGTCGATGTCTTCCGGGCCCAGTGTTGCTGAAACTCCCAGACAAGTCAGCATCGTCCGCTGGGCGTCTTCGGTGATCAGCACCACACACGTGCCGGTTCGCCCCTCGGCTGGCGGGACCTCGATGGTGACGCCCATCTTCCGCATGTCGGCCAGACAGAACTCGCCAAGTTCGTCGTTGCCGACCTTACCCGCATAAGCCGCCCTGCCGCCGAAGTCGGCCACACCAATGACGGTATTGGCCGCCGAGCCTCCCGCACAGCGATTTACGGGAACTCCATCCAGCTCGGCGAGCACCCGCTGCTGCGTCTCTTCATCGACAAGCGTCATCATCCCCTTGGCAAACTTCAAACGCCCAAGCGTTTCGTCGCTGACCTGGGCCTGAATGTCAACCAGCGCGTTACCGACTCCGTACACGCCGTAGCTCATACGAATTCCTTTCTGCACAACTCTCGATCAATCACAGAGCGCTGCGCGCAGACACCGGTTTCGAGTTTTCTTCCGGTTTGGCCGCGAACCAACAGTTGATTCCGAATTCTACTGAAGACATTCATGGGATGATACTCGGATCGGTCCGTCGGCAGCCCACGTTGAATTTCCCACCGTTTCGTATACGATTACGATACCAGCCGATGGACTGAAACCCTGCACGGACGCCGAATCCAAAGGACTCCCCAAATGTTCGATCAATCCAGCAACCGTTCGTATCAGTTGCCGCCGTTGGGTCGCAATTCATCCTCGACCCAGCCAGGAACGACCCCCGGCAGCTTCGCCGCTGTACCGCAAATTGTGCCCGGACTTGCCGGCCGGTTTACGTTCTCCTCTCCCGACACCGCCGGCATGCCCCAGCCTTCGGACAAAACGGCGTGGGACTTTCTGCCCGACGGTTGGAACACAGAGGAACTTGGCAAATCTGAAATCCGAAATCCGAAATCCGAAATCACTGAGGTCCTCTTCCAAGAGGCAGATGGGTGCTGGCGACGGGTCACCTTACCGAACGGTTTTGAACCAATCACACAACTGGAATACGCCCGGCTCGGAATTGTCACATCTCAAATGAAACGCGTCGCCCAGCGCGAGCCGCACCTGACGGCCGAACAAATCCGCGACGAAATCGCCGCCGGACGTCTGATCATTCCCGCCAACAAGGTTCATCTGGGCTACCAGCTCGACCCGATGTGCATCGGCCGGGCCTCGCGGACCAAAATCAACGCCAACATGGGGGCCTCACCTGTCTCGTCTGGCACCGAGGAAGAGCTGGAAAAACTCCGCTGGGCTAAACGCTGGGGGGCCGACACCGTCATGGACCTCTCGACGGGCGGCAACCTCGACGAGTGCCGCGAAGCCATCATCCAGAACAGCACGGTCCCCATCGGTACGGTCCCCATTTACTCGATGATTATCGGCCGCCGGCTCGAAGATCTGAACCCGGGCTGGATTCTCGACACGCTCGAACATCAAGCGGCTCAGGGAGTCGATTACGTCACCATTCACGCCGGCATCCTCAGCGAGCACTTGCAGTATGTGAAGGAACGGTTGATTGGCATTGTCAGTCGCGGCGGGTCGCTGCTGGCCAAATGGATGATCCACCATGGCAAGCAGAACCCCATGTACGAACACTGGGAAGAGATCTGCGAGATCATGCGGCGGTACGACGTCAGCTTTTCCATCGGCGACGGTCTTCGTCCCGGCGGACTGGCCGATGCCACCGACCGTGCCCAATTGGCCGAGCTGCAAACAATGGGCGAACTGACCGAACGGGCCTGGCGGAAGGGCGTGCAGGTGATGATTGAAGGCCCCGGCCATGTTCCCTTCGATCAGATCGAATTCAACATGAAAATCGAACGCCGTCTGTGCCACGGGGCGCCGTTTTACGTTCTCGGCCCGCTGGTGACCGACATGTTCCCCGGCTACGACCACATCACCAGTTGCATCGGGGCGACAGCCGCTGCCTACCACGGCGCCAGCATGCTCTGTTACGTCACGCCGAAGGAACATCTCGGCCTGCCCAAAAAAGACGACGTCAAACAGGGCTGTATCGCCTACAAGATCGCCGCCCACTCGGCCGACCTGGCGCTCGGCATTCCCGGCAGCCGCGACCGAGACGACGAGCTGACCAAAGCCCGGGCCGCGTTGAACTGGGAGAAACACTTCGAACTCAGCTTCGATCCCGACACGGCCCGCGCCTTTCATGACGAAGATCTTGACGTCGACACAGACTTTTGTGCCATGTGCGGCCATGACTGGTGCAGCGTGCGGATCTCCAAAGAAATTGTCGAGTTTGTCTCCGGTAAAGACGCAAGCTACCAATGGGACCGAGCCAGTGTTTCGGCCGCTCTAACTCCCGATCAGCAGGAGATTCTCGAAAAGCGGGGCGTGCTGCACCCCGAGGAGATCCACCGCCTGGCATCGAAAACGAAAACAACAATGACCGCCGAGGAGCAAAAAGCCGCCTGCCACAGCGACTACGTCGATGACGAGCAAGCCCAGCAGTTGCAGGAAGAGCGGCTCCCGGTTGTGGAACTGGAGAGTTAATCCCTGATTGGGGTCGAAACATGAATTTTGTTCGCATTTTTTTTGGGGTTTCCGAGGTCGAGTTGCCGCTTGCGGCATAGCGGGCCATACAGGCCCGCGAAAAACCAAACTGGCTTGACGACCGATGCGCCGTTTACTCGAGTATCTCATCCTTCGGTCGGTAAAAAAGGGCCACTGGCAGCATCAACAATCCAGTCGCGGCGAACGTCCAACTGACCGGCAGCGCCGCTAGGTCAAGCAAGGCCGTACAGAGATAAAAGAAGCCGGCCGATGCCAAAATCCCGATCCAGTTGATCAGGTTCATGGCACCAATCATGCGGCCTTTCTGGTCTTCCGGGGGACGGGCCTGCAGAAAGACCTGCATGGGGACGACAAATAGCCCAGCAAAAAGGCCCAGACCGGTCAGTCCGAGCCGAACCAGCAGTTCGCCGGCGGAAGCGGGAACCAGCATCGCCGACAACGATTCGAGCGGAACCTCGGCGATGACTTTTTTCGGATCGTAAGGGTAGCTGAGACCGATCACTGCCACCGCGGCAAAACAGGCAACAATGCCCCACGCTCCCACGGTCATCAGTTCGAACCGCACCTGCTTTTTCGACAGCTTGCCCGCCAGCAGACAGCCCAAGGCAATGCCAACGCCCATGCAGGTGGCCAGCAGACTGGTGCGGCCGTCACTGATTTCCATCTGTCGTTTGCCGAACGCATTCACGGTCGGCAGCACCACCCCGCCAACCAACCAGAACAGCGAGGAGACGAGCAGAACCCCCAACAGCGGCCGGTCCCGCCGCAGCAGACTGCGCGTCTGGGGGTTGATCCAGAGTGCCGACGGCTGAAACGGCAGATTCGGATGGGCGACCGGCGTCCTGCGGACCAGCAGCGACGTCAAGGTTCCAACGACGGCAATCGCCACGCAGAAGAGGCTGACCATCCACAGCCGACCCGGCAGCAACCACTGTTTGAGATAGCCGGCTATCGCGGTGCCGAAGATGATCGCCAGAAACGTGGTCATCTGGATCACACCGTTGCCTGCCGGCAGATCACGCCCGCGAAGCATTTCGGGCAAGATGCCGTATTTGGCCGGTCCGAAAAATGCGCTTTGCGTTCCCATCAAAAACAGAACAACCAGTAGCGAGCTCAGTTCGCCCGATCGGAAAGCAACAATCCCGACCAGCATGACACCGATCTCGGCCACTTTGCAGAGCACGACAATTTTCCGCTTGGTCGTCCGATCGGACAGATATCCGCCGAACCCGGAAAATAACACGAACGGCACTGCAAACAGGCCCTGCGCCGTGGCTTGATAGATGTCGCCACTGGCCTGACTGCGGGCTGCATATTCAACGCACAACAGCAGGGTCAGTTGTTTGAACAAATTGTCGTTGAAAGCCCCCAGGAACTGCGTGGCGGTCATCCCCCAGAACGAACGGTCGCGCGAGATCCAGGGCGGCTCAGAGAGTGGCATTGAATTTGCTCTGTTAGGGTACGTTGGGAATACGGCCGGAGTTTTGGGTCGTTTTTGCAATATCTACTTCCACTTTTTACAAACCTCAGGAGAAATGACCAATGCCACCCGCCGATGCGAGGGGCCTGTTTGCCGAACTCGAACAGGTCTCCGACCCTCGCGGGCGTCAGGGACAACGCCATCCTTTGACGGCCATGCTGGCCGGAGTTGTGTGTGTGACGTTTTGCGGAGCACGTGGATTCAAACCAATCGCCCAATAGCTTCGCGCTCAAGTGCCGGCGACTTGGTATTGGCTTGGTTTCAAATGTCGCCCGCCTGTTCGAATGGTGGCGTGGCCACTGGGGCATCGAAAACAAAGAGCACTGGGTCCGCGACGAAACGTTCGGCGAAGACCGCAGCCAGATACGAAGCGGAGCCGCCCCACAAATTCTAGCGGCGTGAGAAATCTGATCATGAACTGACTCCGCACCCACACAATTGGCAACATCGCCCAAGCCCTACGCGAAAACGCCTGGAATCTCCAACGCCTCTTCACCATGCTAGGCAAACCAATGAGCCGCCCTGGTACGATCTCGCAGCGAAGCTTGCAGGTTGATTTGGGATTGATATACTGAGCGTCGGTGGGTGGCGTTCAGCAATATGTTCAGTTCGCTGACGGTGCTGAGGATTTCCTGTCCGGAGCGACAACGCGCAAGTGGCGGAATTGGCAGACGCGCTAGGTTGAGGGCCTAGTGTCCTTTTTGGACGTGGAGGTTCGAGTCCTCTCTTGCGCACTGAAACGATGATGTTCGGCAAGGATATTGTGGAACCCTTTTTCTGTTCGTCTCTTGCCTAATTCCCGCCCGATCAATTTCGACACGGTTCGAGACATCATCCGTCGCCAGGTCTTCCGGTCAGCGCCTGGTCCTGATGCCGTTCACCAACCACGTCAAATTTCTATGCACTGCCGAACAGATGCAGTCAGCGCTCGTCGTTGGCGCGGTTGCGGGCAGACAGGCTGCGATCACACAGCCGAACGAATTCTAGCGGGGTTTTGATGGGGCCTTTGGATTCGTTCGGCGGGTTTTGCAAATGAGATTTGATCAAATTTCCCGGGAGATCATCGGATGCCGGTTGTCTTGATTACACCGGAAGAAATGCTGCACAATCAGGCTCCTTACGTCGAGCTATTGTGTCAGGCGGGTTTCGACGTCGTATATCCCGAAGACCCTAAATTCACGCGGGGCCTGTGCAGCGAAGAAGAAACGATTCGACAACTGAGCGTTTGCGATGCCGTGCTTGCCGGCGGCGAGCATTTTACCAAGCAGGTCGTCTCGGCGCTGCCCCGATTGCGAGTCATTGCCCGCGCAGGTGTTGGTTACGATCGGATCGATTTCGCAGCGGTCACTGCCTGCGGAATTTTGGTGACGATCACCCCCACCGCTAACTATGAAGCCGTCGCCGAGCAGGCCCTCGCACTTTTGCTGGCGGTGGCCAAATCGGTTGTCGCCAACGACCGTCGGGTGCGGGACGGCTGGGAACGACGGATGACGCGTCCACTGCGCGGCTGCGCGCTGGGGCTCTTCGGATTGGGCCGCATCGGTCGTGCCGTTGCCCTCCGCGCCAAGGCGTTCGACATGCGAATCTTGGCCTGCGAAACGCAGCCGGATCGACAGTTCGTCGAAGAACAAGGCATTCAATTGGTCGATTTCGACACACTGCTGGGGGAATCTGATTACCTGAGCATTCATTGTCCGCTCAATTCGCAAACCGAAGGCCTCTTCGACAGCAAGGTGTTTGCCCGGATGAAACCCAGTGCTGTGCTGATCAATACAGCTCGGGGCAAATTGGTCGAAGAAGCGGATTTGATCGCGGCCTTGCGCAGTGGCCAGGTGATGGCTGCCGGGCTGGACGTGATGGAGCAGGAGCCGACCGCCTCCGACAACCCGCTGTTAGAACTCGACAATGTCGTGCTCAGCCCGCATATCGGCGGTGAAGACACGCTGTCCTCGGAGCGGATGGGAATTGAAGCGGCTACGTGTATCATCAAGCTGCGTCAGGGAGAGTGGCCGCACGGGACGGTCGTGAACGACGAGCTGCAAGAAGGCTGGACCTGGTAAATCGACGCTCGGTGCGGTGGGTGATTTGATTGGAATGCCACGCTACCGGCGCGGTTGGTTTGTCAGCGCGAACCTTGTCGGCTCGGATTCCGACAACTCGAATTGACGCGGGCCATCGGGAAAGCGGGCCTGTCATTTGACGTTTCACAGATCAAGACATCTGCTCGATGCTGGCATCCAGACAAATCAAGATCACAGAAACACCGGCGGCACCGTCTTGTGCCTGAGCAGCAGCAAGTCCTGGCGGATGTGGACCTCCATGGCGTAGCGGCAGACCTTCCAAGCCTCCTCGGCCGGCGGGGCCGGATTGTAGGCCGATAGAATCGTCTCGACGATCTCGCCCAGGGTCCGGTTGTCGTCGATATGTTTGATGAACCG
>CAUZTK010000018.1:0-25986 GCA_963582395.1 Planctomycetota bacterium | reverse complement strand
CGTTGTGATCGATCAAGTAGTAGCCGAGCTTCGCCAAGATCCCGGGAGCGAATAGCCCCATAAGGATGATTGTGAGGGGAATCCTCGATGATTCGCACATGCTTATGGTCTCGCCTCAATTGGGATGCCTATGGTGGACCGTCCGACGTTAGGCGTGGCCGTCGCCGTCGTGACAACAGCCAAAAGTCGGGCTTGTTATGGGTGCTCATCAAGACTGGCGGAATTGCTGCCAGGATATAACGCACACGGCGAATTTCGTTCCGTCACATCCTCGTTCACCCAACGGGGTTCAGGCTGCCAAAAAAGTAGAAAGTAGGTCAGGGATGCCGTGCCTGACGCCGGATGTCAAGGTTCCCCGACCGAGCGTTTTATGGACTTGATCAGATCGGCAGAGACTTCGCCTCCACAGCCTCACACGGTACTCAGGCGCGACGATCATGCGACATGGCATCGACATATCCACCCCCGCATCGAATGCCAGGCATGGGGTGCCTTACCTACACGTCTGTGCGCAGCCGCCGAACGCGGCTGGCTCGATCGCGAGAGAGTGATGCTGGAGAGTCTGCTCGGTTTCAAACGGGCCGGCGCCGACGGCATTCTCACCTACTTTGCTGTCGACGTCGCCAAACGGTTGCGAAGCGGTTGAGGGGACGAACATCCACCGTATGTACGGACCAAAGGGTGATCACTTCGTCTCCATCCAGCACTGTAGGGCCGGTTGTACCGGCCGATTCGGAGCGAAGAATAGAGCGGCCGGCATAACGCGGCCCTACAGTCTGCCGGACCTACTCAGCTGTGTGGTGTTGGGCGCCGCCTACATCAGCGTGGAAAATTGGTACTTCTGCTTTGTTCCAATGTTGTCGCTCGTAGAGCACCAGTGGAATCGTGAGTGTATCTGCGGATGCTGAAATTGGAGTATCAATCGTTACGAAAGCTGTGTAACCAAGAGCATATGTTAGATTGATGGGAGAATCGAAGATTTCGAGTGCCGACGTGCCTTCGGAGCACGTTTCAAGACACTCGTGAATCAACTCGAAGTGACGAGCGACATCGTCGTATATCTGGGGCTTCCTCACTCCACCTGGATCTATGAACAAATACTCTTTTCCTTCAAGGTTGGCCATTGTGGCACACCCGGAGATTGAGAGCACGAACAGAGAGAACAAAACAGGATTCGGTGCATTACAAAACTCGCGTGAGAATGCGGGGCATCGGACGGTAAGAAGTCGCCAGCCCACTTACTCGAAATACCGACTTTCGTCAATCGCGAGTTGCGATTTAGGACACGAACCGATTGTGATCGCCCAACGAGGTTCTGGCTGACAAGTTGTCGCGAAGTAAGGGTCACGCTCCCCGTTCGCGACAAGCCTCTGTTCTGATTCTCTGTTTTTGGCTCTTCGAAGGCAAGAAGATTCCCTGGAAAACCCGTTCGAGAGCCGCGACAAGAGGTGTCTGGAGTGCGATGAATTCGTGGGCGATCCGCCTGCGATGTGACCCATGAATTTCACGCTCGAACTCCTCACCAACATCTTCACCACCTGTCGCTTCGATCCAGTAGAAAGTAGATATCTGAACTTCCCGAGAATGGTTGGGACGACGCTGCTCGCCGAGCAGCAGCCCACATTCCCGAGGACGTCGTTTATCGGCCTAAGCACGTCATCGCCATCAAAGGAGATCGACCGCGCGCTGGCCAACGGCGTTCCAAAGACCACGGCCCGTGGATGGCTAACCCGGACAAGCACCGAGGTGGTGATACTGGACGTCTTCGAACTGGACACAGTCCGGCTCCAGCACGAAGTGCTTCTCATCCGTCGTTGCATCTCCCGGATCGTGTCCCTGTTGCGTCTCGTGGTCATCGTTCTCTGCCCTCTTTCTCGGCAACGTAATGGACTAGATTAAACAATTTTGATTCGGGTAAGCTATCTGTGCAATTTGGTCTAACAAGTATCGGGAGAAAGGGACGGGCGATGGTGCGTGGGAAGCTCCCCTTGCTGGGCCGGGATTTGAGCCGGCGGGCGTTCTTGCGAAACACGATGCAGGGGCTCGGCATTTTGAGCTTGCCGAACATCATGCAACTGAGAGCCGAGGCGGATCTCAAGTCGGCAAAGAATAGCCGGTCGCTGATTCTGCTGTGGCAGGACGGGGGACCGAACCACTTTGAAACGTTCGACCCCAAACCGGTCGCGCCTGTTGAGTATCGCGGCGAATTGGGGGCGGTGTTTCCGTAGTCGAAGTTGAGGGTGCTCGGTCCGCCCAATCCGTCGATGTCGAAGAAGACGCCTTCGGCTACGCTGTTGTTGGATGTAGTGCTGTTGATGGCGACGTTCACGACGGCCGGTGTACCGCCGCCGATGGCCCTGATGGCATTACGCCCGCTTTGATTGAACGAGGCGTTGTTTACGTTCGCTGTAAACGTTCCCGCGGCGATGTCGAAGAAGAAGCCGTCCATACGACTGCGATCGCCCAGCGTATTGTTGATGTTCAATATGGCAGTAGTGCCCATGTCGCGGACGGTTGCATTGAAGGCGCTGATTCTGTTGTCCGAGAAGTTGCTGCCGATCACGGTTGTCGTTAGTGATCCGGCCATGTCGACCCGGAACCGTAAACCGTTTTCCTGAGTGAGGCCACCACCAATATTCGTCCCCACGGAATCAACAATGGTTACGGAGGCTTGGGAATTGGTAATATCGAAATTAAACGCGTCGGCCAGCCCATCCGTTCCGTCCTGACCGCTATTGTTTAAGGTCGTGCAGAGGAATGTGGAAGGAGTGAGTGTGGAATCGGTCGCGCTGATGAACATTCCGTGTTCGCCCGAACCATTTCCCACCACGTCTGTCATGACAAGGCTGCCGACGCTGCCGCCGGCCAAAACGGCACGGATGGCATTGCGTCCGTTGTTGGAGAGGTTAGTGTTGGAAACGATGCCCGTGAACGAACCTCCCGTATAAGCATCGAAGAGGATGCCATCCATCACGTTGTTGTTCGATGCGGAATTGTTAACCGTCAGGGCGATGTTGGAACCCGCGTCCCTGATGTTGGCGCGGATGCCGTTTTCGTTGACCTGATTAAAGCTGCTGTTGGCGACGGTCACCGTGAGCGTGCCACCGTTTCGGGCGATGAGATTCAATCCGTTATCGTTTAGAGTCGTGTTGACGGTGTTGATTGTGGCGTTGATGATGGCATTGTCGGCGGTGACCGCGAGTCCGGCCGTTTCGCCAATCACGTTCAGCGCGGTCAATTCGTTGTTGTTAGCCAGTGTCACGCCGTTCATACCAGCCGGCGCCCCGACGAAGGGCAACGATCCGGAAGTGGCAAAACCGGGAAATCCGAACGTGCCGGGGCCCAGCGCGACAAAGGTGTGTGGAAAGCCTTCACCCAGCAGGCGCTGAAAGTCGGAGAGAACGGTTCCGCCGACCAGCAGGTTGGCTGGACTGCTGGTGCCCCGATAGGCGAGAATGATGTCGGCGGGGGTCGGCCCGGCGGGCGTGAGCGCATTAAACCGGTTCTCGAAGGTGCCGTCTCCCGGCGGAGTCGGATTGGTGTTGTCGTCGTGGACGACGAAATACGGAAGGCCTGTTCACGGATTGATCGCCAGCGAATCGAACCGAGAGCCGACGAAAGTCCGCAGAGCCATGCGGTCGGTTCGGGCGACCTGCTGGTGCATTCTTTGCTCGACCGTTCTTTCACGGTAGGGCCGCAGCAGCTGCCAATTGGCTCCGATGGTATAGGCTGTCGCCATCGCCAGGTTCGTCCCGAACAGCGGATCCTGACTGATCGACAGCTCGACCGTTAAGGCATCGCTCAGATACGCTTCCAGCCGACCGCGGATACCGAGCTTGTCGGTTCGGATTTTCGAGTCGTAGTAGTACAGCCCCGCATAGCCTTTGATGTCGGGATGTCCCGGCAACGGAACTCCGAGCTCCAGGTCGGCACCGGTCAATGCCACTTCGTCGAAGCGAATGTCACTGAACAGGATGTGGTTTCCCCGGAAAAATGGGACCATTCCGAGCCGGGTACCGACTTTGTGGGGCCCATGCGACGTTGGGTTGTAAAAATTGCCCCGAAGATTCCACTTGTCGCCCAGCCACTCCAGAGAAAATCCGAACTGGTTGTAGCGGTTTCGCTGATCGCTTTCATCGGTG
This sequence comes from Planctomycetota bacterium, assembly GCA_963582395.1. Lineage (GTDB taxonomy): Bacteria > Planctomycetota > Planctomycetia > Planctomycetales > Planctomycetaceae > CAUZTK01. Next base: position 21,844 of record CAUZTK010000018.1, on the reverse strand, counting down.
TCGAACCAGAACGATCCACTCAAGATTCGATTCTGACCGGCGAAGAACTTGCGGAAACCGCCCCCCACGCTCGCAGCCAGTTGACCGTCGTCGGTGAAGTTAAACCGGGTGTCGCTGAACAGCAGGTGATGGTCGTCGAACACATAGATTGGCGTGAAAAATTGGAACGATGTGTAGCCGTCATTGTAGTCCCGACCGTCACCGACAGTTCGGCGAAACACGCCGTAGGTATGATCGGGTCCGACGGCAAAACTACCGCTCAGATAATTGTTAGGATCCGAGACCGTGCTGCCGTCCGACAGGTGGACAACTCCAACATCCGAACCCGTCCCGATTTGCGCGCCGGCTCGGCCTGACAAAACCGAAAGTGCGATGACCAAGCCTGTGATGCCAACTCTCGCAATTCGCGCCAGGTTTTAGACGAACAACGTCCGTGTTCCCCCGCTGACGGTGCAACCGTCTATACCGATTGTTTTGGTTGGCACGGTTATTCCGAATCTGTTAGATTCGGCACGGTCTAAATTTGAGCCCATTCACAGGAAATCTGCACGGTTTGCAAAAGTACGCCGGCCCACTGGTAAGATCCGGTTCGACCGAACACCGAATCCGGCAGAACTCCAGTTCTGTTAGGATGCCGACCCATCTCCTAAAGTTGTTTCATAAATTGAAGTTACGATCGATCTCTGCATTCAACCCGGTGATAGATTAGGTGGATAACATGATGTTAATGGAATAAATGAAACAAGAAGTCTGGGGCTACCTGGATAGTGCTGTTGGTGGGTGGGTGGCCCAGACAACATTGTTTGGTCGGCGAATCCGCAAGAGGCTGCGCAGTCGAGGCACAATTCACACAGCGCATCGATGGCAAGTGTCCTCTGCTGCCACCAGCCCGATAGGCTCGACGCTCTTGTGGTTTGAGTTAGAATAAATCGCAGACGTGCAAATTCCCGCCGCGAGTTCCTCCGTTCTGCCTCAATTCTTTCAATCTCTCCGGTTGATTTTATGAAGCTTTCCCTCTCCGTTCGCATTGCCGAAGCACCGTGTAAGACCAGGCTGAACGTTCCATTTCGAGAGATCGTTCAGTTGGCGGCCGAATCCCGCTACCACGCACTCTGCATGCGGGCCAGCGCCGGTGGCGTTCAGACGCCCCGCGACCGGCTGGAAGCGATGGGCCGCAAGGTCAAAGAGGCAGGACTGGTGGTCTCGATGGTCACCGCCGATTTCGACGTCCCGCTGAACAACGCCGACGGACCGAACAGCCTGCGAGACATCGGCCCCAGTCTTGACGTAGCGGAGGCCCTCGGCTGCGACCTGATCCGCATCTGCATGAAAAGCCGAGACGACGTCGAATACGCCCGCCGCGCCGCCGACCAAGCGGCCGAACGGAGAATTCGGCTGGCGCATCAATGTCACACCAACAGCCTGTTCGAGCAGGTCGAGCGGTCTTTAGAAGTGCTCGGGCAGGTGGGACGTCCCAACTTCGGCCTGATTTACGAGCCGGCCAACCTGATGCTCTGCGGAGAGCCGTATGCCGTCGAAACGTTGCGCCGCTTCCAGCCATATCTGATGAACGTTTACGTGCAGAATCACGTTCTCGACCCGGACGGCCCGGTCGAACTGAAAACGCGATCTCTGGGGCCGCGGCGGTTTCGGCATCTGCCGCTCTGGGAGTCTGGGGGAGTTGACTTCAAGCGGGTCATGGCCAGCCTTGACGAAATCGGCTACAACCGGTTCTTCACGGTACACCACGCACAAAATACGAAAACCATTGAAGACGCTCGTGAGTATGCTGGAAATTGCGCCGAGTGGTTTCGGAAATATTTCCCTGAAGGTTAACATCACCGGCGGGTTGAGTGCCAAGGATGAACTTAGCGGTTACGGCGGCCCCATTAGGTCAGCCCGTGTTGCTGCAGCGCCTGACGCACCTGAGCGAAGCCTTAGGATAAACATCGCTCACCAGTTGCCCGACGACCTAGTCTCAAAAGTCAGGCACAGGGTGCCTGACTTTATCGGTCCGACGATTGAACGTAGAGTTTCGAGCGGGGCGATGCGCTTCGGACGTTTAACGAATCACTCAGATGCCGACGTCTCGGCCGATAAGGTTTTCGCCCAGTCCGAAGCAAGCGTGCTGTTTCCAACTTCTTTCAGTATAACCGAGCAGAGCATGTCCACACAAAGCCACACGCCCCCGCTCCCCGAATTTCAAATGCCCCCACTATCCATCACCGGCGGTTGATTCTGTGACAAAATCCGGTGTCGGGGTGCAAGTAGGAGTGCAAGCGAACTGAGTGCTGTGCTCTAAGTCTTTACCGAAATACTGCTTACTCTCTTCACTCGACTGATCCTTTGTCGGGCTGGTGCTGCTGGCCAACGGCGTCCTGCAGGATTTCTCGGTCGAAATAGTTGATCGACATGCCCGCGTCGATCACGATCCCTTGAGCATTGAGGCCGGATGATCGCGGACTCAACAGGAACGCAACCGTATTGGCAACTTCTTCGGTTTCGACGGACCGTTTGCGCAGGGTCGCCTGTTCGGCAAACAGGAAACTGTCGACGTATCCGGGAATTCCCGCCGACGCGGACGTCTTCAGCAATCCTGGACAAACGGCGTTGAAACGGATCGCGGAGAACCGCGAGAACGACTTGGCAAGAAAACAGACCGACGAATCCAGGGCGGCCTTCACCGGCGCCATGTAGCCGTAGTTTTCAGCCGCCATTCGCGTCGTAGAGATCGAAACGGTCACCACGCTGCCCTGCTGCGGATCGATCAGTTCGCGAAAGGCGTTGGCGACGGCGATCAGTGAATAACATGAGATGTCGACGGCCTGCAAAAAGGCAGACCGCGGCGTTTCGTGAAATGGCAGCCAGCCGGCCGAGTAATCGGCAAATGCGATGGAGTGAACGATTCCGTGCATCCGGGGACAGTGATGGCCGACTTCGTCGCGCAACCGGTCGATCTGGTCCTGCTGCTCGACGTCACAGACAAAGACCGGCGCGTCTTCCAGAAGCTTCTCGAGCGACTGGCGTCTCTGCGGGCTGCGGACCGAATAGATCACGTCGGCGCCGACGTCCCTCAGCACCCGGCCGACGTGGTAGGCCACGCTTTTGCGGTTGGCGACACCGAACACAAGAATAGTTTTTCCCGCCAGTTCCAGAAAGTCCATCCGATTCCCATTTGGACGTGACGGTGGTAACGGTGATTTTTTTGTGTATGCCACTTTGCCACAATTCGACGTCGAAAGCAACGAGTCGTTTCCCTCGGCGAACTCGGTTTCCGCTGGGCATTAACTTTCCCGCAGCGACGGCGTACAATGAAGCCGTTTACCGTTATCGCCGAAGTCCCGGTCGTTTGCCGGCAGGATGAGTGGGACAGAGCAGAAGCGATGGCCTAAATCCGAAGAATCCGGGCCTTCCCGATGGTCAGATCTGGCCACCCAGGCACATGCTGACCGAAATTTGGGACGACTGAAGTTTGAGTGTTCATTCCTTTCGCAAGGGAAGCCGAAATGTCGTTCTTCCGTGTGTTGTTGGTTTCGACGTGGGTGGTTGCCCTACACAGTCTGAGTGCCGTCCAGGCTGCGGACCGAACGGCCGCACCGAAAAAGAAGGTCTCTGCGAATGCCGTCTCCCTGCGGGTCAGCAGTTGGAACGGCGTGCAGAAGCTTGTTCGCTCACACAAAGGCAAACTGGTCGTCGTGAACATCTGGACGACCACCTGTGCGGTGTGCGTCGAAGAACTCCCCAAATTCGTTCGGCTGCAGAAAGAGTACGGCAAGAAAAAGTTGGCCTGCATCTCAGTCAACTGCGACTACGACGGCATCAAAGACAAGCCGCCGAAGTTCTACCGTCAGGACGTCGTGGCGCTGCTGAAGAAAAACGGTGCGACGTTCGAGAACCTGATGCTCAACATCGCTTTCATCGACTTTCTGGAACAGATCGACCTCGGATCGACTCCCTCGTTGTTGGTCTACGGCCGCGACGGCAAGCTGGTCAAGCGGTTCGATAACGACGATGCTGAAAAAATCGAGGATGAGTTTTCCATCAAGGACGTCAAGCAACTGATTGAGAAGCTGCTGGAACAGAGATGACGATTGACGAATGACTGGGTCACAGGGAAGGCATCACCGGTTTGTGTTAAGGACCTCAATCTGTGTTCGGCCCCCGTATTCGGATGAAATCGCTGTCGCAGACCTGCCGGTCGCTGAGCACCCTTTTGCATTCGGGCGTCGAAATCAAAAAGGCGTTCGCGGTGGCGGCGGACAAAACCACCGATCCGCGCTGTCGCCGAGCGATGCAGAACATCGGTGAGGGCATTTCGCGAGGCGACGACGTCTCCACCGCCATGCGCCAGCAGGAAGACGCGTTTCCCGACCTGGTGATCGATATGGTCCACGTGGCCGAGCAAACCGGGATGCTGCCGGAAATTCTCGCCCATCTGGCCGATCACTACGAGAACAGTCTGCGACTGCGAATAACGTTCTTGACCTCTCTTGTCTGGCCGGCGTTTCAACTGCTGTCGGCAATTTTCGTGATCGCTTTGACCATTCTGGTCATCGGTTGGATTCGGGTGTCGCGCGGCGGAGATGACTTCGACATTCTTGGATTGGGATTAACCGGCGCCAAAGGGGCCACCACTTGGCTGTTCTGCACTCTTGGTCCTCTGGCGGGACTGCTTGTCGGCTACCTGATTCTGGCAAAGACGTTCAGCGGCAAACGGTTTCTGGATTCCATGCTGATGCAAATCCCGGTTGTCGGCGGCTGTATGCGGTCGTTTGCCATCGCCCGCTTTTCTTGGGCGTTCTATTTGACGCAACAGACCGGTATGCCCATAGGCCGCAGCCTCGACGCCAGCTTGCGGGCAACGGCCAACGGGGCGTTCATCGCTGCCTCGCCGCAAATTTGCTGCTTGGTGAGGTCTGGAGAACACCTGACCGATGCGCTGGACGCGGTCGGGTTGTTTCCGAACGACTTCATTCAGATGGTCGACGTGGGCGAAACCTCAGGGACGGTGCCCGAAGCATTGCATCGGCTCAGCCCGCAGTTCGAGGAGCAGGCACGACGTAGCCTCGTCGCATTGACGGCAGCCTTGGGTTGGGGCGTGTGGGCGCTGGTCGCCGTTTTCATTATCTTCCTGGTGTTCAGCATTTTTTTGCAGTACATCGGCATGATTTCCGAGCTGTCGCAGGGAATTTGACCTGGGGTGGCCCGACCGACTTGCGGTCGGGTGTAGTCAGGCACAAGAATCCAGTCCCTCGACGGACAACAAGAAAAGATGTCCCTCTTCTGATTTGAAAGCGAATGGTGCGGAATTCTTGTCGCTGCGCGACCCGGCCACGAGATGGCCGGGCCCCCCCCAGACCTCTATTGCACTGCCAGAAAAACTTACTACACAGATCTGTGTCTACTTTTCAATTTCATCTCGACACCGTTGACGATTCGACCGCTGCCCGCACCGGTCGCTGGAAAACGCCGCATGGAACGGTCGAGACACCAGCTTTTATGCCGGTGGGAACTCTCGCGACGGTCAAGGGATTAACTCCCGACCAGTTGCGCGAGGTCGGCGTCGAGATGGTGTTGGCCAACACCTATCACCTGGCCCTGCGACCAGGGGCTGAAATCGTCGCCGAATTAGGTGGACTGCACCGCTTCATGCACTGGGACGGTCCGATTCTGACCGACAGCGGTGGCTATCAGATATTCAGTCTGGCCCGGCTGACAAAGCTGAATGACGAGCAGGTCATCTTTCGCTCGCACATCGACGGCAGTCTCCTGGAACTTTCACCCGAGACGGCGATTCGGATGCAAGAGCAGTTGGGGGCCGACTGCATCATGTGTCTCGACGAGTGTCCGCCGCACACGGCCGATCCGGAACGGCTTGGCGAAGCGGTCGAGCGGACCACGCGGTGGGCGGTCCGCTGTCGTGATGCCCAACAGCGGGACGATCAGGCCCTATTTGGAATCGTGCAGGGGGGCACCAGCCGCGAGTTGCGGGAACGCTCGGCCAAGGGATTGCTGCCGCTGAACCTGCCGGGATACGCGGTCGGCGGGCTGAGTGTCGGCGAAGAACCGGCCGATATGTACCGCACGCTAGAGTTCACCGTGCCGATGCTCCCGGCCGATCGGCCCCGATACCTGATGGGGGTCGGCCGGCCGATCGATCTGATTGAAGCCGTGCTGCAGGGAATCGATCTGTTCGATTGTGTCATGCCGACCCGGAACGGCCGCAACGCAAGCGCCTTCACCAGCGAGGGGGCGCTGAGGCTGCGAAACGTCCGGTTTCAGCGTGACTCGAAACCTCTGGACCCAGAGTGCAATTGTCCGGTCTGCCGTCAGTTCAGCCGGGCATACCTTCGGCATCTGTTTATGTCGGGTGAGATGCTCGGCCCGATTTTGCTGTCGCTGCACAACCTGGCCTTCTATCAGCAGTTGCTGCGTGACCTGCGGTCCGCGATCTGGGAAAAAAGAACCGCTGAGTTTCGGGCGGTTCGCCTTGCCCGGTGGGGCGCATGAACCTAAGATACCCCGATTCTTCAATTTTACTGATGGACTGCGGACCAGCCCGCAGCGCAAACATAAGGGTGGCTTCTCAGACCGGGGTCGCTGATGGTCAGGGCTGCTGCTTCTTGTTAACGAGACCCATTGATGAGCAACTGGTTCTCCACTTTGTGCCTGCTCGCACAGCAAGACGAGAAGAAACAGGAATCGATGCCGTTCTGGGTGATGATCGTTCCGTTTATTCTCATCTTCCTGTTGTTCCAGTTTATGTTCAATCCGCGCAAACGGGACGAGAAGCGGAAAGCGGAACTGGTCAGTTCGTTGAAGAAAAACGACCGGATCGTCACGATCGGCGGGATTACCGGTACGGTGGCCTCTGTTTCGGAAGACCACGCGTACGTCACCATTAAGGTCGAAGACAACACGCGAATCAAAATGCTGGCGACGAGCATTCAAAGCGTCGTCAAGGATGAAACCGAAGAGAGTTCATCGAACTCGAAATGAGGCCGCGTCCATGGCCGGAATGTGTTGGAGAAGGGCAACCGATGTTTGAAACCGGATTGAACTGGCTGCTGTTGGCGCAAACCAACAATACGGCCGATGCCGTCCCAACAGCCGCCAACACGTCTTCTTGGCTGGTTTTGGTGGTGATCGCCGCGATTTTCGTGCTGCCGATTGGGCTGGGGACGCTGATCGCCCGGCTGTTGAAGCTGAAGGACCTGTCACAGCGGATTTCGGTCGTGCTGTTCGCGGTCACGCTGGGCATCGCCCCGTTTGCTTGGCATTTGTATGACGGAACCCAGCAGGGGCTTGCCTGGCAGACGAGCTTGAAGAAGGCGATTCGATTGGGGATCGACCTCAAGGGTGGCACGAACATGATCTTCGAGGTGGACCGCGACGCCTCTGAAAAAGAAGTCACCGACCAAGTGATGGAGCAGTTGGTCGGGGCGATCAGCAAACGCATTAATGAATCCGGTCTCGAAAATGTCACGGTTCGCCGAGTCGGCTTCGACCAGATTGAGGTGATTATTCCGGGGGTTGCTCGCGATGAGGTTCAGGCGGCCAAGGACAAGATGACCCGGCTGGGCAGCCTGGAGTTTGCGATTCTGGCCAATCGCCGCGACCATCGCGAACTCATCGCGCGAGCCGAGGCGAGCCAGGAGAGAGATCTTCGCGAGGGGGGCCGGATCGTCGCCAGTTGGCGCGAGGTGGGAATCAACAGCGACACGGGGCAGCCGAAGACGGTCGAAGAACAAGGCGAGGTGGTATCGCGACCGGGCCGAGTGACGGACGACGGCCAGCAGCTCCAAGAGTTTTTGACCGTCTTCGAGCGGGAAGACCAGCGGGTCACCGGACAATTCCTGACCGAAGCCAGATCGGAGATCAATAGCCGGACGGGGGGTCTTTCGGTCGGCTTCACCTTCAACGGCGAAGGGGCGCGGCGATTCTACAGCCTGACCAGAAAAAATGCCCCCATGAGCGACGGGTTCGAGCGGCGGCTATCCATTTTGCTCGACGGCAACATCCACTCCGCCCCCTCCATCAATGAGCCGATCGGGGCACAGGGCCAAATCACTGGGCAATTCAGTCAGAAAGAGATCAACGAGCTGATCAGCGTGCTGAACGCCGGCGCGCTGGAAGTGCCCATCAAGCCCGAGCCGATCAACGAGCTAAGCGTCGGCCCCACACTGGCCGCCGACGTGCAGACCAAAGGGGTCAATGCGATTTTGATCGCAGCCGGGGTCGTCGTGGTGTTCATGATCGCTTATTACTGGTTTGCCGGCATCGTGGCGGTGCTGTGTCTGGTGCTGAACCTGACGTTGGTAATGGGGGCGATGGCCTCCATCAACGCTACCTTTACGCTGCCGGGACTGGCTGGTCTGGTGCTGACCATTGGCATGGCGGTCGATGCCAACGTACTCATTTTCGAGCGGATCCGTGAAGAGTCGGCTCGCGGTTCGAGCCTGCGGCTGGCCATTCAAAACGGCTTCAGCCGGGCATTCACCACCATCGTCGATGCCAACGTCACCACGCTGATTACGGCCGTCGTGTTGTACATGATTGGGACCGATCAGGTCCGCGGATTCGCGGTGACGCTGTTTATCGGCATTCTGATGAGCATGTTCACGGCGCTCTATTTCGGCCGGCTGATGTTCGACATCTTCGAGCGGAAGCGTTGGCTCTCGCAGGTGAAGATGCTCAGCATCGTCGGCACGACCCACTGGGACTTTATTTCCAAGAAATCGATCGCCGCCGTTTGCTCGGCGCTGCTGATTGCCGTCGGGATGACCGCGCTGTTTGTCCGCGGCAAGGAGAACCTCGACGTCGATTTCACCGGCGGAACGATGGTAACGTTCGAGTTCGTCGAGCCGCAGGACCGGCAGGACGTCCGCGCTGCGTTGGATAAGATTTTCGAGTCGGTCACACTGGAACGGCTGACGTTAAGGGACGAAAACACCCAAGGCGAAAAAGGAAAGAGGTTTCGGCTGCGAACCACGACACGCGATGCCGACATGATCGACGAATTTGCCGAGATCGAGGGCGAGCCGGAAACGGTGCAGTCGCTGATCAACCGGGCGTTTGCGGAGACCAACCTGAAGTTGCGGACCGTCACCGTCGAAGAAATCGGTGAGGTGCAGAAAATTCCGCAAGCGGACGAATCGACGGACGAGAACAAAGCGGACAAGGACAAGAAAGGCGAGACACTAAGTACCGCTGGATTGTCGGCGGGTGACGATGCGGGCAAGTTTGCCGGCGGATACCGCACTCGGCTCACCTACAGCGCCGACATTTCCAGCGCGACCGCGCAAAGCTACCTGGAAAAGGAGCTGTCCAAGTTTAAGGGCGAGCAAGGATTCGACCGCTACGAAGACACGGGATCGCTGGTCGAGTTCATCGGTGAGGGCAGTTTGACGGCTCTGGCCGAACAGGGCAAGAAGTACAACCAAATGCAGCTACAGGTGACTGCTGACGTCGCCGATGATGACCTGAAAACGGCCCTGGCCGGAATGCAGTCCAGCATGGCCGCTAACCCACTGTTGGAAGAGGTCAATAGCTTCGCCGGCTCAGTTGCTGCGGAGATGCGGGAGTCGGCCGTCCTGGCGATGCTGGCGAGCTTAATCGCCATCGTGGCCTACATTTGGTTTCGCTTTCAGCGAATTACGTTCGGTCTGGCGGCGGTGGCGGCGCTGGTGCACGATGTGCTGGTCGTGCTGGGTCTGGTGGCTCTGGCCTCTTACGCCTACGGACGCGGATTTTCGACCCTGGGTCTGCAGGAGTTCAAGATCAACTTGCCGATGATTGCCGCATTTCTTACGATCGTCGGCTATTCGCTCAACGACACGATCGTCATCTTCGACCGCATCCGCGAGGTGCGGGGCCGAAACCCTGCGCTGACCGTAGAGATGCTCAACACCAGTCTCAACCAGACGCTGGCCCGCACCCTGATCACCTCCATCACCACGCTGATGGTGGTGCTGATTCTGTACGCTATCGGCGGCGAGGGGATCCACGGTTTTGCGTTCTGTTTGGTGTTAGGCGTGATGGTGGGAACCTACAGTTCAATCTTTGTGGCCAGCCCAGCCTTGCTGTGGTTGATGAACCGTTTCGACGGCGGGCGACGAATGGCTTCGGCGAATCGCTGATCGGAGAGCGACCGGCGTCATCCGGCTGGTGCCGGAAGTGTGACCCCGCGTTAGACGTGAATGGCTGAGCCCCCGTCGACCGTCATCGTCTCGCCCTGCATCAAATCGCTCAACGGACTGGCGAGAAAGAGCACGGCGTTGGCGACGTCTTCGGCCGTCAGTACCCGATCGCCGACCATGCTTTTTTCAACGCGCCCGGAAAACATGCGGTCTGCAAAGGGAATCTTGCGGGTCGAATCGGTCTCGACGAGGCCGGCTTTTACGACGTTCACATTAATACCCCGATCGCCGACCTCCAGCGTCAGGTGTCGGGCGATACTTTCCAGCGCGGCTTTCGATCCGCCGATCAGGCCGTACATCGGCAGCGCCATGTGCGACCCATGGCTGGAAATGGCGATGATTTTCGCGCGGCCCTGGGGATTCTGCAGCAGCGGCAACGCGGCCCGCACCAAGTAGACCAGTGACAGCACGTTGGTGTTCATCGTCGTTTGGAAGTGACGGGTGCTGGTGGCCAGCAAGGGACGAAACCCGCCGGTCGCCGCGTTGCTGACGATAATGTCCAGCCGCCCGATCTCATCCGTGATGAACTGAATCATCGACTCGACGTCGTCCTCTTCTCCCACGTCGGCTTTGGCGATCCAGGTCCGGCGGCCCATCGCGTCGATCCGGTCGGCGACTTCCATTGCCGCCGATTTCGAGGTCACGTAATTGACGATCACGTCGGCCCCCGCTTCGGCCAACTTCAACGCGCAGGCCCTCCCAATACCCCGCGAACTCCCCGTGACCAGTGCACAACGCCCCGTCAAGTCAATCATCAGCGACTTCCCCTTAATGCTGCCGGTGCGGGCGCACGGCGGCAGGATTTGCTTTGGTTTTCTTTTAGTTTGTTCGGTGTCCGAGAATCGTTTTCAAACGTGCACCGGTTCTTCCGTAAGCACTCCGTTCGAGGTGGCTTGTTTGATGTACTCTTGAAAGTGGAACAGCCGTTCTTCACGAACAGAAATCAACCCCTCGGAAGGTAGCTGGGGGGCGACCATTCCCTTGTGAATATCTGGCATGACGCTGATATCCTCCTGAGCCACAATCGGCCAGAACTTCTTACCCCAATGGCCCAGCGCCCTGTAGGCTATTCTGGTCTTCAACGTTCCCGGCTGGCCGGGATAGCAGAAGAACTTCGCCAAAATGCGAGTTCGGTCCGGAGAGATGGGGAAAACCGTCTCGGCGAAGCTGAACACCGACATCTTGCCGTACATCATCGAAGGGTAGAAGTGGTAGTGCCGGTACTGGCCGTCGTTCTCCAGACCTGTGAACTGATGAATCTTATCATCCATCCAGATGTTGAACCGAGTGGCGGCTGGCTGCTGGGTGGTGAACTGCGTCCATCGTGGCTGCAGCACGTGCTCGCAGACCTTCTCGTCGGGCGTTTCAATAAACGTTTTCGAATGCACCAAATCGACGTGATAACTCTCCAACGAATTTTCAATCTTGATCTTCCAGTTACAGGCGACCTCGTAGTCCATGCTCAGAAACAGCCGCCGCTCAGGCGCAAATAACTCCTGGGCGACCTGGTAGCCGGGTCCGAGGTAGTCTGCCAAGCTGGGATGATTCTCCGTCAGGTTCACGAAAATCAGCTTTCCGACCGTTTCGGTATGGTATTTGATCAACCCCAACGCGCCCTGTTCCATCGGACGGAAGCTTTTGGAGTCGGGAATTTTGCGGGTGTCGCCTGCGTGGTCGAACTCCCAGCCGTGGTACTGGCACCTCAACCGGTTACCCGCGTGGCCACAGGGTTGATGGCTTAACATCGAGAACCGGTGCGGGCAGACGTTCAAAAACGTATGCACCTGGCCGTCAATCTTCCAGACAATCAGCGGATTCTCGAACAACTCGAACGTGAAGAAGTCGCCGTCGTTCGGCAGATCTTCCAGCGTGCCGATAAACTGCCAGCCGGACTGAAACAGCGTCGACTTTTCGCGTTCCAACTGTTCTGTGGATGTGTATTCCGCCGCATTCAGGACTTGCGGTAGATGCGATTCATGGACAAACATCAGGCGACCCTCCTGAAAGTCAAACCTCAAACGTGTACGGGTTGTGGTGCGTTGCTGAAGAGAACACCATGGCCGGCCAACGATTCGATTTCATCGGTTCGGTCATCGGTCTCAATCGATTTCGCGACGACGACGGTCACTGCCATCTGACCATCGACCTTGCGGGTTCGTATATCACAGACATCCCGAAGGTCTTTTCCTTCATACCGACACCAGAATCGGCCCCATCGGGAGCGGAAAACCTCGATCCGGCGCGGTTTGAAGCTCTCGCCGGCGTTACAGGCCTTATAAACGGCTTCCTTAATTGCCCACAGGGTCATGCTGAGCTGTGAATTGATATTCTGCAGCCACTGTTGCTCTTTCCCCGTGAACCACGTTTTCAGAAATGCCGGTTTCAACTCGGCAGACGTGGCCAAATCGACGCCGACGGAAATTCCCGGATTGGTCGACACGGCGAGTAGGATTCCACGTTCCGAATGTGAAATCGACAGGCAACAGCCGGACCTACGCCCGTTGATTTTCACCATGGGTCGGACTGCACGGCCGGCGGCGTCACGAGAACAGATTTCAACACGGCTCGGTTTTAAGGGTTGAGAGTTGACGGTTGAGAGTTGAGAGCCAGATTTGTTCTTCACCCCCAACCCTGAACTCTCAACCCTCAACTTTTCGGTTTCGGATTCCGCTATCGTCTCTAGAACAAACTGTTTTCCCAAACGACGTCCACACAGCCACGCCCGTCGGCGAGCCGGGTCTCGAAAACGGCTTAACTCGCGGCGTTCCGCCTCCGAGAGCCACGCGCCACCGGGCGCAGCGCAGACTGAGCGCAATTCGTCGAAACTTGCGTATCGCTCGAAAAGACCGTCAGTTCGCATGCACCGGTGCCTCGGACACAATGATGTTGTGATACCCTTCCATCTGCAGGATGACGGTCCCGTCATCGCCGAACAGGTTGAAGTCGAAAATGCCCTGATCGCCTTCTCGGCCGCGGAAGTGAATGTGGACCGTGCAGTTCTCCGACGGCCGTGCCGGCCGGCCGAAAATCAACCGGTCGATTCCGGCGGGGATCGCGACCACCCCTTCGAACAAAAACCACAGGAAAACTCCACTAGCAAATAAGCAGCCGTCCAGCAAGGCCGGGGGCAGGATCCAACCGGTTCCTTGGCGGTTGCCGCCCAGTTCAGCCAGCGGCGGCGCCACCAGCCGCGACCAGGAATCATGATCCCGCACAGTGCTCTGACGCAGCGTGCGGAACGGCGGTCCATGGTAGATGACGATGTCTTCTTCGGGATACCAGCAATCGGTCCACGCATCAGGCGGTTCGGGCATCGTCACATTTTTCGCCGCCCGACGATCGCCGACGTCCGCCAGACATCGTAGGTACAATTGATCTTTTTTAAGAACCTGGCCACGGCGATTCACGAAGTCGGCCGTGAATTCGCAGCGGACTTCCTCCTCGCCGACGGCTGCCTGAATGCAGGCCGACAGCGGATCGTCCGAGAAAAACCGCAGCCCATTCACGATTTCGATGTTCCGCAATCCGCTGATTTTTGAATTTTCGCCGACCAGCAGTGAGGCCGCCTCGGCCAGCACTTCCAGCGTGATGACAACCGGCAGCATCGGCCGGCCTTTGTAACGGTGTTGAAGCAAAAAGACGTCCGACGTTGGGTCGAGCCGCAGTTCCGCCGTCAATCGCTTGCCGAGTTGCATGTCTCGCACCGCATCAATCAGCGGTAGCGTTTCCACACTTGGGGGACCGGTCGGGCTCGAAGCGGCCGCAACATCTGCGTATTTCTCCTGACAAGGACCCCATTCGGTAATAACGACTTCCCCTTCCGGCAGACCGGCGCACAGCTCGTCGATCAGATGTTCCGTTCCTTCCAAAGAAGGCATGAAGGTGATGTTATGCAGCTTGGCGATATGCCGCGATTCGGGGCGAACCGCCATGCCGACGTTGTCCCAGGCATGCCAGTGGAACACGGTTGCGCGACAATCGGGCCGCTCTGTTCGATACCAGTCGACGAGCTTCGAGAGCATTTCGTTGGCCAGACAATAATCGGTCTGTCCGACCCCGCCAAATCGGCCACTGACCGACCCGAAAGCGGCGAAATAACGGACCGGATCGTCGCGAGTCAGTTTCATCAGCGCCGCGGCGCCGTCGACTTTCGCAGCGACGGTGCATTCCACGAGTTTCCGCTGTTTTTTCTCGAAACGGCAGGCCCGCTCGAAGCCGGCCCCATGGATCACGCCGACAATCGGCCCGTCGGCGGCCCGAATCCGCTGCAGCAGCGCGGCAAGCGCTCGTCGGTCGCTGATGTCGCAGCTATGATAAGTCGCTTGGAGCCCGTCCTCTGCAAACGAGTGCAGCGTTTTGGCGATTTCGAGTGATTTCTCAAACCGTCGCCACACATCGGGCGGTTTCTCGCCGTTAGACAAGGCTTCCTTCATCACCGTGCCGCGGAGTTCCTTCAGTTCCAGCGGCGAGAGATCGAGATAAGCGTCCGGGATTTCTGGAAACGGGCTGGAGCCGATCAAGTTGAGTTTGACACCAAACTGTTTGCCCAACTCACGGGCGACGACGGCGGTGACTCCGCGTGCGCCACCGGTGACGACGAAGTTGGCCCCGTGGGGAATGTCGGATCGCTTGTGTGATTCGACCGATTCTACAACCGGCCGCACCAGATACCGCCGATCGTCGATGTAGCCGACTTCGAGTTCATCGTCATCGGCGGCCAGTTCGTAGCAAAGGGCGTCGGCCAGTTTGGACGGGTTGATATTCGGTGACGTATCGACCACCTTGGCGAGGAACCCCTGTTTGCGGTTCTGTATTTTTGTTTCCAGGGCAATGCCTTTGAGCAGGCCGGTCAGCGCACCGCTTTCGACGTTTTTCAGTTGACCGGAAAACCCGAAGTCGCCCCCCAATGTTGTGGCGGCCATGAGGGTGGCTTCGTCCAGCAGATCAGCGGACGAGACAAGCTCGTACCAGCGCTGGCAAACCCAATAAGGGACCACAGCGCCGCGTGTCCGCCGCTGCATCCAACCGGCAGAATCGAGAGTGGTCAGGGCGTCGCCGTCGTGTGCGATCATCACGAATAAATGCGGCGCCGGGCGAAATTGCCAGAGTTGCACGAGCGCCGCCCGGGTCTGGTCTGCGTCGTCTGAGACGGGCAAGAGCGAGACGGGGATATCGTCCCGCCGGAGCCGCTCCACAAGCGCCCGGGCAGCCGGGTTATCACCGAGGACGATTGCTGCCCCCTTTAGTTGGAGAGGTCTTCGCAGGACGGCTGTCGCCGGTGCCTCGACCACTCGCATCACAAACCGGCGACAGATTCGATGGTCACCAGTTTTTACTGGCTCGGCATATGCGGCGGCGAGCGTCTCGGCGGAAATGATGCTGTGTTGATTCTTGAGCTCTGCACCGTTTTCATGAATCGCCTGTTGCGGTGCAGCGAGTTTCGGCAGAAGATCAGCCAGTTTGAACTGCGTGAACTCGTTGCTCCGCCCGTTGGCTAGAGGACCGCCGGTGACCCACAGATTGCCACCTGCCGGCTGCATCACGATGCTGATCTGGTTGTCGATTCGGCGGATGGTGTTGATCGTGGATGAGGATGCTTCCCGCCCATGCGCAAGGTCGAAGCGGTCGCGCAGCGCGGCCTGTGCCTGCGAGACGGTTACGTTTTTCGGACGATCGCCCCCCAGCAGGTCTTTCAGACGGTTTAACCGGTGCTCGGAATCAGGGGGGATCTCTCGCGCGAAGTTGTAGAGCAGACGGTGATTCGCCGCGAGGACCGATGTGAGGCTCGGCTGGACTTTCAAAGCCGCGCCGTCGTATTCGACGTAACAAACTCGATCTTGCGTGTGCTGGCTGATGCAAACCCCCCATCGGCCGGGACACGTGGCAGCCCGGATGAGTTCAACCGCCGAATCTACATCTTCGGCCTTTTCCAAAACGTGCTTGACGAGGACCGTTAGCAGCAGGCCGTGCTGAGGATTGGCGAACTTGGCGACATCGGTCAGGGTCGCCGTGCTGAGAACGACACCCCGCTGATTGATCCCATTCAGGCTGCCGACCTGACCAACCACTCCGAACGTCACATACGACAAACCACCGACCGGCCGGCGCACTTGAACGTTGCGGGTCAAGCAGTCATTGATCCGCACGCTTTTGGACAGGTCTTCATTGGCCCCGTGTAGCAGACCGACTTCGGGATTCGATTGGGCCGTCAGCGCAAAATGAACCCCGCCGGCATTCGCATCGAGATAAAGCCGCAGATTGTGCGCAATGATGCTGGGCAGCGTGACGTCGGCTCCTTTGGCAATTCCACGCAGCTCTTCGAGCTCGTCGGGACCGAAGAAGACCTGCGGATGCGTGACCGCCTCATCCAAATCAAACAGCTTCTCCCAGCGAGAACCGGCCAAATCGGCATATCGCCGCAAAATTGTGCGAATTTCTTCTCGCTGGGACTCTCCGTGTTGCAGGCCCATTTCATAGGGGCTTCCCGCCAGCCGCAAAACGTTGAGCCCTTCATATTTGGAAAGGACAGCCGCGGCCGAACTCTCGTCGAGTTGTTCCGAAGCAGAACCAGAAGCGTCGGCAGACTGCGAGGTCTGCGGCGCGGCGGAGATCCTCGCAGCCAGCGAATCGACCGCTGGATCGAGCGCGCCGGTTGTTTCCAAGCAGGCTCTGGCGAACAGCAGTTGCTGCAGACCGCTGCGCTTCGGATGATCGCAGCCGACGAACGCCACGGCCCGCTCTTTCAGAATTTGTTTGTTCAAACCGGTGAGCACCTGCCTGGGTCCGACCTCGACGAAGACCGTCACGTCTTCGTCGGCCAATCGTTGCACGAGGTCCTTCCAGTCAACCGGGCGGGTCATCTGCACAACGAGGTTATCGCGAATGTCGGCCGGGTCGGCCACGTATTTGTTCGTGACGCTACTGAGCAATGGAACCTCGGGCGGCCTAATCCGGATCTCTTCCAGAGACTTTCGAAACGGTCCTTTGACTTCTTCCATCAACGGGGTATGGAACGCCGCCGGCACATCCAGAATTTTTGTCTTGAAGCCGAGTGCTTGCACTTGCTCGGCGAGCTGCAAGACGGCGGCTTTCTCTCCGCCGGCGACGGTTTGTTCCGGCGCATTCCGATGAGAAACCGAGACCGCGCCGACGATTTCTGCGCAGAGTCGATCGATGATGCTGGCCGGCGCCGAGGTCGAGACCATCATGCCACCTGCCTGCCGGCAATTGTCGATGGCCCCGCAACGGCCGCTGGTCACACGGACGGCTTCTTCAAACGTCCACGAGCCGGCAGCGGTGAGAGCCGCGAGTTCGCCAAAACTATGACCGGCAACCCGATCTGCGAACAAACCCATCGATGAGGCCGCGGCGTAAACAATGGTGTCAGCAGCCAGCAGCGACAACTGCGTTCGCCAAACATCGCTTCCCAGCCGACCTCCGTTCGTCCAGGCGAGATCGGCAAACGAGGGGAGTTGCAGTCTGGCCAAGACCGTGTCAACTCCGTGCAATGTTTGCGCGGCCGGCGGGTACTCGTCGACCAGCGATTTCAGCATGCCGTCATACTGAGAGCCCTGCCCCGGAAACAAAAATGCCACCCGAGGCCGGATCGATTCTGTTTCACCGTAAAAAATTCCTTTCTCGACGAGCAGCGGACGTGCCGCCGGACGTTCGAGATGCTTCGCAGACAGCTCTAGCTTTGCGGCCAGATCATCGGGACTCTCGGCAACGATGGCCAATCGGCAGCGATCGGTCGGTTGAAACTGCGTCGATTCTGCACTGCCAAACAGAGATGCCGCGCTGCTCGATCGCCGGGCCGATTCGGCGACGACTTCCGACAACGTGTCGGCGGCGATCCGCACAATCATCCAGCTTCCGGGTGCTGAACCGACCGGCGAGAGAGCCGTTGCTGTGGCGGACGGCTTCGGCAATCGAGCCGGTTGTGCGATTTGTGTTCCCCCTTCAACCAACAAATGGTAGGCCACCAAATATTGCGAGAAGCAGCTCACCCCCGCGATGGCATGTCCTTCGGAATTGGTGACTCGAATTGGAGATTGTTTGTCGGCCAGACGAATGGTCGCGGCATTGGCAGCGACGTACGACGCCGGCCGTTCGATGTCCAGGTTTTTCGGCACTTCGGCATGGTTGAGTTCGGCCACCGCCTTCAGCAACTCTAGCATTCCAGAGCCTCCTCCGGTATCGCCGATTTGGCCGGCGAGAGTTGAGATCAACAAATTCTCGCTGCGATTACCGGTTGCGTACTCCTGAGCCAAACCGATCAACTCCTGCTCGTCGGTTTGTGGGACACCACAGGCGCGAGATTCGACGACGGCGACCTCATCGGGACTCACGTTCGAGGCTTCCAAGCAGCGCCGAACCGCGGTCCGGACGCCCTGCCGTAATGACGCATCTCGGAAGACCCCGATGCCGCGGATGACGGCGTGTACCGTGTCGCCGTCACGATGTGCGTCGGAGAGCCGCTTCAAAATGACAACGCCGACACCCTCGCTCGGTACACAGCCTGTGGAATCGGCGGCGAACGGCCCGTGGGGCTGAGCGGTCGTCGAGAGCAGCCCCGATTTGGCCATCGACTCGTAACAGGCCAAACCCATCGAACGCTGGCCGGCGGCGCACAGCATCATGTCGCAGTCACCGGCCCGCAGCAGATCGATGGATGCGCTCAGCGCCGACATCGCCGACGTCTCTCCGGAATCGAGTGCCGTCGCGCCCCCCATCAAATCGAACGTCTTTGTGATTCTCGAGGCGAGAGTGCTGGCGGTGAAGCTGCCGGTCTCGTCGATCAGCGCTGGCATGTACTTCAGCAGCAGGTCTTCGTGTTTCTTCGCAATTTGCGCGATTTGCTCGTCCGGCACACCGCGCTGGCGAAGGATTTCTGTCAGCAAGGCCTGAAATTCAGGCAGCCGCAGACCCATCTGTAACTGATCGGCGAACTCGCCGCCGAAAATTGTGCCCACAACGACGCCGGTGCGGATTTTATCGAAAGGCCGTTGATCAAAACCGGCGTGTTTGAACGCTTGATCGACCGCGTCGAGCAGCATGAACTGCAGCGGGTCGGCGCTGGCGATCTGCTTGGGCGGAACTTTGTGCCGTTTCCAATCGTACTCAAAGTCGGTGATGAAACCACCCAGCTTTGTCGGCACGCCCCACAGACGGTTTGAATCGGCCTCGTAACCGAACCGCGGGTCCCAACGCTTGGACGGAACGGTAATTTTTTGGTCACGACAGGAACTCAAGGCGTCCCACAGCGCGTCGATTGTTCGGGCGCCCGGAAGCACCGCTCCCATACCGATGATGGCGATGCTCTCGTGGGCCGTCTCGTCGGCAACCCGCACGGACGGGGACGAGTTGGGTTTCGGCGCAACCAGCGCCCGGCTTGCCTGCGGCAAGTGTTCATCGACAACCACGTGCACGTTCAGGCCTCCGATGCCGAATGCATTGACGGCGGCACGCCGTGGTTGACCCTCGCTGGGCGGAAGCCACGGAAGATTTGACTGCGGTACGAAGAAGGGGACGTCTTGCCAGTTGATTTTTTCGTTCAATTTTTTGATGTTGATCTGTCGGGGAATCACGCCGTGCTGCATCGACAGCACGGTCTTGATCAAGCTGGCGACTCCAGCCGTTTCCAGCGTATGACCGACGTTGGCCTTCACGCTGCCGATTGGAATTTTGGCGCCGGCCGGCAGTGCCTCCCGAAGCACGCGGTTCAGGGCACCGATTTCGGTGGCGTCTCCGACCTGCGTCGACGTGGCATGCATCTCAATGTACTGTAGGTCGCGCAGGGACAAGTCGTTGCCGTATGCCCGGCGGATAGCTTCGATCTGTCCTTCTTCGCGCGGCGCCCAGAGACTTTTTCCCTTGCCGTCGGAGGAAATGCCGATCCGCCGAACCACCGCTTGAATCGGATCGCCGTCCGCCAAGGCACGCTGCAACGTTTTGATGGCTAGCACGGCATAACCTTCCGCGGCGACGAGACCGTCGGCATCGTTGTCGAACGGGCATGTTCCGTTGGTGACACTGACCGACTGCGCCTGAGAGAAAAGGACCAACGTGTCGGCGTGGCAATACGACGCGCCGCCGACAATGGCCATCTCAATCTGTCCCAGTTGCAGCGCCCGTGCCGCATGTCCCAACGCGCGAAGCGATGAGGCGCAGGCTGCATCGAAGCAGACAGCCGGCCCGTTGAGGTTGAATCCCTCTGCGATGATGGCTGCTGCGTGGTAGGCGTTGGCATGCAGCTTGATTCGCTTGTCGCCGGGTGTGAACTCGCGACGGACGCGATCGACGATTTGCTGAATGACGGCGTCCTGCACGCCGCCGGTGAGTTCGTTGAATTCGGGGATCTCTCGCAAGTACTGTGCGGTCAGCTCGATCTGCCGTGCATAGATGACTTTGCCTGCCAATGCACTGGGCGGCGTATGGCCGATGAAAACACCGACGTCCATTGGTGAAAGACCGTAGGGATCGAGCCCGGCATGCCGGCAAGCGGCCGCGGCGACCTCGAACAACTGCAAATGAACCTTGTGAGATTCATCGAGCAGCCGTTGGGGAAGCGGGCAGGCGTCGACGTCGAATGGTCTTTCCCGCGTCACGCCACCCAGGGTCGTGTACGACTTGGTGCGAACCCCCTTCTGAGGGTGATAGTGCAAGTCACGGTTGAATCGATCCGGGGGCAACTCGCCGAGGTCACTGCGGCCTTCGACTAGCAACTGCCAGAATTCATTCAGGTTGTCTGCGCCCGGCAATCGGCAGGCCATGCCGATAATGGCCAGCGGCGTTTCAGCAATGCTATTCATCGTCGTATCATCAAACTCTGAATTTTCAGAACTTAAATTCAGAACGCCTCCTGCACTAACGGAAGAAGCACGAAAGCCATTCGTGCCCAAAGCAGTTCAAACCGCCGTGGCCCCTTCGTAAGCCCCAAGACGGTGCAGCAGTCATGCCCGGCCATTGCTCGAACGCCGGACAGGTCAGACAGTTACTTTTTGAGGAACTCCCTCGAGGAAGTTCCTCACGTCTCGCAGCGTCGGATAGTCATCGAGCGAAAGTTCGTCGGACGACTGCAAGTCCACTTCAAAGCGCTCAGCTAACTCGCCGAACAACTGTGCCTTTTTGATGCTGTCGATGCCGAGGTCCGCTTCCAGGTCGGCATCCATTTCAACCATCTCTGGGGGATAGCCGGTCTGCTCGACGACGAAATTGATCAGAAAATCTTCTAGATCAGTGCCACTGAGCACTGCGACGGCCGGTTCTGTCGAAATTTCTGCCGTCACAGCGGTGGCCGGCTCCCCGGCAGCGGAAACCGAACTCGTTTGTGTGAGCGGAATCGCGACCTTCACAACAGATGTCGATTCAACAGCGTTCGACCGTTTCTGTCCGGCTCCCTCCAGAAAGCTCAGCACATGCCGCAGCGTCGGAAAGTCGTCGAGCGAGAGCTCGTCGGACGACTGCAAGTCCACTTCAAAGTGCTCGGCCAGTTCGCCGAACAACTGCGCCTTTTTGATGCTGTCGATGCCGAGGTCCGCTTCCAGGTCGGCATCCATCTCGACCATCTCGGGGGGATAACCGGTCTGCTCGACGACGAAGTCCACCAGAAATTCTTCGAGTTCTGCGCTGCTGAGAATCTCCGA
>CAUZTK010000017.1:0-26204 GCA_963582395.1 Planctomycetota bacterium | reverse complement strand
TGACGTTCCACGCCCGGCGGCTGCTCTGGCCGGCGGAAGAAGCGACCAGGTCGGTGAAGTATCGGCGTCTGGACTGCCACACACACAAACCGGGAATTGCCGGTTTCAGTTCGGTGTCGTAGACGTCCCCGGCCACGAGCGGTTTGTCAAGAACATGGTGGCCGGCGCGACCGGCATCAATTTGGCGTTGCTGGTTGTTGCGGCTGATGACGGCGTCATGCAGCAAACCCGCGAACACCTGGAAATCATGGATCTGCTCGGTGTGCGGGTCGGTGTGGTCGCAATCACCAAAATCGATTTGGTGGAACCCGATTTCGTAGAACTGGTGCAGGCGGAAATTGTGGAATTGGTAGCCGGAACGTTTTTGGAGGGCTGTCCGATCATCCTCGTCTCGTCGGAAACCGGCGCGGGGCTCGACGAACTGAAGACGGCGCTGACGCAAGTTGCTTCCGAAGTCGAATGGTCAGAGTCGCAGGACCTGTTCCGCATGCCGGTCGACCGCATCTTTTCCATTACGGGACAAGGCTCGATCGTCACCGGGTCGGTGCTCAGCGGCGAAGTCCGCGCCGGCGATGTGCTGGAGCTGCTGCCGGAACAGCGCGCCATTCGCGTCCGCAGTGTCCAGAATCACGGTGTCGACGCCGAGGACAGCCGCGTTCGTCAGCGGACTGCCATCAACCCGGCGGGCATCAAGGCAGACGAGATTTCGCGCGGGCAGGAATTGGCGACTCCGGGGTACCTGCAGCCGACGCAGCGTCTGGTCGTCCAATTGCGTTCACTGCCCAGTTCGTCGGTCGTTCTGAAGGACCGCCTGGAAGTCAATTTGCATCTGGGCACCAAAGAAGCACCCGCCCGGATCATTCTCAAAGGGAAGCGGCTTCAGACTGGCCAGCGCTGCTATGCCGAGATCCGGACCCAAGATCCGGTCGTGGCGTCGTACGGTCAGCGGTTCATTATTCGCCGTATTTCACCGGCGCTTACGATTGGCGGCGGGACGATCCTCGATCCGCTCGTCGCTGCCGAGAAACGCATCAAGGACCTCGAGACGTACGGGGCCGCGCTCGACACGCCGTCGGAATACAGCCGGCTCTCTTTTCTACTCTCGCAGCAGGACGTCATCGAGGATTCGCCCCTGCCCGCCGCGCACCGCGCCGGTATTCTCACCCAACGCTATGCCGGGCTGATTGAAGAACTCAAGACAAACGGAGATTTGCTCACCATCGGTAGTCCCGAGCGCTCCTGTCTCGTTCATCGCGATCGATTGAAATCGGTTGCCGGTTCGGTCCTGCGAACGATCAGGGCCGAGGTGCAAAAACATCAGCCGCGCCGCAGGTTGCCGCGGAATACGTTGATCACCGCCTGCCGCAAGATCACGCAGCCCGATCTGCTCGACGCGGTGCTGCACCAATTGCTCAAAACGAAGCAGTTGGTCGAGATTCGCGGACAAATTGGGCCTGCCGACCTACAGGTTACGCTTACGAAGAATCAACAGCAGGCGCTGTCGAAGATGCTCGAAGCGCTGATTGCCGGCGGTCTGACCCCACCAACCGTGAAAGCGCTCACGGCCGATCTCGAGCAGAAGCCGGACCAAATTCAGTTGCTGTTGAATCTGTGCGTCGAGGACAGCCTGCTGGTGCGCATCTCGGACGAGCTGTATTTTGTGCCCGAAGCGCTCGAAGCGGCGCGTGTGCGTTGCCAAAAATATCTGCAGGAAAACGCCGAAGCCACGATGTCGCAGTTGCGTGAAGCATGGAAAGTCAGCCGCAAATACTCCGTCCCTCTCTGTGAATACTTTGACGTCGCGGGGGTGACGGTTCGTCAGGGCGATGTTCGCGTCGTCGGGCCGAACATCAGCCAGCCACTGCAACTTTAACTCCACGAATTCAACACTGCGGTATCATGCACGAATCGGCCCAAAATCCTCTACGAAATCTGCCGCCCGTTCATGCGGTTCTGGAACATCCCGGTGTGCGCACGTTGGTCGACGGTCAGGGGCGTCGCATCGTTCTTGATTGGGTCCGCGAAGAGCTGGCTCACGTCCGCCAGCAGTTGCTCGATGGAAAAGCGAACGGTAGCCGTGACGAGATTCTCGACTCTCTCGCCGAACGGCTGACCCATCGGGCCCAGTCGGCCGAACATGTACGAATCGGGAAGGTGATCAACGCCACCGGAGTGATCTTGCACACCGGTCTGGGACGTGCCCCGCTCTCGCAAACGGCAACGTCGGCCCTGACCGACATCGCCGGCGCTGGAAACGTCGAAATCGATTTGCAGACCGCCGAGCGGCGATATCGCGGTCACCAACTGCGCTCGGCGTGGACGAGACTGACCGACTGTGAAGATTCGCTGATCGTCAACAATAACGCCGCCGCCACACTGCTGACGTTGCAGTCGCTTTCGGCCGGTCGGGAAGTGATTCTCTCTCGGGGCCAACTGATCGAGATCGGCGGATCGTTTCGCCTGCCGGAAATCTTTCAACTCAGCGGCGCGAAACTTCGTGAAGTTGGAACGACCAATCGGACTCGACTTCGAGACTACGAGCAGGCGGTCGGCCCAGAGACCGCCGCCGTCATGCACGTGCATCCGTCGAATTATCGTGTTGTCGGTTTTTCGAAAACTCCCGACATCGCCGAACTGACCGAATTCGCTCACGCACACAATCTGATCGTCATCGACGACATTGGCAGCGGTTCGCTCATCGACGTGACGAAATTTGGACTGCCCCAAGAACCCACATTTCCGCAGAGCATAGCCTGTGGATCCGACGTTGTACTGGGCAGCGGCGACAAGTTGCTCGGCGGTCCGCAGGCGGGCATTGTGCTCGGCACAGCGAAACTGATCGAAACGATCCGCAAGCATCCGCTGGCACGGGCGGTCCGGGTCGACAAGCTGACGCTGGCGGCGCTCTCGGCGACGCTCGATTCGTACCTCCGATCGGCCGCCGAAACCGAGATTCCAACAATCAACATGCTCGCCGCCACCGCCGGATCGCTTTTAGAACGGGCCCACGCGCTGAAAGGCGAGATCGGAAAAACGCAACATCTGGAAGTCGAAGTCCGCACCGACAAGGCGCCCGTGGGCGGAGGGTCGCTGCCCGGTGTGGAACTGCCGACGGCCGTCTTGTCGTTAGCACACACGAAATTTTCGGCAGACGAACTGGCACGCCGGCTGCGTCTCGGATCGATCCGGCTGTTCTGTAGGATCCAACATGACAAAGTGATCGCCGACCTGCGGAGCGTCCTTCCGGTTGACGATTCCAAGCTGGCCTTGGCCATCCGCCTGGCAGCCGGTCAGGACCGTGCCTGAGCGGCCGGCTGAAGAATTTTTTGTTTTCCGCCAACTTCGTGGTGCAGGTGGCTTGCCTGTCAACGTGGCCCCCCATGTTGTGCAGCCGGCTCGGCTGCACAACATTTTTCCACAACCTTCGCGGAAAGCCGTATTGATCTTATCGGTTAAGAGAAGGGCGGTGGTTGATGAGAAAAGTCGGACTTCGCCGATTGTTCAGCGGCGTAAGTTCCCTGCGTTCAGCCAGTTAGAGACTCTTCGCAAAGTTCGCTTCCAGCCCATCGGGGCCAAGGGCAGTTGGGTGACATCCGGCAGCCGTGCGTCTCCGGCCTCTTCCGACAGGAGAGAGTTACGTAACAGATGGCCGGAATTATTCAAACTGTCGCCATCGTTCAGCCGATCTGAGTCAATAACTTGTCTGCGACGACAGGAGCGTATAAAATTCGGTCAAGGGACTGCTACGACTCGATTCAATCGATTTTGCCGTCTGCCAGCGCAGCGCAGACTGGCGGGCATCGCCCTATTGAGGCCAGTTTGTGAGTCGTCGCAATTCGCGATCGTCGCGGGGTTGTTGATCGGAGAGTGCCTTGTGATTGCCGCCGAGTACAGAACCAGCGTGCCGAATGCGCCTTTCCTTCGGGAAGGCTACGGATGGCTGGATCTGACCGGCTGTGGCTGTCCCAGCCCGGCCTAGCCGGGCGAGAAGCACTCCAAAATTTTCAGCGCGATTCCGCTTTGCCGCAACAGCCTTGCGTAGACGGAGCCCGCTGCATTCCCCCTCGTCATTCGTTTCGCAGCGCAAAGGGTTTTTCTGATGGCTACCGATTTTCGGCGCAAAGAACAGCTTACCGATTTAACCGACCGCATCGTCGAGTCCTACCAGGACATCGGCACCATTCACCATCTGGGACACTGCCCACTTCCCAGCACCGATGCCCTAATCGAGATCACACAAAATCTGAAAGAGGTGATCTTTCCCGGCTATCGCCGGCGGCAAAACCTGCACATGGGCAACGTGGTCTACCACATCGGTGACCTGATCGACGGATTGCACGACAAGTTCACGCAGCAGATCGCCCGCGCTTTGCGGCACGAGCACGACTTGCAGCGGGGGATCGATTGCGCTGACGTAGCCGAGCACGACTTCGAGAAGCTGGGACAGGAAAAAACCATTGCCTTTCTCGAACGGTTGCCCGACATCCGCTCCATTCTGGCTGAGGACGCGCAAGCGGCCTACGATGGCGACCCGGCCGCCCATAGCCTCGACGAGGTTATCTTTTGCTATCCCGGTCTGGAAGCGGTGACCATCTATCGGCTGGCTCACGAGTTGAACCGGCTCGACGTCCCGCTCATTCCCCGCATGATGTCCGAATGGGCCCACAGCCGAACCGGGATTGACATTCACCCCGCTGCCAGAATCGGCCGGTCGTTCTTCATCGATCATGGCACCGGCGTCGTCATCGGCGAGACCTGCGAGATTGCCGAAAACGTGAAACTGTATCAGGGTGTGACCCTGGGGGCTCTGAGTTTTCCCAAGGATCCCGCAGGCAAACTGATCCGGGGCCGAAAGCGTCACCCCAGCATCGAGCAAGACGTGGTGATTTACTCCAATGCAAGCGTTCTCGGCGGAAACACGGTGATCGGAGTCGGCTCGGTCATTGGGGCCAGCGTATCGCTGACTCAAAGCATCCCGCCGCACACCATCGTGACAATTGACAAACCGTCGCTGCAGTTCCGCCAGGCTTCCTGAACTGCTCAAACTCACGTCTCTCAGGCGTGGCTTGTCGTCTGATGAAATGAATGGTCAGTCGCATCCCACTCCTCAACACAAGGAACGAGGGACTTAACTCGATTGCGCAATACCTTATGCTCACTCTCTGGGATGCCGATTTTCTCCCAGTGCCATTCGATGAGTAATCGATCAACCATTTCAAGGGTTCAGTTCTCGAACATCTTAGTGAGCAGTTCGTACTCGGCGCCTTCGATGTCCAATTTCAGGATGATGTCATCGAAACGAGTAGAATGCTCTGCCAGCCAGCGGCTGAAATTGATGCACCAAATATTGAGCGGGCGGTTTCGGTCGATGTTGCCAGTGGTTTTATGCGGGAATAATGTGCTTCCCCAACCGTTGTTGATCTGTCCGATATAAAGCGATCTGCTTTCGTCGCGTGACCAAACGGCCACAGGATGGAACAGCACATCGAGATCATTAAAGATGGGAAAGAACTTAGGATTCGGTTCGAAGCAATGGATGACATAGTCCTCTGCCTTGTGGAATCTGTGGCGGAACTTTCTAACAGAACAGCCGTCGTGTGCGTCGCAGTCGATGAAAAACTTCATGACTTGCTTCCCTTGAATTCACAGCGCGTGACAACGAAATTCATAGAGCCTGTTGCTTCCGCATCGTGAGGAGTCTTGACTGCGAACAAGCAAAAGTCGTCTGACAACATTCCACCGCCCCCTGCTGTTGAGTTGGACCGCTCTCACTTGTGAACGAAACAGACGTCGGCAGATCGGTCGTACCTTTTAAAAACCAAGTGCAGCGGCGCTCCTTGGGCCCAAATATTTTGCTCACCAATGTCCCGATAGAGGACGAGATTCAAAGCGGCCATGTTGCCGTTGAGGTTCGGACCGGGTGAGAGTCGTTGGATTTCAATGGTCATCTCGCGCAGAAACCGCAAGACGTGTTCCCTCATTCCCCCAAAGATGCCGGCATTCAAAATGGGCTTGCCCAGGACTTGAGCTGGGATTTCTCGATAGCACTACCTGAACTTGTCCATCATCCACCGGCCAGCCACAGTCTCACGGTCGATCTTCCAATCACGCTCTCTGCCCACCCAAAGTTGAAAGTCCGTGGTGACCAATTCATGAGGGTTGTCTTTCACCAGAACATCAAATAGGTCTGTGCAGAATAGACTTCGCACCTCAGGGTGCTGCGCCAGCCATTCGTAATAGATGAAAAAACGATAGTCATTTGTCGACAAGGTCTGGGACGGTTCGACTTGGACGAATCGGACCTGCCCAATTTCTTGCGATCTTACAAAAGCGTCTGATAATCCGTGGTGAAAGATGATTCCCGGAAGACCGAGTCACAATATTCTCGGCAGCCAATTCTCCAACAGATCAACAGATATCACTCGCCTGCTTTGTGGATCACGGCTGCTCGCAAAATATGTCGTCAAGATGACGCTGGAATCCTGGGAATCTATGGCAGGTCACCTTCGGTGAATCTCAGCAGAAGGTAGGTCAGGCACGGGGTGCCTGACCTACCTGACTCAGCTTCCAGGGTGTGAGTTGAGAATGTATGTCTACTACCAGATTTTGTCAAAACAGAAATGCTATTTTTGACGATGTCGAACAGTTTGGACGGGGTTGACTCAGTTTGAACGTGTTGACTTTTGAAATCTCGGACAACGCAACATCGATCCGGTCAAACACACAAAAAACCGAGCGGCTCGAACACCAGACGCCGATTCGTGATCACGAGACCTCCGATTCTGTTGCCTCGGCAGGGGTGTAGTCCAAGTCTTCGTAGATCTTGTCTCCGCGCTGGAGCCGCATGGCGATTGTCGCCGTTTGGTGACCGGCCCGCGGCGTCGGGCAGAATGCCGCCAGTTGACGGGCAACCCCGACGAGAATGTGTTCCCCTTCCGGTCCGCCGTTCCACTCGTGGTACTGCTGGACGCCCGCATCCAACACCTGGACGGCGTGGAAATCGAAATCTTCCCGCACCGTGGCCAAGGTTAAGGTGTCGATCAACGCCTTGACGGGGTGCCGCTGCTGTAGGTATCGAGAGACTGTCAGCGCCGCCGACGTCACATCGGCCTGCCTGTCTAGCAGATCCAACAGATGTGCGCATAATTCTTCGGGATCGTGCGGCAATTCATCGAGATCCCCGGTCTCTTCCGGAAGCTTCGCCGACGGAAGATTCAGGAACCGGCCCATATACACCGAGAGGGCGCCCTGAAAGATTCCCCGAACAACGCCCGGCGATTCACATCGTCCGAGGGCCTGATGGACCGCGTTGGCGAAAATGAAGGAATGCCGCGGGTTGAACCAATCGGCAACTTCGTTGGTCATTGCGAAGCGGGCCAATCGCAATGCGGCGGCATAGGCCACACGCTTAGACAGCTCTCGTGGAGCCGCTCCGTCGCGGAGGGCGTGTTGCAAGGTTTCGATGATGTGCAGGGGATCGTCTCCCAGCAGCACCTCCAGCAAACCCGAATCCGTGACCCACGCCTTGTCTCGGCCCTCGCGCAGACAATCGGCAATTTGCCGTTCGGCCTCGCGGAGCGGCTCGATGATTTCGATCGGGTGATGCCAATGCGCATCTTCCTCGGCGCCTCGCGCCATGACCATGCGGTGCAAGACCAGCGGCAACACCTCGACCGCGTCGTCCCAGCCAATCGTCTCCAGCAGCTCAAACCCCTTGTTGGTAAAATCGAAGACGTGACCCACTTGCGCATAGACCCGGTCTAGCCCGGCGCTGTAGAGCAGGTCGGCCAGCTCGCGAGCCGGACCAAACTTCTTCACCGCCGTGAGCAAAACCCGCTCAGAGCCGTCACGGTGCCTGCAGTGCACCCAATCACGCATCCATCGCGTGAGCCGTTCGGCGGAATGATCTCCGTTGCTCAACGGTTCGCGCTGCCGATGTGGAACGGCTTGGTTGCAGTCGGCCGCAACCTGCCGGCTTGCGCGTAACAGCGCATGGTAGGCTGTCTTCTCGCTCAGGTAGGGAACCAGGTTTCCCACAATGGCCAGGATCGTCATCCCCTGATTCCAGTCGTCATGGTTGCGGCATCCGTAGCTTGTAATTTCGCGAATGATCTCGCACCAATCCGAGCCGTTTCTCCTCAGCCCCAAGATGGCTTTTGCCTGAATCAGTGAGATATTGTGTTCCAGGCCGTGCCGCAGACGTTGACGATAATACGCTGAGTCTTCGCGCAGACGAGGGGCATCGGCGACGTAGACGACCCCCTCGTTCACCTCGGTCGGGTAGGAAGCAACGTCGTCGGCGAATAGATCGAACGTGCAGCCGTTACAAATGTCGAATCGGGCCTCGTGCCAATGGCAGGTCAAGATCCCGTCCTTGAGCGTTCCGGTGTGCAGCGGAAAGCCGATGTGCGGGCAGCGGTTGTCGACCGCCGCGATCTTTCCGTTGTCAGCAAACACGGCGATGGGCCGATCGGACGCGGTCACGACCATCACACCTTTTTTTTGAAGTTCCGCCAACGTGGCGACGCGGATCAGTGGAGTTTGGCTTGCCTGAGTCATGGCCAACCTTTCTAATTCAACTGTTTGGTTTTGCCGGACGACGTAAGCCAATGCGTCGGAAGAGGAATCGCAAAATCCTCGGTCTTGACCATAAATTCCGTTGAGCCGGGGGAGAGAGGGGGAGAATTTGTAGCTTTCATCCTATCTCTCCCGCCGCGTCTCTCTCCAGCAATCTCTGGGCATGTCAACAGAAAATCATCTCCGCTAGATATACTGCATGGTTCCGGCTCGGCCGGGAAAGAGAGGGAGAAAATGAATCTCAAGATGGATCCAGTCTACGAGCAGCTCATCAAAAAGGCTAATCGGAGCCACGAGAACAACCGCAGCCCCGCAGAGATCGATCAGCATGACGTCTGCCGGGCAAGGCTGTACTGCTATGCGTTTCGAGCGCAAATGATCGGGACATTTCATGCAACTCGGTTGACGATTCAGGGCCGTCCACCGGCCGGTGCTCTCTCAAACGCGTACCAAAATCGTGCCGTTGAAACGTTGGACGATCTGGCAATGGATGCCGTGCCGGCTGACTTTCGCGCAGTGATCTCGACGCTCTATCGTTATCACCGCGGCGTGTTGCGTGTCATCCAGTGTACCGAACGTGATTGTCGGGAGTCACAGGACACGGAAATTGGGAAGATCGGTCGAAGGTTTTGTGAGATTATCGAACAAATCACTACGTCTTGCGGCATCGCCCTCACACAGGACACCGAAGCTCCCCCACAGGTAAGTTTCGTGGTTCCGAATCTCGGAATCATCATCGCCCCGCTGGTTTACGGCAAGAACCATTCGTGGGGACTGGCTTTTTTAGCTGGTGAAGCGCACGACGTGCCGACCCATCGGCATCAGCACGGCGTCGAGATTCACCTCGGTTTCAACCCGACACACGGGGTGACGGTGTTAGAGGATTGCCGTGCCTCGGTCGAGGAGGGGGGGTACGCCATGCCCATCCCGCCGATGGTGGACCACGGTTGGGTCAACACCGGTGACGCGATTTATCACGTCCCCTTTATTTTCGGGTCTCTCATTCACGGCGGGTGGGGCGTATTTTGGACGTCGAGCCGCAGCCCAGACCGATTGAAGAGCTATCGTTGGTCGAGCGGGACAGCCTTCCGTTCCATCAGATGGTCTATTTGGAGCGCGAGATTTCGCGGGCCGAAACAGAAAGGTCTTCCAGGCATTCGACGCTCATCCCCCACACCGTCACAGACCGTGCGGGAAGCGGCGGGCTGGAACTGAGCGTGACCCGTGTTGCCGAAGACGGCTTTACGTTCCCGACCGACGATTTCCGCATTGTGTCGGTTGTCCGCGGAAGCGGTGTCGTTTCGATTGACTCAGCCGAGTGCTCGATTTGCGCCCACGATCATTTCGATATCCCCCGCGGCATGACGGCCACACTGAAACAAAAGAGGTCTGCTCCGCTGGTCGTGCTCGACGTGCTGATCAAGAGCCGGTAGAAAATTCGGGGCCATGTCCGGGCTGATCACATTGTTTGTCGAGTGAGACAAACCGTGGTGCTCTGTCGTCGATGGTTCTCACCCAGTTGATGTCATAAGTTTTGACCCATATTATCCGGCAGGGTGCAGGCCACACCGTGCCACGAACAGCGTCTTCTGTTCGCGAAATAAGCTGATTACCTGCTGGTCGATGTTGACTGGCGGATAATGCGATCGACGGCCTTGACGAAAGCAAGGACGCCGCTGGATGGTTTTTGTGCGACCAGGCCGCGGACGAAGGTCTCTCGGCAGATCTGGGAGATCCTTTCACGAAGATCTCGCGACCACAAGCTGCCCAAGTAGACCCTCGATCGGCGATCTTTGGTGGAAATGAGAATCATCACTCCGCTGTCGCCCCCCGATTTGAACATTCTGGTTTGTCGGCACGCTTGGGCGACAAATTCATCGAAGGACATATTCCTCCCCCCCGGATACTGGCCTTCGACTTCACAATGACCACCATGATCGGACTGGCCCCGCCGGTGTCGTGGTAGAGCCGACGGCACACCGCTTGGATCTGTTGCTCGTCGGCAAAGGAGATGAGACCGACTCTATCAATGATGAACCGGCCTTTATTCGGTGCCGAACGCCATTTGTCCCGCTCCCTTCAATTGCCGAGAACACTCCACAGGCTGGCAGAATTGTCGGTCCAAACGAGCGGCGGCGAATCACGGTGGGACCATGGAGTTTAGGCGACCTGCACGTCCTTGGCAGCGAGGAAAGCTTGGTTGTTTGTCACGATCACCCAGCGGGCAGAGCCAACGCTCCATTTGTCTTGTTCGGTTGAGAGGATTCGAACCGCGCGGTGACCGTTCTGCTGAGATAGGCCGCGCACGACTGGTTCAAAAACCACATGGATGTTTGAAACGTGAACCGCCAATAGTCCGTCCGGCCTGAGATGTGACCAGTAAATTTCGTAGGCCTCTCGTGTTAGCAAGTGCAGCGGAATCGCATCGCCGTCGAAGGCATTCAGGACCAGAATGTCGAACTGCTGCTGCCGGCCCTGCTCGGCCTCGTGCTCCAGCACCACACGGGCGTAGCCGAGAACTACATCCACATCCGCCGCGGTATCGCTTAAATAAGTGAAATACTTGCGGGCCAGGCATTCGACGTTCGGGTTGATCTCGTAATAGCGGACGGAGTCGCCCGATCTGGCTAAGGCGCTAATCGTTCCGGTCCCCAATCCGATGACGCCAATTCGCAAGCCCTGCCGACGTTGCCGGTGCAGTTGGTTCAGCGCCACGCCGATGCCGCTGTCCCATGCATAGTATGTTGTTGGTACGTGCCGCAGTTCTTGATCGACGAACTGTGTCCCGTGGTCGATTTGGCCGTGTACCATCGTGCGGTTTGGCCCCTGGCTGCGACGCTCTTCAGGATGCGGATGACTCCGAAGAAGTTCCGTGTCGTTTCGATGGAGTCGCGCAGGCGTTCCACCGCATCCCAGAGCAGGCCTCCGTTAATGGCAACCAACCAAAGCCGCGACCGTCGCCCAAGTCAGCCGGCGTCTCCACAACAACCGCGCGGAGGCCTGCCCAGTTGCGGCAAAGGCATCCCGAGAGACACAGACGATTGCCAGCAGGACCGTGGCGCTCAGCACCAGGTGATATTCCCAGTAATCCTTGAAGACGTATGGCGCCGCAATGGTAACTGAAACGCCACCCAGAGCGCCGCCGGCCGCGACAATCATATAGAACCAAGTCAGACGTTCTGCCACCGGTTTCGACCGCGCCAACTCGCCATGACACGTCATGCAACAGACAAACAGCGTCGCCGCGTACACGCCGATTTGAGCCCAGACGATCAGGTAACCGCTGCGCATGATGAAAACAACAGCTAATGCCGAAACCGCTAATGAGGGCTCAAAAATGGACCGCTGGTACCACCAGTCGTGGTCAAAGCAGAGAATAAACGTGATTAGATAGATTGCCAACGGCAGTATCCACAGCAGCGGGACAACCGCCAGGTCCTCACAGATCCGATTGGTCGTGGCCAGCAGCATTGCCGAGCCGGTGGCGGCCAGCAACAGCCAGAACAGCACATCGGCCTTGCGCAACGAGGTGTCGGATTCCGCCGTCGTCGTCGATTGACAATCCGACGTAGAACCTTCCGGCTCCGATGCTTCAAGCGGCCGGTGACTTAGGAAAAACCGCCAGGCACACCAACCACACAAGACGACAAACACGCGATAGCCCCAAGACCAAATCAGCGCTTGCGTCTGCAGCGTCAGAGACGGCTCGACCAAGAAGGGATAGCTCACCAATGCGAGCAGCAAGCCGGCATTCGATAAATCGTACAGCCGATACGGTGATCGGCCGGAAAAAGTTTGACTGAACCAGGACTGCAGCAGCGGACCGATCGATGATAGGACCGCAAACGGCACTCCAATGTGAATCGTCAGCAGCAACAGGATGTGCTGGGTGGGCGACTCGGTCCCGGTGGGTCTCCAACTGAGGTCTGGCAAAAACGGCAGAAACAGCAACGACACGCCGAGCACACCAAGGTGCCACATCGCCTGGTAGCGCCGGCTGAACCGGCTGCTGATCAGATTGGCGTAAGAATATCCGCTGAGAAGCGCGATTTGAAAAAACAGCAGACACGCGGTCCAAACCCCGGCTGTGCCCCCGAACCAGGGAAGAAGAAACTTACCGATGAGCGGCTGCACTTGAAACAGCAAGAAGGCGCTTAGGAAAATTGCCAGCAGATACAGACCCATTGTGGTGTGACCGATGTGCGAGCGTTGGGGGCGATGACTCCCCACTGCCCCGCCAGCGGGCTGTCTCATGGAGCGCTGCCGACATCTTGTTCTAACCGCCCAGCCACCAGAGAACCAGAGATCATCCGGCCCCGGGCCTCAGACCATCAAGGCCATGCCGCCGGCTCCGGTGTCGGCGGCGCCACTGAGTTGGCCGGTGTCTGGATCGATGTGGATCGCGTGCACCAGGGCCAAACCGCCGTGACTCTGTGGCATGCGTTCGATGGGATGCCGTTTGCGGACTTCGGCACAAACCATCTCTGGAATCCGAGCCTGGCAGCGGATCCGCTCACCCTGACAATCGAATCGTGGCGCCAGGACCGCGTCGTTGATGGACATCTCGAAGTCAATCACGTTCAGGATGACTTGCAGGATCGAGGTGATGATGCGGGTCGCGCCGGGGGCGCCGAGCACGATCCGCGGCTTCTCGCCCACATAGACTATGGTCGGTGTCATGCCGGTGGTGCGGCCTTTGCGCGGGGCGATCGAATTGGGGGCGCCCGGGTAAGGATGGAAGTTGATCATGGAGTTGTTGTACATGAAGCCCAGCTCCGGAGTGATGACGCCGCCCGAGCCGGAGCCGCGCGAATGAGTGAGCGACACACAGTTGCCTTGCGCGTCGCTCACCGTGACATGAGTGGTGTCCGGCGGACCAGACTCGCCCCGTGGCACCTCAATCGCTTCGCCGGCGTCGATCAGAGCCTGCCAATGTTGGGCGCGCTCCGTCGAGATCATCTCGTCCAGCGGGACAGCGACAAACTCTGGGTCGGCCAGATCACGATTACGGTCGGCAAACGCCGCCTTCATCGCCATCGACACCAGAAAAATGTATTCGGGGGAGTTATGACCCAGCCGCCGCAGATCGTACTGCTCCAGAATGTTCAGGATGGCAACAAGCGTCGGCCCACCGTGCGGCGGTTGGCTGCTGGCGATGCGGTGTCCACGATAGCGGCCCCACACTGGCTGCGGCTCGCGGAGTTCATAGTCCGCCAGATCTTTGGCCGTGACGAATGCGTTGTGGGCCTCCAAGTCGCGCGCCATTTGTTCTGCGAGGTCGCCCCGATAAAAATCTTCCGCTCCGGCGGCAGCCAGCCGTTCGAAGGTTTTTGCATAATCCGGGTTCCGCAACAATTGGCCGGCCTCGTAGGGGGAGCCGTCAGATTTCAGATAGATCCGGCTGGCTTCGGCGTTGCTGCGGATAGCATCAATTGCTGAAGATGTGTCGGGGTAAGCCGCCGGCTCCTTCCAGCGATCTGCCAAGTGGGTGCTGACGACGAACCCTTCTTCCGCGATGCGTGTCGCCGGCTGCAGCGCCTGCTGCCAGGAGATCGTTCCCCAGCGCTGGAGCATCGCCGCCAACCCTTTGATCGAGCCGGGGGTACAGATCGATTGGTAACCCAGTTCATTGACCATTCCTTTGAGGAAATATCCCCATCCATCCGGGTTGGGCCGGATCACAATCTCTTGCCACATCTCGGGGCTGACCTTCGAACCAGCCAGCGCCGGTCCATCTAGCAAAACCGGATTTCCGTTTTCAGCCCCGTGACCGGCCCAATGAAGGTTCAGCACCAGATAACCGCCCGCACTGCAGGAGTGCGGATCGAGTAGAAACTGCACAAATGCGGCAGTGACAGCGGCATCGACCGCATTGCCGCCACGCTGTAAAACCTGAGCACCCTCTTCGACGGCCGTCGGCTGCGGAGCCACGATCATTCCGGGCATCGGTCTTTCCTTGTTTCTCGTGGAGAAAAAGCACCCATTTCAAACCGCAGATATTTATATCACCACGTGGCTGCGAGTGAAACTCACGTAAATGGGAGGCCGCCCTTTCAGGCAGAACAACAGATCGAATGGCCGCAGCGCGCCGGTTTTTTTTTCGTAACATCGCCGTCAGCCAGTGCCTCGCAAAGTTCTCGGTGATGTGTCAGAAAATGGCTCACTTTTGTTGTCCTAAAGCGACCCTCAAACGGGATGCCGGATCCTGCCGGTAAAAACCGCACAGCAATTCGTAAAGTCGGCAATGACGTTTCTGCATCCTGGATGGCTGTTCGAAGAAACATTCGGTCGCGACGGCGAAGAATTCAGCAGGACTGGTCACGCCGTACTGGTCGATCAGTGTGACCCGGCCCCGCTGTGAGTCGTCGATGAGTTGATGGTACTCGGCCATCATCACCTGTTGCCAGGTTCGGTACTGTTCGGCGTTTTGCAACATCGGAGTTCCGTTCAACATATCGGTCCGCATGTCGAGCACATGGGCGAATTCGTGCAGGACGACGTTTTGCCCCTGCTCGGCCATCTGGCCGGACTTAAGAACGCTCGACCAGGCGAGAATGACGGGACCGCGGTACCAGACCTCACCGAGCCGAACGCTCATGGACTCGTCAACCACGCCGCCCGGCTGCCAAGTAGTTTGTTGGACAAAATATTCATTCGGGTAAACAAGTACGGTTTTCACGTGCTCGAAGTGCTCGTCGTCAAACCCCAGCAGCAGCAAAGAGGCCTGTCCGGCAATTGTGACTTTGATTTCATCCGTGATTTGTAAACCGTTGCAGCCTTCCCAATACTTTTCAGCGATGACGATTTGCACGCACTGTTGAAGCTTCTTGCGCTGGGTATTTTCGAGTAGGCTATACTGGGTGACGTTTCGCTCAAGGTGTTGCTCCCACCCAGTTGGAAACGGCTGGGCCCAGAGGGTTCGCCTACGACGCCGTTTCAGCCAAGAATAGATCATCGATCCGTGGCCCTCGAGGTCTGGGCGACGAGCATCCGAGTCCCGGCTCGTCGAGCGTGTTCATGTGCCTAGATCTTGTGCAAACAATCAAGTCATGCGCAAAACGGTCACGAAATATTTTTCCGGTTGGCAGTTGTTGGTTGTCAGGAATCAACTAGGATCGCTCGAACTCTAGCTCCTCACACCTGTTTGGTTCCGGCTCCGCTGGGTTGGGCAAGATGGAATGTTCTCGCCCTGGCACTGCACAAGATGCTTCCTTCGATAACCTATTCCACCCCTATGATCAATTCGTTCCCTGTACCGCGGCAACTAAGCGGATCGCGAAATGGGCGGGGATCATCAGTGGATAGCGTAAGCCTGTTGTACAGAATCGTTCAAGTCCTCTCGAAAGGATCTCTAAGGCGTTGACGGAAATTAATGCAGACCGAGATCTCGGACTACGATCGTCGCTGTTTGGGAACCTGTATGTCGTGAAAATCGTTGGAGCCAGATAGTATATTGGGCGGCGGGGACTTGTAAATTTCAATAAGTCTTTTTAATTATGCTGATTTGCCTTGACAACGTTCCAATAGGTTGTTTGTATCTTCTACAACCATTCACATCTTGTCAGGAGATCGATACATGGCGAAGAAAAAAAAAGCTGGCGACTTTAATATGGCCGAAGAGATCAGGAAGTTACTACGAGCGAGCCGGAAAATGGCCGGAAAGGATGTTTATCAAGCACTCGTCGGCAAATTTCCGAATCAGACGATCAATGAAGGAAGTTGCGGTGTCGCCTTCTCGAATGCTCGTAAGCTATTGGGCATTTCGATAAGCCTAAAGAAAAAAGTGGTCAAGAAAAAAGTCGCCAAAAGGAGAATCGTCAAAAAACAAACCGCAGCGCAGGCAACTGTTGCCGTCGATATTCCGACGTTGCAGGCCGCTGCGAAGTGTGTTTCCGATATTGGAAGTGCCGACGCAGCCATCGCCGCGATTAAGCAACTCAAAACGCTTCAGTTTGATTAACGACGCTGGGAGTTGCAATCGGCACAGCGACGGCCCGCTAAGCTGCTAGCGGCAACTTGGCCTCGGAAACGCAAGACAATAAAAACTACAAAGAAAACTTACGTTTCGACCCTAATCTGAGGCGACACGTCATCCGAGAGAAGCTCGGAAACCATGGCCGCTTCCCGCCGTCAACCATCATCGTCTCTGCGGTGGACAATTTTCCTTAGCGTCGTGGTGCGATTTCTGAACATGTTTCCTGCATGCCGTCCTCGTAGGTTCTGCTGGCGGACTCTGCGGAGCAGGAGTCGTTCGC
This sequence comes from Planctomycetota bacterium, assembly GCA_963582395.1. GTDB lineage: Bacteria > Planctomycetota > Planctomycetia > Planctomycetales > Planctomycetaceae > CAUZTK01. The sequence continues at coordinate 9,372 of CAUZTK010000017.1, read as the reverse complement.
TCTGAAACTGTTGCGTCGCAGACATTAACAGCGAGGGATCAAGTGTCCGCATCAGGTTTGCCCGCCGTTTGCTTAGAGAAATAGGAGAAACGGCCGCTCAACTGCGCACGAAACCAGGCTCACCCAGCATCTGGCTGTGCAGAAACCAGATACGGAGTCGGTGTGATGCAAGAATCGTCGATGGTTTTGATCACAGCCGATTCACAAGACTTCTCAGGAGTGACATGCCGTTGGCACCCGCGTGGAGCAATCGGCCTGCTGGTGCTGACGGCTGTGCTGGCGACGTGTTTCGAAATGGCCTTCGCGGAAATTATCATCCTTCAAAGTGACGGCAGGTTGGTGACAGCTAACCGTATTGGTCCGGAAATGGACGACCACCGCATCGCCCTGCGTGTTGAAACCGAACACGTGGTTTTGACTCGACATCTGCCCTGGGAGAAAATTCGCTCGGTTCGAATCGATGCGGAAACGTTTTCACCTGAAGTCCTGCGAACCTATTTCAGCCGAAAGCAAACGTCGAACGCGGCCACTGCCCAGTCACATCCTCGTTCGGAAATCGTTCAGGCGGTGCGCTTTAATTCAGGTTCGAGGCCAGATTTTCGGCCGCGCACGTTCTTTTCCGAATTGGCACAACGAGGATCTTCTCAGTATGACTGTCAATGACCCGGACCAATGAAAGCCCGCATTATCGGGGTCAGAGAAGGTCCGCTCAGCGCCTACAAGGGGACGGCAGCGAAGTGTTTTCCGCACGGTGTCCCGCTTTCGGAAGTCGGATTTGATGCGTGCCAAGAAGGTCGAAGAGGTCTTCATGCCGGAACACAATGCTTGTGCCAAAGGGGACGATCCGCGTCGACCGAACGAAGAGATTCCAGAGGAACACTTGCCGCCGCTGCCTGTCACGGGTGGACCGGTCAAATTGATCATGGTCTCGGCGGTTTCGCTCAGTTCACATGGCATGGCCGACTGGGACGCTCTGGCGGTTGAAGTTTTTGGTTTCGACCGATTCGGACGGATGACCCCTCTGCGCGGAACATTGCGGGTGACGCTCCGCGGTCAGTCGCAGCAACTGGTCCGCGTGTTTGGCACGCGGTTTATCGGCGACCCCGGAGCGAACAAAACGTTGGCCACCTGGAGCCGAAGCGTCGGCGGAGCAGATCGGCGAATGATTCTCCCGCTGCCGCGCCCGCTGCCCGAACATGATCTGCGCATAGCACCGTATGGCCAACTACACGTCCGGCTGCTTTCGCCGGGTCGAGGGGTGTTCGAAGCAACCTCGGCCGTAATCCCTCTCCGCCAGGTCGGGGCGCTGCGCACCCGAAGCTTGGTGAAGACCGGATCGCGTTTCTTTGTTGACGAACTAACACACGACAGTCGGCGGCCTACCGGACTCCATATCGTCAATCCCTCAGCCATCCGGCTAAACGGCCGCGTCCTGGTCATGCCATAGAAGGCCCGCAATAACTGTTGAAGGTTGGTTGAGGGGCTGAAATCGTCTGGCTCTTGACTCTCAACAAACGGACGCATCAAAACCCAACCACTTGTGTACATCGACAATTTGTTGTCGATGTGGATCCTGTAAGGGCTTACGACGATTCCGCTTGTTACTTCGTGAGCAAACCGGAACCTTCGTCGGCGCCGTTACCGTCGCGATCTTGTGGTTCCTTGTCAGCGACGGTGTCGATTTGACTCTCACCCAGCAGGTCCAGGCGGGCCAGACGAATTTTCTCCTTCTCGGCATGCATTTCCATGAGCGCCTCGGGGCGAATCCGAACTTCGGCCTGCTGGTGAATGTGGAAGCCCGTTCCCGCCGGAACGAGGTGCCCCAAAATCACGTTCTCCTTCAAGCCGACCAGCCGATCAATTTTGCCCGCCAGCGCGGCTTCGGTCAGCACCTTGGTCGTCTCCTGAAAACTAGCTGCTGAGATGAAGCTATCGCTTTGCACGGCCGCCTTGGTGATGCCGAGTAGTTGTGTGCTGGCTGTTGCCGGCATAGGCTTCGTCGCTTGCGCGGGAGTCTGGCCCGTCGCTTCAACCTCTGCATTGACGGCTTCAAAGTGTTCGGCAGGGACGATATCTGCTTCCTGATACTCTGTGTCGCCAGGATCGGTCACTCGAATGCACTGTGAGAGCATCACGTTGATTCGACGGAACTCGAATTTATCGACGACGATTCCGGGCAGGACGTTGGTGTCGCCGACATCTTCCACGCGGACTTTCCGCAGCATTTGGGCAATGACGATTTCCGGGTGCTTGTCGTCGATTTCGACGCGTTGCGAGCGGTAAACGTTTTGGATTTCGTGTAAGAGGTATTGCTGCACCGCTTCGGTCCCGCTGACGCGGAGAATGTCGTGTGGGACCAGCGGTCCGCGGACGAGTGCGTCCCCCGCCTTGACGCGGTCACCGGCATGAACCAAGAGCTGTTTGCCGTGCGGAATGATATGCTCGACCTCTGTCCCATCCTCGCCGCGGATGATGATAATCCGCTTGCCGCGTTTCTTTTCGGCGACGAATTCTACTTCGCCGTCGATTTCGGCGATGACGGCGGGGTCCTTCGGCCGACGGGCTTCGAACAATTCGGTGACGCGGGGCAGACCGCCGGTGATGTCCTGTGTGCCGGTCGATTCACGTGGATTCTTGGCCAGCACCGTTCCGGCCGAAATCTGATCCCCCTGTTCGGCGTCGAGGCTGGCCTGCTCGGGCAGGTAGTAGAAGTCGAGAATTTTTCCGGTCGCGTCTTCCAGGATGATTTGCGGATGCAGGTCGCCCTTGTGCTCGATGATGGTGCGTCTCAGGTTGCCACTGCTATCCCGCTCGGTGCGGATCGATTTGCCCTCGACACAATCCTCGTAGCGAACTTTTCCGCCAACTTCCGCGAGAATCGGCACCGAGTGCGGGTCCCACTGACAGAGTATCTGTCCCGCTTCCACTTCATCATTTTCGGCAACCAGCAGTATGGCACCGTTGGGGACGGTGTATTTTTCCAACTCGCGGTCTTTGGGATCGAGGATGAGAATTTCTCCGTTGCGGGCCAGCACAACGTTTCGACCTTCGCTGTCTTGAACGCTGCGGATGCGGGCGAAACGGACGCGTCCGGAGCGACGCGACTTGTTGTCGCTTTCTTCCACTTCTCGGGAGGCCGTCCCGCCGATGTGGAACGTCCGCATCGTCAGTTGCGTGCCCGGCTCTCCGATGCTCTGGGCGGCGATGATCCCGACCGCCAGTCCCTCTTCGACAAGCGATCCGGACGAAAGGTCCATGCCGTAACATAATTGGCACATTCCCAGATCGGCCTCGCAGGTCATCGGGCTGCGGACCTGAATTTTTTCCATACCAAGCTCTTCAATCTTGAGGGCGATTTCGACCGTGATTAATTCGCCTTCGCGGACAATGGCCTCGTCGGTAATTGGGTTGACGATGTTGGTCCGGCTGACGCGCCCACGAACGGCGTCGGCGAGATTGACCTCGACTTTTTCGCCGCGATAGACCACACCGCGCGTAATCCCTTGGGTCGTCTGACAGTCGTGCATGGTGATCACCATGTTCTGGCAGACGTCGGCCAGCTTTCGGGTGAGGTAACCGCTGTCGGCGGTTTTCAAGGCGGTGTCGGCCAGTCCTTTGCGGGCTCCGTGCGTGGAACTGAAGTACTCCAGCACGGAGAGACCTTCTCGGAAATTCGCCTTGATGGGCGTTTCAATGATTTCGCCGCTCGGTTTTGCCATCAGCCCACGCATGCCGGCTAGCTGTCTCATTTGCTCTTTGCCGCCGCGGGCACCCGAGTTCGCCATCAAGAAGACCGGGTTGACGTACGCGCCGTCATCGCGCACATCGTGTTCCAGTTCGTACATCATCAGATTGGTAATCTGCTCGCGGGCATGTGTCCATGTGTCGAGAACCTGGTTGTATCGTTCCTGGTCGGTGATGATGCCCCGTTCGAAGAGCTTCTGTTTCTTGAGGACCGCCGCCTCGGCCTCGGAAATGACTTTTCCCTTGTTGGGCGGTGTCTTCAGGTCGCTTGTAGCAAACGACATTCCGCTCCGTGTGGCCTCCACGAAGCCGAGGTCCTTCATGGTGTCGAGCAGCGAGATGGTTGCTTTGCGTCCCATCTTCAAGTAGCAATCGGAAATGACGTTTGCCAAGTCCTTGCTTTTCATCGTCAGGTTGTAAAAGGCCATTGGCCTGGACAACTCATCGTTGAATATGACCCGACCGACCGTCGTCTCGATCAGTCCGCCCGGCGTATAGCTCTCGGCACCTTCGCCTTTCACTTGTTTGTCTCTGGGCATACGAACCTTGACCTGCGCATGCCGCGCAACTTTGCCTTGGGCAAAGGCCGTGTGGACCTCCTCGATGGAGGCAAAGATCATTCCTGCGCCGGGTCGGTCGGGAAGGGAGAGTGTCAGGTAATAGCAGCCCATCACAATGTCCTGCGAGGCGCTGATAATCGGCTGCCCGTTGGCCGGACTGAAAATGTTGTTGGTCGACATCATCAGCGTTGTCGCCTCAACTTGGGCTTCGATCGACAGCGGCAAATGTACGGCCATCTGGTCTCCGTCAAAGTCGGCGTTGAAGCCGCGGCAGACCAGGGGGTGAATCTTGATCGCGTTGCCTTCAATCAAGACCGGCTCGAATGCCTGGATGCCCATCCGGTGCAGCGTCGGAGCGCGGTTGAGCAACACGGGGTGGTTCGTGATCACCTCGTCCAGAATGTCCCACACGTCTTCATCACGTCTCTCCAGCATCCGCTTGGCGCTTTTGATGGTGTCGGCATGTCCCAGTTCTTTCAGCCGGCGGATCACGAACGGCTGGAACAGTTCCAACGCGATCTTCTTGGGCAGGCCGCATTGGTGCAGCTTCAACTCGGGCCCGACAACGATGACGCTACGGGCCGAATAATCGACGCGCTTGCCCAGCAAGTTTTCGCGGAAGCGCCCTTGCTTGCCTTTGATCATGTCGGTCAGCGATTTCAGCGGCCGGTTTGAAGAACCGAGCACGGGTCGCTTGCAGCGATTGTTGTCGAACAGCGCATCGACTGACTGTTGCAGCATCCGCTTTTCGTTGCGGACGATCACTTCCGGCGCGTTCAAATCAACGAGCTTCTTCAAACGATTGTTGCGGTTGATAATCCGCCGATAGAGGTCGTTCAAGTCGCTGGTCGCAAAGTTCCCCGAGTCGAGCAGCACGAGGGGACGCAAATCGGGCGGAATCACCGGGATGGCTTCCAGCACCATCCATTCCGGCTTGTTGTCGCTGTCGCGGAGTGATTCGATGATTTTCAGCCGCTTAATGTAATCCTTCATCTTCTGCTGGCTGCCGGTCTCCTTGAGATCAACGCGCAGTTTTTCCGAGAGTTCGACCAAGTTCAGTCGCGCGAGCAGCTTCTTGACGGCCTCGGCTCCCATATCAATTTTGAACGTCTCTTCGCCGTACTTGGCGCGGGCCTGCCGCGCTTCTTCTTCGGTTAACAATTGACCTTCGCGCAACGGTGTATCGCCCGGGTCGATGACGACGTAATCCTGAAAATAAACTACCTTCTCCAACGCGGTGGTCTTGATGTTCAGCAGCGCGCCGAGCCGGCTCGGCATCGACTTGAAGAACCAGATGTGTACGACCGGCGACGCCATCTCGATGTGGCCCATCCGTTTGCGGCGCACGCGACTGTGCGTCACCTTCACCCCGCAACGGTCGCAGATCATGCCCTTGTACTTCATCCCACGGTACTTGCCGCAGGCACATTCCCAGTCCTTTTCGGGACCGAAGATCCGCTCGCAAAACAGGCCGTCCCGTTCCGGGCGGTACGTCCGGTAGTTGATCGTTTCCGGCTTCTTGACCTCGCCGAACGACCAACTGCGAACGTCGTGCGGGCTGGCCAGACCGATTTTCACCGAACCGTAATCGTTAATGCGGTCGTAGGAGGTTTCAGTAACGCTCACGTCACACGCTCCTTAAGGGTATTGGGATGACGAATGTTATGGGAATAGGGATGACGTATGGGCGAGGGATGTTGAGCCCAACGATCATCGATCAATCTCGAACAGGCGTCCTCGACATTGTTTCTGCGGCACATTCATCGGACCAGTCTTTTCGGGATGAGATTCCGAGCTCAACGGTGGGGTTCGTCGCAATCCATCTTCAAAGATCGCCATCAAAATGCTTAGCGTCAGAAATAAGCAATGGACAGGCCTCGGTTTCACTGACGCCGGATCCTCTCGTTCAAATGGCTGCGGGGTTCTTTTCCAACTGCAGGTTCAGGCACAAGCCGCGAATCTCGTTGTTCAGCACATCGAAGCTGGCGGGCGTGCCCGCCTCAAGTGTGTTTTCACCCTTCACCATTGATTCGTAAATTTTCGTGCGACCTTCGACGTCGTCGCTTTTGACGGTCAGCAATTCTTGCAACATATATGCGGCACCGTAAGCTTCCAGCGCCCAAACTTCCATTTCGCCGAACCGCTGACCGCCGAACCTCGCTTTCCCGCCCAACGGCTGCTGAGTGATCAGCGAATACGGGCCGGTGGCACGGGCGTGGACTTTGTCGTCCACCAAATGATGCAGCTTGAGTATGTAAATCTCACCGACAGTGACCTTTTGCTCAAACGACTCGCCAGTTCGGCCGTCGTACAGGACGGACTTTCCGTCTGTCGGACAGCCCGCCTCGGCAAGACATTTGTTGATTTCCTTCTCGTCGGCACCGTCGAACACAGGGCAGATGGCGCGGAAGCCCAGCTTCGAGGCCGCCCATCCCAGATGCGTCTCCAGGATCTGACCCACATTCATCCGGCTCGGCACGCCCAGCGGATTGAGGATGATGTCGATCGGCGTGCCATCTTCGAGAAACGGCATGTCCTCAATCGGAAGGATCTTGGAGATGACCCCCTTGTTGCCGTGCCGGCCGGCCATTTTATCGCCCACCGAGATTTGCCGCTTCGATGCCACGTAGATTTTCACCATTTGCAGCACACCGCTGGGAAGCTCGTCGCCACGCTTCATGCTGTTAAGTATTTGGTCACGTTCATCGAGTGCGTCTTCGACGCTCCTCCATTCGTTGTTCATGATCTTTCGGCAGTCGGCCTTTTTCTGCGGGCTGCGAATGTCGAGCTGCTCGAAATGGCTCTGAAAATTTTGAGCGTATTCGGTCACGAACTTCGTGTCGTCGATCGAGCGAATTTCGCGTCCGTCGTCATCGTTGAGCCGGTGGCCAAGCACCCGCTCGAAGTCCTGTAGAAAGATCTGGAATGCCGCAGCGACGGTGTCGTTGCCCCGCTGTTCGATCTTTTTCAGCTCCATCTCGAATTTTCTGCGTTCCAAATCGGAGAGGCTCATTCGGCGGGAGAAACGTTCGGTGTGAATCACGATGCCTTCGACGCCGCTGGTCACTTCCAGCGACTCGTTTTTGACGTCTTCACCGGCCCGTCCGAAGATTGCATGCAGCAGTTTTTCCTCCGGCGTCAGCTCCGACTTGGCCTTGGGAGAGACCTTTCCGACCAGAATATCGCCGGGACTGACGCGCGTCCCGACGACGACAATTCCGTCTTCGTCGAGATGGGCCAGCGCTTTCTCGCTGACGTTGGGAATGTCTCGCGTAAACTCCTCCCGGCCGAGCTTTGTCTCCCGAACCTCCACGTCGAACTCATCGATATGGATCGAGGTGTAGACGTCCTCCTTGACCAGCCGCTCTGAGAGAATAATAGCATCCTCGAAGTTGTAGCCTTCCCACGACATGAAGGCCACCAGCACGTTACGTCCCAGGGCGAGTTCGCCCTGAAAGGTTGCTGCACAGTCGCACAACACCTGTCCTTTCTTGACACGTTGGCCAACTTCGACGATCGGTTTTTGATTCAAGCATGTCCGCTCGTTCAGTCCTGTGAACTTTCGCAACGGGTAGCGTTTTCCGTCTACTTCGACCACGTTGGCATCGACGAAGGTGACCTTGCCGGCACGCTCGGCGCGGATCAGCATTCCGGAGTTCTCGGCCACTCCGCGCTCCATGCCGGTGCCCACCAGTGGCGGCTCGGTGATCAGCAGCGGGACAGCCTGCCGCTGCATGTTCGATCCCATCAAAGCCCGGTTGGCGTCGTCGTGCTCCAGAAAGGGAATCAGGGCGGCGGAAACACCAACCATTTGGCTTGGTGCAATGTCGATGTATTGGACGTCGTTCGGGGCCGCCCAAATGACGTCATTGCGAAATCGCGTCAGGACCCGGCTGTCTGCCAGCTTGCCGTTTTGGATCAGCGTGTCGGCCGGCACCACGTGTACTGAAGATTCTTCGTCGGCCCGCAGAAAGTCAATTTCGCCCGTCAACTTACCGTTGACAACTTTTCGGTACGGGGTAATCAGAAAACCGTAGTCGTCCACTTTGGCGTACATGCTCAGACTCGAAATCAGCCCGATGTTGGTTCCTTCAGGCGTTTCAATCGGACAAATGCGACCGTAGTGCGAGATGTGCACATCGCGGACTTCAAACCCGGCGCGTTTGCGGTTCAGACCGCCCGGCCCCAGCGCGCTCAACCGTCTTTCATGCGTCAGCATCGACAACGGATTTGTCTGATCGACCACCTGCGAGAGCTCACTGCGGCCGAAGAAATACTCGATAGCCGCCGAAACGCTTTTGGGGTTGACGAGCGTGCGGGGGGTCATCTCTTCGACGTCTTTGAGGCTCATCCTTTCCTGCACGGTCCGCCGGAGTTTGAGGAAGCCCTTGCGGATCTCGTCGGCGGCGAGTTCGTCGATCGTCCGCAATCGGCGATTACCGAGGTTGTCAATGTCGTCGACTTGAGCCGACTGATCGTTCGTCCGCAGCCGAACGAGATACCGGATGGCGTTGATGAAGTCTTCCGGCCGCAGCGTCATTTCAGTATCGGGAATCGACTGATTGAACTTGCGATTGATACGGAACCGTCCGACACGGCCGAGCCGATACCGATTCACGTCGAAGAACTTTTCACGAAACAGATCGGTGGCTTTCTCCAACTGCGGTGGATTGCCGGGACGAAGCCGCTGATAGATTCGCAACAGGGCTTCTTCGTGGCTGGAGGTGGTGTCTTCCAGCATGGTATTGATGACGAGCAGGTCTTCCACGTTCTCGATGACCGTGACGCTCTTCAGCCCCGAATCGGCAATTTCTTCAGCCAGGGGTTCGGTGATCACGTGTCCGCATTCGATGATGATTTCGCCGCAGCGGTCGTGCTTGGCCGGATAGATCACGTCATCGGCAACAAATTTCTCAACCAGCCGCTCGGCCCCGCCGCTCTTGGGGATTTTGATCTCCGCGGTGTCGTAGAAGAGCTTCAGCAGCGAAGCATCGGTCGAGTATTCCGGCGACATCGCTCGTAGAAGCGTCATCGCCGAAAACTTGCCGCTTTGGTCGATTCGCACACC
>CAUZTK010000016.1:0-26740 GCA_963582395.1 Planctomycetota bacterium | reverse complement strand
CATCCGATCGACGTCGATCGTGGATTTCTGCCGCAAATCGTCGAGTTGGTTCAGTCCTTGATCGAGGGGGGGCGCCAGCCACTGCTCATCAAAGAGATTGCTCGTCCCGCCTTCACGTCAACCCGCTGGTTGCCGCGGTAGGTCGTTCCTCGCCAGGTGGTGTCGGCCAGACCAATTTGTTTGAACAAGGCGTTGAACAGCATCCCCAAGGCGGCGGCTGCGCCCAGCGGATACGTCAGCGACCAGACCCGGCCGATGGACAGGAATCTATAAAACTGCCAGACTGCCGCCTGGCATACGAGGATCACTCCCGCCCAGGCTAACAGCAACATGTTCCACGTCGGGGCGTCGGTCGGCGAACACTCGATCCGCCCTATCAAAGACAAGATCAGGACGATCCAGGGCAGAATCGAAAACATCCCCAGCGATAGCATCGACAGGCCCAGTCTCCGTGCCGATTTCAGACTGCCAAAAAATATCCGGCTCCATCCCCGCCAGGCATCGGCGACGGAGCCATACATCCGCGTGCGGTATAGGTCGTCGTTCTCGACCATGCGCAGCACCAGCCCGGCGGCTTTGGCGAACCGCGCCATTTGGATGTCTTCGTTGACCTCAGTTTTCACCCGTTCGTGGCCGCCGATCGTCTTGTAACAACTGCGCTTCATCAGCATGAAGGCCCCGTTGGCGTAGGCGGTCGATTTCTGAGAGTCGTTCACGCGGCGGGGCTGAAACCAGAACAACAGCGTCTGGGCACAGATTGGCTGTGTGATTTTTTCCCAAAGCGTATTCATTTCCAGCACGGGCGTAACGGTTAAAAAATCGGCCCGGTGTCGCAGCGCTTCCTGCATCGCAACGGAAAGTGTTTTTGTGGAGATCTGCCGACAATCGGCGTCGGTGAAGCAAAGCCACTCGCCCGTGCTCGTCTCGACCCCCTCACGCATGGCGTTGTTTTTTCCGAACCAGCCGTCCCGCAAATGCACGATGTGAATCACTTGCAGCCGTCCGCCCGATTCCTGTTCCAGCCGGCGGAGAATTTTCGGCGTCTCGTCGTTGCTACGGTCGTCGACGACAATCAGCTCTAAGTTTGGATAGTCCTGTGTCAACAACGATCGGACACAGGACTCGATATTCTCCTGTTCGTCCTTGGCGGCCACCAGCATTGACAAGCGGGGCGGTTGATCGGGCGGACCAGAGTACGAGTGGGAACTCAGCACCGAACGGCGTCGAAACTCGGCGGTCATCATCACCAGCCGGAGGAGCCATTGCAAACCGATGAGGGCCGCCAGCATCAGCCAGAACTGAGGGTGCGCTTCGATCAGGTGCGTCACGGCGGAACCCTGCAGAGAACGTCCTGTTGAACCGGCTGATGTGGGGTTGTGTCCGAAAGACAATCGTCTCGATCAGACATGCGGGGACCGCCGCGTGCTATCCAAGTGCGGTCTCGCTATATGGAAATCAGCCCACGTCACGGTGCGGCAATCCGTACCGACTGAGATCTAGCTCGGCATTTCGGGCCGGAAACTTCGCTGAATTCCCGAAGTCGGGCAAATGCGCAAAGGAACCGGCCAGCAACTCCACTCCGATTCCTTGGGGGGGAGCAGCCTCAAAACCGGGATGGCGACATTTCCGTCAGATTGTCGCCTGGAAAGGATGGCAGCAATCTGAGCTCTCGGACCAAAAACCGCTTCATCCAAGCGTTCTGTTTGCGGTCGCTGATTTTTCTCGATTCGCAGGCCGTCTGGAGTGTCCCAAACGGTTGTGACGATTCTAGCGGTCCCGCCCCGATGATGAGTTTCCAGCGGTCGATGTCTTGGGCTCACAGGGCACGGTCATCGAACTATGGTTGTCTTTGAAGCCTACGCACTCTGTCCGCGCGCACACATCAAATATCTCAAGAAAGAGCAGATCCATTATGACCGTCCATTCGCCGTTCGATACTACAAGTCTGCCTGTCGACGGACCAGATGCCGTCTCCTCCAGAGACCGTCGCCAAGACAACCGTCAGTTCCACGGTAAGAAACTCGTTATCCTGCTGCCCGGCGACGATTCTCCCGCAGAAACGCCTCGGATCTGGGCCGAGATATAAGCCTGGTCTCACAATGTGTCGAAGATAGGCATCAACTTCCTTTGCCTCGAGAAGATCGAAGCTGAGACAGTCTTTGTTCGGCCTGACGGACCGGCCGAAAAAGTCGCCGAGATTCAGATCGCCAGCCGTTCAGAGCGGATCAGCGGTCTCTGGGAATACGGTGGTTCCGTGCGGCGAGTGTTCCCCCAATCGGAGCTGCAAGAGCAACTGACTCACTGATCACTCACGTAGGATGTGAGAGACGTCCTTTCTCTTGTTGAGAGAAGACGTACCCGGCTGGTCCATTCGAATACGGTCGTCACGCGCTCTTTTGCTGAGACCAGCGACTGCGCATCGGCGACGGAAAAGGGGCGGCCGCCTTGGGGAAATCCGCGTGCTAAAGTTTGGGGCGCGGTGCACGCCGACGGTGTAGCACCGCAAGGCTTGAAATCCGCCTCATCGTTTCAATCGGACCGCAGCTCGAGACCTCGGAAATGAAAATCGAATCGCAAAAACGCCGACTCGGCTTTATCTACCGTACTCACGATCTTTCTGAGTGCTTTTCGGCTGTTCCAGATGCAGCCACTGATCAGCAAGTCCATTCTGCCTTGGTTCGGCGGGACACCCGCGGTCTGGACGACGTGCATGCTCTTTTTTCAGGTCGTGCTCTTCAGAGGGTATTTGTGCACCCACCTGACCACCCAACGATTGAGTCCGCGGAGACAAGGATGGCTACACATCGGGCTGTTGCTGGCCGCGTTGGTGATGTTGCCCATCATGCCCGATACCGATTGGAAACCGCAGGGGGGCGAAGAGTCGGTGCTGCGGATTGTCTTACTGTTGGCAGTGACCGTCGGACTTCCGTTTTTTATTCTGTCGGCGACCGGCCCATTGTTGCAGGGCTGGTTCAGCCGCACGTATGCGGGCACGTCGCCGTATCGGCTGTATGCGCTGTCGAACCTCGGATCTCTGCTGGCGTTGATTTCGTATCCGTTCGTTTTTGAACCGGCATTTGCCACATGGGCGCAGGCCATTTTTTGGTCGTGGGGTTTCGCCGGATTTGCCCTTTGCTGCTCGCTGTGTGCAGTGGCCATGTCGCGGCACACTGCCAGAACGGTTGCCGAACGAGACGGGAAAGCAGCGTCGCTTGTCGAGGAAGGCACGATTGCTCCGCCGACACTTGGCACACGGGCACTTTGGTTTGGGCTGGCGACGGCCGCCTCGGTGATGTTGTTGGCGACCACCAATCAGGTCTGCATGGATGTGGCGTTGGTTCCGTTTCTGTGAGTACTGCCGTTGACCCTGTATCTGATCTTGTTCATTCTCTGTTTCGACAGCGACCGCTGGTATTCGCGGCGGCTGTTTGCGATAGCCTTTGCCGTTTCGATGGCCACGGTCACCGTGGTCATGCTGAAAGGGGCCGGCGGATCGCTCGTCGCGCAGGTCGTCGTTTACTTTTCCGGTCTGTTCTTCTGCGCGATGGTCTGTCACGGTGAGTTGGTGCGGCTGAAACCGCATCCACGATATCTCACGTCGTTTTACCTGGTCATTTCCGCGGGGGGAGCAGCGTGGTGCTGGTGCTGATTGTATTCTTTCGGGACCGCAGTTCGGTGCTGCACGGCGGTCAGTCACGCTGGATCCGAGCGGCGGTTCTTGTCGGCGTGGTCGCCCTGGCGGCCGGTTTGTAGTTGCAAGCGGATGAAAGCCTCGACGATGCCATTGCGGTTTCGCGGAACTTTTACGGCGTGCTACGCGTGAAGGAAGAAGAGGCCGGGGATCCTAACCGGCATCACCGTACACTGATGCACGGCCGAATTGTGCACGGGCTGCAATTTCAGGCCGAGAATAAGCGATTGCTGCCGACCGCGTATTTCGGCCGCAATTCCGGGGCGGGCCGAATATTGCGAGCAGCGCGGGCCCAAGGGCCGATTCGAGTGGGTATTGTGGAATTGGGAGTGGGTACTCTGGCCACTTACGGACGACCGGGCGATTCTTACCGGTTCTACGAAATCAATCCCGAGGTGATCCGCTTGGCGAATCGGTACTTTACCTTCCTCACAGACTGCCAGGCACAGGTCGAACACATTGTGGGAGACGCCCGGCTCTCGCTGGAACACGAACCCTCGCAACAGTTCGACGTGCTGATCCTGGATGCCTTTTCCGGCGACGCGATCCCCGCGCATCTGCTGACCCGCAAAGCGGGAGAAATTTACAGGCGACATCTGAAACCCGAAGGAGTTCTGGCCGTTCATATCTCGAATCTGCACTTCGACCTGCGTCCGGTGGTTGCCGGTCTCGGCGAGCATCTCGGTCTGGTCTCCGCAGCGGTCTTTTCAAAACGCAATGACGAACTCGGTACGAAGAACAGCCTGTGGATGGTCTTGTCGCGCGATGCCGATCGATTGCAGTTCGACGACGTCGACGAAGTCCCGCTGCCGCCAAACAATCGCCGATTCCTCTGGACTGATCATCGCAGCAATCTGTTTGAGATCCTGCGGTAGCAGAGATAACCACTCCGACGCTGAACAAGAGGCCGGCAGCGGATGACGGCGATGGGTGCGCCGTCTGTCGCAACCATTGATTATAAAATAAGATACGACATGGCTCTCAGTCAAAATCGCCCTCAAGATGCATTCTTGACACTTTCGCCAAGCGAAACTTATAATCCCGCTCCTAAGTCGGTCATTCCCGCACCGATTTTGCCGAGTCCGGCAATCGATTTCCATTTGCGGCCTGTCCAAAATTGCGTAGATTTACCGCTGATTTGACAAGCTGCCATTCTCGCCTCAATTCCTGACGACGTCAATTTCAGGAGAGCCTGTGTCGGGCCCAACGACCCATTCACGCAAGTCGATGTTTTTTACCGTGCTTGCGGCGTTTGTCGTCGTCACTGCTGTCTGTTTGACACGCTCGGCTCTTCGCGGTCAGAGGACGAATTCGCCGACCGAACGCGACGCCATTTCTATAACCGCAGACATGTCCCATGAATTTTCCGAAGGTCTCAACCAGATCAGCGTGTTACGGGGACGATGTCGAATCCTCCAAGGCGGCAGCGTTCTCTCGGCACAAAAGATGGTCGTCTGGCATCGCCAGGAATCGAGCGCCTGGGGCGACCGTGACCGGCTTTCGGTTTACTTGGAGGGTGACGTTCGCATCGATCGCCCCGGTCGGTCGGTCAGCGAATCGTTCATGGTGATCAATCTCCTGACACGGACCGGCGTCAGTACCGATGTTCGCAGCCGCTCAACCGTCGGTTCGGCGACTCGTGATGATCCGTTGTTTTTACGCGCTCGGAGACGTCTCGCCCGGCATCGGCGGGGAGCGACCGCACGCGGCACTTTGCAGCGAACACAACTGGTCTTACCGGGTGATGACGCGGGTGAACCGGAACTGCGCAGCGTGCAGATTCAAGCGCCGCCGGGAAACCTCCGCCGCGTGCGCATTTCACCGCGCAGTGCTGTTCCCTATCAACTTCAGAGCTTTCTCTCCAAGGAAACGATCCCCCCCGAACGGGTCTGGGTGCTTACCGGCGGCGTGAACGTGCTGATCGATGGCGTCGACGGATACGGCACCATTGACCTGTCTGCCGATCGCATGGTCATCTGGACTCGTCCCGGCAACAGCCAGCAGCTTCGCACCGAGACGCTCCAGACGCGAGATACTCCGTTTCAAGTCTATATGGAAGGCAATGTCGTCATACGTCAGGGAGGCGATCCTCTGCAAATCGGACCGCAAGCTCCCCCCCGGATTCAACGGGGTGGCGATTTCACATCGGAAGACGCCGATGCATTGTTGGAACAGCAGCGCCGTGGGAATTTGGAAGAAATTGTGCTGCGGGCCACTCATGCCACGTACGATGCCAAAGAAGAGCGAGCCCTGTTGATTAACGCCGAGTTGAAGACGTTTGTTCCGCAACTAAAAGGAGACCTACGCCTGCGGGCCAGACGAATTCTGCAACGGGCACAAAATTCGTTTCACTTACAAGATGCCTGGATTTCGTCGAGCCAGTTTGCCAAGCCCGGCTATCGGTTGCAGTCGACCGACATCTTTTACGAACCACGAATTGTCAATCCCTGGGTCGGGCCGCGCGGACCGGCAATCGACCCGGTCACCGGAGAGCCGATTGAAGGTGTGACTCCTTGGATCACCAGTCTCAACAATACATTTTTCGTCGAAGACGTGCCGCTCTTTTACACACCGTATCTGGCGGCCCCAGCCGAAAAACCGAACATTCCGCTGCGGCGCGCGACCCTGGGACACGACCGGATCATGGGAGCGCAGGTCGAAACGGTCTGGAACATGTTCACGCTGCTCGGACTGGAAGAACCGGACGACGCCCGCTGGGATTTCTATGCCGACTATTTCTCCCAACGTGGACCCGCCTTTGGAACCGGTGCGAAATATTTCGGGGCCGAAATGTTCGGCGTTCCTGGAACGTATGTCGGTGAAGGATTGGCTTACGGAATTCTCGACAGCGGAGAGGACAATCTCGGTTTCGCTCGTCTCGCGCTGCCCCCCGAAAACGAAGCGCGGGGGCGTATCTTCATTCGTCATCGGCACAATCTTCCGTTGGCCACCACGCTGATCGCGGAAATCGGCCTGTTGTCAGATCGGAATTTTCTAGAACAGTATTACGAGGGGGAATTCGACAAGAAAAAGGACAACGAAACTCTGCTGTACGTCAAACAGCAGTTCGATAACTTGGCCTGGACGGCGTTGCTGCGTCCGCAGGTCAACGACTTCGAGAACACCACCGAATGGCTGCCGCGCGGCGACATCTATCTCCTTTCCGAACCGTTCTGGAACGGTCTGCTGACCTGGAGCACGCATACATCGGCCGCTTACGGTAATCTGAAACCGGCCCAAGCGCCGTCGGACCCCGTCGCCGATCGATTTGATCCGCTGCCGTTTGTGGACGACGTCGGCGGGGCCGTGCTGATGTCGCGGCACGAACTGACGATGCCGCTTCACGCCGGTCCGGTCAACGTGGTGCCGTATCTGCTCGGCGAAGCGGCCTTTTGGGGCGAAGATTTGACTGGCCAGAGCATCGACCGTTTTGTCGGGGGCGGCGGTGTCCGCAGCAGCGTCATGGCCTGGCGAACCTATCCGTTCGTTGAGAGCCGCATCTTAAACCTGAACGGCTTGGCACACAAGATTCGTCTCGAAGGCGAATATGCCTGGACCAATTCGACGCGAGACTTGCTAACCGAGGTTCCCCAATACAACGAATTCGACGACAACGCCCAGGAACGCTTCCGCCAGCGGTTTCCAATGAACACCTTTGGCGGAATGGTTCCTGCCGTCTTTGAGCCCAGGGTTTACGCAGTCCGCACCGGTGCCGGGCGATCGGTGACCGCGCCGTATCACGAATTGGTCGACGACCAGCAGGTGCTCCGGCTGGCGCTCAGGCAGCGGTTGCAGACCAAAGTCGGCCCACCCGAGCGGTTGCGAATCAAAGACTGGATGCGATTCGACTTAGAAGCCTCGGTCTTCCCGAACCCCGATCGGGACAACTTCGATGACGACGTAGGGTTGCTCGGCGGTCAATACCGCTGGAACTTCGGCGACCGGACCAGTCTGGAAGCCAGCGCCTATTACGACCTGTTCGAGGCCGGCCAGAAACTTTGGAGCATCGCGTTATTGACGCAGCGGCCGCCTCGTGGCAGCCTTTATTTGGGTCTGCGGCAGGTCAAGGGGTTCGGGCTCGATAGCCAAATCCTCAATTTCAGCTTCAGCTACACCATGAGCCCCAAATGGGTCTCGACATTTTATACGGCGTATGACATCGGCGAGGAGCGCAACTTGGGGCAGTCAGCGATCATTACGCGTGTGGGGTCCGATTTTCTGATTCACTTCGGCATCAACTACGATGAAAGCAAGGACAACGCCGGAATCGCACTCTCGATCGAGCCGCGATTTTCTCCCTTCGTCAATTCATCCCCAAACAGGCTGGGGGCCCTGTTGAATGGGACGGCCGACCAACAGAGGTGATTGAAACGATGACCACACAACTTAAGCCGCATCGACGGGCCGAAAAATTCTCGACTCGGCGGCGCCGCCGGCCCGCCTGGAGACAGAGGCTTGTCGAAGCGGAGCGGGGCGTCACGCGGGACTTCCGCGACGACAGCACATTGTTCCTGCACTTCTTTTCCGGCAGCGTGATTCTGGTGACCGCCGTGGTCCTCAACATCTCGCCGATCGAATGGACCGCCCTCATTCTGTCACTCACTGTGGTTGTGACCGCCGAAATTTTTAACAAAGTTCTACTTGTGATCGGCAAACACGTCGATCGGCACTCCACGGCGCCGTTGTTGAACGACTTAAGAATTGGCACTGCAGCCGTCTTCGTCACAATCATTGGAGGGTTGCTCACAATCGGGCTGATCTTCGGCCGTCGTGTCTGGGAGTTGTTTGGTGCATGAGCCGGCAGCGAACCATGACGCCGGATCCCACACCAAAGCAGACAGTCCGAATGTACTCGCTCCACGTCCAACGCCGTTGCGCCTGGAAATTTCTTTGCTATCCAGCCGTCATGCGGATTACAATGGGCGGAGCCACACTGCCGACCGGCAGCCGTGACGTGACTCGCTGCTATGCTGCCTAGAGTCGGGTTTCTGTTGAGGGACGATGTCTCGGGAGCGGTATCAGAAAGGACGTTCAATGTTTGAACCGAATCGCGATGACCAGGTACTCAATATCGCAGCCCGCGCGCTCGTCGAGTTCGAACGCGCGCCCGTTTGCAAGTCGGCATCGGATGACCAGACGGACTATCCCGTGCTGGAACTGCAAGGGCTACACTCCAGTCGCCGCTGCCTATCATCACAACGCGAACTGTTCCGCAATCGCTTTCCAGCCGAGTAAACAGGACCGGCGCTCTCGCCTAAGCAGGCCGAGTTTCCGCTTGCGGCATCGCGGGCCAAATGGATCGACGAAACCTGCCTGTCGAGGTGCAACTTCAAGGGACTAAGCCCTGATCTCACCAACAGAGCTGGTGGATGCGATTGAATTAGAATGAACGACACTGAACCCTTCCACTTCCAACAAACAGGGAATGGGATGATTGTTCTCACCCACGATCGTAATTCAGAGAGGATTTTGTGATAGCCATTGCCCGTATCACGTCGCTCGCCCTGTTATTATTTTTGCTCGTTGCTCCGGTCGCCAAGCCGGACGAACTTAAACCGCTTGACACGAGTCAGGCCAAATCAGACCCGACAGACTCCAGACTGTGGTACGATATCCAACTTCTGCCAATCGAGGGGCAAGGCTGGACGGAAACTAAATCCGATTACGACCGGCTCCCGGCCCGGGCCGAGGGAAAAGTCCGTTCAGCGGTTTGGAACCTGAGCCGGCATTCGGCCGGAATCGTGGTACGGTTTGTCACCGACGCCTCCACAATCCACGCCCGTTGGACGCTCACTTCCGCCCGCTTGGCCATGCCGCACATGGCTGCCACCGGCGTCAGCGGGCTCGATCTCTACGTGCGCGGTCGTCAGCGCCAATGGCGCTGGCTCGCCTGCGCTGCTCCGACGAAGCAGACCAACACCGTCACGCTGATCGCTGGGATTCCTGAAGGCCAGCGGACATATCTGTTGTACATGCCGCTTTATAACGGCGTCTCGTCGGTAGAGATCGGGATTCCGCAGGGGAAGACCTTGGCTGCTGCGCCGTCACGACCAGAGAGTCACCGAAAACCGATCGTGTTCTACGGCACCTCAATTACGCATGGCGCTTGCGCTTCGAGACCGGGCATGGTGCACACGGCCATCCTGGGTCGCCGCTTCGATCGGCCAGTCATCAATCTCGGCTTTTCTGGTAATGGAAGAATGGAGCCCGAGGTCGCCGAGCTCATGGCCGAGTTGGACGCAGCCGTGTACGTTATCGACTGTCTTCCGAATATCTCAGCCCAGGATGTGCTGGCCCGTACCAAGCCATGCCTGCAAATCCTCCGCAAAGCACATCCCCAAACACCCATACTGCTCGTCGAAGACCGCAGCTACGCCGATTCATTTCTCGTGACCGCCAAACGGGAACGAAACCGTAGTAGCCGCGCGGCGCTGCGCAAAGTCTATGAAGAATTGAAGGCCGCCGGTGAAAAGCACCTGTACTATCTGAAGGGTGAGCAACTTTTGGGCGATGACAACGAAGGCACCGTTGACAGCTCACATCCAACCGATCTGGGTTTTATGCGACAGGCGAACGCCTTCGCCGTAATCCTCGGGCCAATCCTTGACGCGCAGGCAGAGTAACGGACCAGAATTGGTCGATCTCAATCCAGTGTTTCCGGATCAGAATCCGTTTGACGAATCGGCCCATGACTGAAGCGCTTGTGATCAACGCAACTGTTCGTTGGGTAGGCGAACATTGGATTCTGCGGCTGCGGCGTCCGAACGACGATGCCGACTGCGCGGTCGTTCACCTTTACCACACGCACTACAGCCCGGCTGGCACGGGCCATGTCGCCCTGGTGTCGTTGCCTTCGCAGCGCTACAACGCCATCTGCACAGATAACTCGAACTTGGCCGAATATGTCGGCCGGCTGTGGCTCGCAGAGCGGTTGGCACAGACCGGTTCCGAGATGCCTCCCGTCGTCGAGGCGGAGTTTGTGCAAAGCGGAGACTTGCGCGACTCGCCCGGCTGGAGAATCCGCGCACCAGACAACTCGATTGACGCCGTCTGGAGCAACCTTCAGCCACCCGTAACGGCGCTGCGTCCCGATCCTGCAATCTACCGCCGACGCGCGGTGTTCAACATTTTATATTTCGCGAATTCCGCCCAGATCAAGTTGAATGGCCAACAGGTCGAGGGATCACCCTATCGTCACGACCTCTGGCGGCAGAGCATCGGCGGCGAAGATCGCAGCTCTTGCGTCTTCGCCTTGGCGGAAGCGTTTGTCGCAGACGATGCAAATCTGGGGTAGGCTTCCAGGCGGGCGAGATGCAGCCGCTGCCCTGAAATCAATTCCGCTCATTGGCTGGCGGCGATGAACCGGCTCAGAATGCCGACGTTGTTGACGAACGTCCGGCAGTCAATGATTCGGTCCACCGTGCCGGCGGTTCTCAGACGGCCCTCTTCGACCCACGCACCCCGCTCATCCAGGGCATCGACGACCGCTTGGGCACGGGAAGCCAATTGCCGCGACATGAGGTAGACCGGCGTTTTATGCGGCGGGTTCAGCTTGGCCGGGCCGGTCCTCAGCAGTTGCCTGGATTCGGCCTCGATCGAGTCGAGTTTCGATCCGACAATGAAGCCGTAATGAGTCGGCATGTTGTCGCTGCTGTAAGTCAGTTCGTAGGTGTCCTTGACGAAATACAGCGGACGATTCGTCTTCAACTCGTAAAAACGGGCCAGCCGGCCGTCGGGCAACAGAGACTTCCGGTAGTAAGTCAGCGCCCGGGGGATCGGTTCGAGGTACTTTTTCTTTCCGGTTCGGCGATATAGATTCAACAGGGTGCGCATGACACCCTGAGATTCTCCGCCGCTGACCGCGGGCGGCTCGAATTTACGGGCCCAGGCGGGGCGCATGTCGAGGTCGTACTGCTGCGCCCAGCCCGGTTGCGGTTCGGGCATTTGGGCCAGCAGCATAAAGTCGCCCCCCCTCTCCCCGGCCGTGCGATAGCGATCATCATTGTAGAATTCCGCAGCGAGGAACATCATGTCGATCAGATCGGCAATCGTGTCGTCATTAAAGGTGTAATGGCCGCGGTAGTCCTGCTGTGGATACGTCCGCGACCAACTGTCGGGGTACGCGGCCCTTTTAACCGGAAATTGGCCGGGGTCGAGAAACCGGCTGTACCGCTGCGGCCAGGCACCGTTCGGATACTGCGCCCTCAGCAACGACTCGAGGGCAAACTCCACCGCGTCGTGAATCTCTCGGTCTTTGAACTTCAACGTCTGGTCGACACGCATCAGAAATCGGATGGCCGATTGCGTCGTGTCGTCGTCCAGTGTGGTCATGTTTCGGCCGGTCCGGCGACCGTCGGATCGATAGGCGTATCGCCGGCGGTCTTTGGGATCGAACTCGATCCGGTAGTCCCATCCGCCCGATTGCAATTGACCGGCAACCAGCGCCGAGGCGGTTTGGCGGGCGGCTTCGAGGTAGAGCTTCTCGCCGGTCAGATGGTAGGCCTCAAGCAAAGCGTCGCCGACCGTCGGCGTTCCCGGAGGTTGAACCCAGGCTGTGGTGGCGCTTCCCGTTCTTTCACCTTCCTGCAGCGACAGGTCGGCACTGTACCGCCACAGGTACCCACCGCTGGCGGAAACTTTTGTCTGAAAGAAGCAAACCGCTTGTCGCAGAGCGGCTTTGGCCTTAGTCGGCGTCAACGTTGCAGCGGCACGAACGTCGGCCGCACCTTCCACGAGGCAAACTCCCGCAACCGCCAAACACACAATCAATCGGCGACTCATGGTGATCTCCCCTCTCGACAAGTTTCAGGTTGACTGACGCCGGGTGCAGACCTACTACTCGACTGATTTTTCGTGATGTCTATCCGTTGACCGTCGGGAAGTTGGCCACGTTGCCATAGTATGTCATGTTGGCAAGTATAGCGATAAATTCAGAGTACGCCTTTCGCGTCATCAAACGCCGAATAGGTAGCCCGTCTGGTGCCACTGTGTCCATCGACGTACCAGACCATGACTTCGGTCTCCCTGAAGTCGATTGAGGGAGGAGGCCACCACGCAGGAGTTGTACCAGTTTGCTTGTGAAGCGATGGTGGTCCAGCAAGGCTACGATGGACGCCCTCGGGCGCGTAGTCCATGGTCGCCAGTTTTCTTGCCCATCCTTCTTCGTGTGAGTGGACTTCATCCATCCATGATACGGCTTCAGTCTGTTTCAACCTTATGCGATACCAAGTGGAAGAGCTGTCCCGTGACGAGTGGCTTTTGTAATCGACAGACTCGACAGCGTTTGCATCAACAGATTCCGGCCAGGCGCGTCCAAGACGTTGTTTTGCCGACGGGCCGGACACGTTCGTAACACACAAGCGACTCATAGCTGCCGAAAGGATAGTGCGTGAACATGACAAACGGACGCACAAACATCGCGACGATCCATATGCATCCGATGCAATAGACCGTGAAAACACACCAGAAAACACACAACCCCAGCAATTGGAAACGCTTGGATGGCTCAGTCACGTCCACGGAAAATTGCCGTTTTCAGCATAAAAATTGATTCATTCCTGGTTCCCAAGCTCCGGATTGGGAACCCATTTTCGCGAAGCTCCGCTTCACGTTACAGGAAGCAGAGCTTCCTGGCACCACGTTCCCAATCCGGAGCTTGGGAACGTGGGGAAAACACACAATCAATCGACGACTCATTAGGATCTCCCCTCTCAACAAGTTTCAGGTTGACTACCGCCGGGTGTCATACTCTCAAGCCGCAGGCGGGTGAGCATGCCTGCGGCCGGCCGGGTCTGACCAGCGAGAAGACCCGGATGTTTGGGTCTGAGCCATCGCTTTCGCTTTGACCCAGCCGCCCGATCGGGATTCTATTTCGCACGGCCCTCGCCAAACCGAAAATCATTTCACCGCCTGCCATGCTCACCCCGCTTCGCGGTGAGCATGGCACACGGCGGGTCTGTGCCAAGTACGCGAACATGTCGCATTCCAGCGTTCGCCTGTTATCGTGTTTATAGTCCTTGAACGCTTGCCAAAAACGGAACGTCTTTGCCCACCTAAACGGAAGGAAGGCGACGACCATCGGATTGAATTCACGTGTACCACCGAAGTATCGGACTACCATGACCGGCAACGAATACCACCGCCACGTTCGATGTTGTGACCAGTTCAGAATAATTGTGGAGTTGGGCAATCGCGGTATGATGTTTTCCTCCATGTAGTCGTGCCAAACGGGGCTGTCTGAATAGACCAGCAGGAAATGTGTGCCGCGAGTACACCAACACACCCAAACGAGCACATTCAGCGCAACACCATGTAGCAACCTCGTCGCGACGTGGAATAGCACAAGCGGAACCAACAGTGGAAGCAGAGAAATGACGAGAAAAATTTCGAGAATCTTGCGCATTTCGGTAGGTTGCTATCCGGTATTGATATGCGGTTGAAAATTTCTAGAAACGTCCGCTGAGGCCACCTAACGATTAATTCATCGACACGGAGTTTTGCCAAATGCGCGTGATCTGGTCAAGAGAACGCCCGTCGGACGTGCTGCCGATTCTGGTGTAGGCACTTGCGACGAAATCAACACGGACGCCTCGTGAAAGGCAGCTCTCAACAACGGCTTCCAGTATGCCAACCCGGAACCAGAAAATCCAGAAAACGGCCTCGTCATTATCCGTCGCTTCGAGGAACGAATCGAAGGGTGGCTGACGGCGATGGCGGCCCACTGTGAAGAACAACGGCGTGATCTGCTGAGCTTCCGCTTCCTGTTCAGGTGTCAAAAGGGTCTCGTCCATGACGGCCTTCCTTGGAATCACCCATCGAATTTCTTTGACGTCTCGCCCGCACAGATCATCTCCCCAATTTCCCACCAACTTTCGAGACGTATACACTGCTCCTCATCAATCACTCGTATTCACTAGCCTTTCCGACTCACGTCGATTACAGTGTTAGGATTCAGAAACGAGCAACAACGTTTTACCGAGATTGTTTTTTCGACCGCTGCCTGCGGGCTGAAGTTTGGAGTTCGAGCACCATGAAACTGACACCGATTGGAGACAAGGTCGTCGTCAAGCGGATTGACGCCGAAGAAACAACTGCCGGAGGGATTGTGCTGCCCGACGCGGCCCGCGAGAAACCGGCGGAAGGCCGGATCCTCAGCGTCGGTGACGGGGCGGTGCTCGTAGATGGCAGCCGCGCCGAACTGCAGGTGAGTGAGGGGGACCGCGTCCTGTTTTCCAGCTATGCTGGAACGGAAGTCAACATTGACGGGGAAGAGCTGCTGGTCATGAGCGAGTCGGACATGCTGGCCATTGTCTCGTAAGCCGGCGTCGCCGGCAACAAAACCCCTGTGACGGCTCGGTAGCAGTTTGTGGAGAGTGCAGCGGGATTCGTTGGCACAAATCACCGACAGGGCGGTCGCGATTTCTCGCCGATCAGCGATGCGTGTCAGAGAAATTACCGCCTTTCATGTCCGCATCCCGCTTCGGCGGACGATCCGGCACGCCTCTTACACACGAAGAGAGAACGATTCCCTGATTGTCCGTTGTCGGCTCGACGACGGGACGGAAGGCTGGGGCGAAGCGCTGCCGCGGCCCTACGTGACCGGCGAAACAATTCAAACCACACTCGATCAGCTTCGCACGACCGATTTGAAATCGCAACTCGGATCACCTCTGGGCAGTCTGTCAGAGGCGATACAGCTTTGCAACCAGATTGCGCCGGCAACTGGGCCAGATGATCGCCGCGATTGTTTCGGCAACTCGATTTGCTGCGCGGTGGAGTTAAGCGTGTTGGATTCCGTGGCCCGGCTGCATGAACTTCCCCTCTCTGAAGTGACGCGACTGGTTCCTGAAGCCGCCGGAATCCGCGAATCGCGCGAGCGAGTCTGCTACAGTGCAGCCATTACGTCGTCCGGCCCGTTTCGACAATGGGTGAGTGCTTGGAAGGTCCGTCTGTACGGGTTCGGTCAATGCAAAGTGAAAGTCGGGGTTGAAGGCGTGGATGATGAGGATGCGCTCAGGCGGATCCGCGGGATCGTCGGCGACCGGGTCGATTTGCGGCTCGATGCCAACGAGGCGTGGAGTTGTCGCAACCTGGAGTCGAAGCTCGAGCCGTTGCGGCCGTTCTCAATCACCGCGATCGAGCAACCGGTCCCGCACGCGGAGGTCGACGGTCTGGCCAAAATCCGCGAGCGGATTACAATTCCGATAATGCTTGACGAATCGTTGTGCAGCCTGGACGACGCGCAGCGAGCCATCGAACGAGGGACTTGCGACTTGTTCAACATCCGGCTGTCGAAATGCGGCGGTTTCGTTAACTCGCTGCGATTGGCGGCTCTGGCTCACAAAGCGGGGCTGGGATATCAGTTGGGTTGCCAGGTTGGGGAGACAGGCATTCTCTCGGCCGCCGGAAGGCATTTTGCCTGTTCGGTGGCTGGCCTGTGTTCTCTGGAAGGCAGTTACGATCGTCATCTGGTTCGGGAGCGACTGACGTTCGAAGACGTTACGTTCGGCCGTGGTGGTTTCGCGCCGGCATTGACGGGGTCCGGTCTGGGGGTGCAGATCGACCCGCAGGCCCTCCGCCGCGTCACGCTTCGCGAGGAGCATTGGAAGATCGAATAGTTCGGCAGCACTCTCTGCATTCGGATGAGTCGCCAGAAGTCGTCGTTTCCGATGACAGGTATTGACGAGTGAGTACCTTTTTACTGAAATCTTGCGCGAGATAGTCACGAAAATTTCCAAGGACATCAGGAAAAATTCGCATCCAAGAGGGAGAGATGGGGAGATGCAAAGAATTTTCTCTTTCTCCCTCTCTCCATCAATCTCTTGGCAGCTTAACCAGAATCATCTTTGTGACATTCCCTGTTTGGTTCCGGCTCCGTCGGGTTGAGGCTGTCGTATTAAACACCGGGAGTGAAACGGGTGGTTGCCAAAGCTGAACTCGCGCATCGGCCTGGTTCTGGGGAAAACATCTGCTGGATCGCATTCGATGCGGTTGGGACGTTGATTGATGCCGAGCCACCGGTCAAGACGGCATACCATCGCGTTGCTCTGCGGCACGGTTCCCGTTTGACGGAAGACGAAATTGCCGCGCGGTTCACCGCGGAATTTCAGCGGTCCGAAGCCCGGGAGACCGCCGGTCCCGAAAGCTGGCAGCGGAGCGACCGACTGTCGACCAGCGAAGCGCAGGAGCGAAACCGCTGGAAGAAGATCGTCGCCAACGTCATCGACGACGTCGCCGATGACGAGGGCTGCTTTGAGGAACTGTTCAAGCACTTCGCTCGCCCCGCCTCCTGGAGATGTTATTCCGATGTGACCGGTACTCTGACGAGTCTTAGAGACGCCGGATACCAGCTCGCGGTGGCTTCGAATTTCGACCAGCGTCTGCACGCCATTTGCGACGGACTGCCCGAGTTGGAGCCGCTCCAGTTGCGCGTGATTTCCTCGCAAGTCGGCTACCGGAAGCCGAGCCGGCATTTCTTTGAATCTCTCATCCGAGCCGCCGGTTGCGACGCGGACGAAATCTTGCTCGTCGGTGACGATTCCGTCAACGACGTTCAAGGGGGCCAGGCCGCCGGCATCAACGCGCTGCAGCTAGCGCGCCACGGCCAAAGCGATAGCGCCGCGATCTCGAATCTGCTGCAATTGACTGAGTTGCTTGACGCGTGATCTCAATGCTTCAAACAGGCCCAACCAAGCGGAGCCGGAACCAGACAGGGAGTGCAGCGGAAATGGTTCTCTGTGAGGCTGCCCAGAGGTTGAGGGGAAGACGTGGAGCAGGGGAGAGGGGGAGAAAACTACATATTCTTCACGCCCTCTCTCTGTCTCCCCTTCTGACGTGACGCTTCATCCCATGGTATTGGGATTACACGGATGCACCGATTCCTTCCATCACCCAGTAATTGATCTGACTGAGCATCGTGGTGGTCACTTCGTGACCGGCATCGACGATTCGGGTCGAGACATCGATCCCGGCGGCGTGCAGCAACCGGGCAGATCGCACGACGGTCTCTACCGACGAGACACGGTCGCGGGTTCCGCCGCCGATCAAAACTCGCTTGCCTTGCAAGTCTCGGAAACGCTCCAGAGCGTTTTTCATTTTCGGAAAACGGCCTGCCAGGCTAACGGCACCACCGAACCACTCCGGCCGGCGCAGCATCAATTGCAGCGCCATGCTGGCCCCGTCGTCAAATCCCACCAGAATGATCCGCTCGCTGTGAATGTGGTACGTCTGACGGAGTTGGCGAACAGTCGCCTGCAGTTCCTCTTCGAAAGCGACTACGTCCGCTTCCGCATGCGCCCAGCGATAACCACCCGGAATCAGGTCGGCAGCGGTTAACGTTCCCCGAAACGAGAGCCCCAAATAGTTCCGGTCGCTGATGGCTGGCATCAACGAGAGCAATTCGTGTTCGTTACCACCTGCCCCGTGAAGCCAGACGATGAGTGGATAGGAATAGTTCGGCTCGTAGTTGTGCGGCACATAGACACAAATCGGTCGAGAGGTCGAATCGGCTGCGTCGTGCACGGACGACATCTGCCGCCAATTCCGCAGGGACGTTGGGGATCGACCGGCGGGCGGTCGATCGTTGCTGGCATTCGCATCGCTGTCGAATCCCGAAAGATCGAGAGGTAAGCCATTCGCAATGGCGCTGCGATTCGACCAAAATCCCGGAGCAAAACGGCGTGTCATGGTGTTGGATTCCTTTGTAGCTCAGCTAATGTTGTGTTGTTCCGCCCCAACCGTCGTCCTGAAAATCCTGCGGGACTCGGGCTTCGACTGACTTGCACCATCGGGAAATAGCGGCCCGGACAGGCCGTGGCCTTGATGTCGGAATGGCCGACGACGTTTTCGGCGGAAATACCGTAGGCCTCCTTGAGCGTGGCAACCAGTCGTTTAACGGCGGCTAGCTGTGCCGACGTGGGAGGAACTTCCTCGAAGTTGCCGACCAATACAATACCGATCCCCTGCTGATTATACCGAGCAACCCCCGCATGGGCACCGTGCAACTGCTCTCGCCAGCGGAATGTTGGTTCAACTTCTCCATCGGACATGCCGTTGCCGTTCCCGATGACGAAGTGATAACCGATACCCTTCCACCGATTGCCGTTGGTGTCGCGGCGGTTCAGGTGTGACTGATGAATGCTCTCGACACTGCCCCGCGAGGTGGCCGTATGATGAATCACAATCGATGTCCACTGGCGTTCGGTCGCTTGCGGCTTCCACGAATTGGTGGTCTTGCCGGGAATCTGCAGCGCTGGTGGCCGCTCCTGCACGGGTGGATTGAAACGACCTAACGGTGTCGACGTCATCCATGTCAAATCGGGGACGACCCTCTGTGGCGTGCGCGCAATCGACGGGGTCTGCGAGACGAGGGCGGATCGTCGGCAACCTGCAATCACAACCCCTGACAGCGTCGTCAAAGCTAGCACGAGGAAATCCCTTGTTGTCACCGCTGTCCTCCCTGACAACTACACAAGACAACACCAACGGAAACCGCACCAGTCTTTCAGTCAACCTCACTTGTCAACTTGTGCCGACGCGGCATAGACTGTAATCGCGACACGGAAATGTGTCAACGCAGCCCCGCAGCGGGCCGGCTTTTAAGGGGTAAACTGTGTCGCGTTCCGTTGTTAAAGGGCGCGCCTTGAGGGATGAAACGGCGAAAATCGGATCATTCTATTTTGTGCAATCTTCTCAGTCTTCGCCATTGATGCATTGGCTGCGATTTTTACTTGTTTTGTCAATTCTCCCTGAATTGCTTAAGCGCGCAATTTCTGGCCCGAGTTAAAGCAACATCCAGGAAAATATAGAGCCATTGGGATAGCCCAGACAATCTGTTCTGTTGTCTGAGTCGAGAAGCTGCAAAACGAAATCCTCAGCGAAACAGACGCCCGTCCGGCGTTCCTGTGGGCGCCGATTCACGACCTTTCCGATTCGGAACGCTCTTCGTTTCGTGTTCCTCGTGCGGGTGGTCAGGTGGCAAGAGTTGGGCCAACCGTGGTCGGAATATGACCATCAGCAATAACGGCAGGTACCACAAAATGAATTCGCCTCCGTGACGTGGGTACCAGAATTGGATCCCCACGACGATGGCGGTGCAATGTGCCATCAAATGTTCCAGGTTTTGGCGTCGCGGCCAGATGGTCAGCCAGCAGAGCATCACCAGAAAGGCGGCGTGAACGGGAATCCGATATTGGGAGTTGGCGCCGTTCCAGAAACCTCCTTCTTCGTCGCCTTCGATGGTCAATGCGTTCCAGTCGACGAAACTGGAGATCTGATAGCGGAACGATTCGGTGTTCTCCGCCATTAATGCGAGACTTCCCAGCAGAAAGGCGACCACGACCACCAGAGCACTCCCGAATTTCAAGGCACCCCGACGACCGTAAAATCGAATCCATAACGGCAACAGAAAAACAGGGAAAAAGAGCGTGCCGCATGAGAGCCCCATCAGCCCGCCTGCGAGAAATGGATGACGGTAGGCAACAACAGCCCATACAATGAAGGCCGCCGGCAAAACGTGGTTGACCTTCCCGACGTCGTACGACGTGCAGGGCATGAGGAGATACAAAGTCGCCATCGCCAGGCCGAGCCGATAGTCGCCGAAATGCCGGTGAGCCAACACGATCAAAGCCAGAATCACCGCCAAATGCGCCACAATAGCGCTAATCCGCCCAGCCCAATCAGCGAAAGCTACCGCATTCCGGCTGCCGGTTCCGTCATCGACAATGGCAAACTGGGCCACCTTAAGCACCACTGCCGCCAGCACCGACGCTGCCGGGCCCGGTCGCGCATCGGCTTCATCCGCCGAAGCTTCAGTGCTGTCCACGTTCAGGGCTGCTTTGCCCTTCAGCAACTCTTCCGCCCGGTCGACCATTTTGACCGTGGAATTGGGAAGAGTGTTTGTGATCACCTGAGCCGTCAGAAACGCAAAGGCAGCGACGCAAAGAAAAGCCAGGCCGGGTGGGTTCAAGTTCTGTTCCATTCGCGGACGCCGCTGGAACCATCCGTCACAGAACAGCCGCAGCAGCAACAGTCCTGTGACCGAGAACAGCCAGACGTATCCATACGGCATCTTTTCCTCGACCATGAGCAGGCCGGGAGAGATGCACAGCAACAGAACCAGGTCCAGGTTGCGCAATGACCAGATCCGGCCGAAGCGGAAGAAGACCGCAACAACCAACAACAGCGACAGGTAAAACCATGTCGCGGCGTTGACGTGGTAACCGCCCGGCAAAACGTCCATACGGCCTACCGTTGGGCACCGACCTGGCACGCCACAAGAGCACTTGCGGTGCAGCCGACAAACCGGTTCCGTCGTCACGAAAAGCAGCCGCGAGATTCGTTGCAGAATCGTCGCAGTATACTATGTTGATCCACTTCGCTAAATCGCACGAATCCTCTGATCACATGCCACCTAGCGTCTTTCAGCATACGTGAGATTCACAACGACGCAAGCATGAACGGCAAAGAGGAACAAATATCCGGTGACCGGTCGCTTAAAGGGACAAATATCATTCAGTTGGGTGCTCTAAGGAACAGTCCGCTGATAAAATTCCTCAAAAACGCTTGACGAAAAACCTCAGATGTCTACTTGACTTGCGAACCAGAAAGGTCAAGGGGACAACCCCATTGAAGGCAGCAACAGTGCCTGTTAACCATGTGTCCGAATACCTATCACCCTTGGGGCCGGTCCAAACACAGAGCTGGCCCTAAGCCGTCGCTACAGCAGCGAATCGAGCAACATTCGCAGCTTGCGCATTTCCAACAGGCGGTCACTCTGCACATCCTGTGACGGCAGAAGTTCGACCGAAAGCGCAAGGTTGTACTCTTCGTGACACAACTGGTTGATCAGGCGGCTGTATTCCACGTCTCCCAGACCCACCTGGACTTGCAGTTGCTCGGCGGTGCTGTCGCGCAGATGAACGTGGTAGACGAATGGGAACACTTGATCGAAATCGCGCCCTCGATTCGGACCGCAGATGTAATAGCTGGGATCGAGTGTCAAACCCAGCCCGTCCACCGATTGACACAACTCGACGGCAGTGTGCGGGTCCTCGGTTAGGTGACCGGTTTTTGTCTTGATGGAGAGCCGCACGCCATCCTCGCTGGTGACGGCCAGAAACTCGCGAAGTCGATCGATTTCGGTGTTAAAGGGCGTTCCGATCGGCGAGGCGGGAATGGTCACCTGTGTGACCCGCAGCAGCTTGGCAACTTTCGTGAGGCCTCGTAACGTCCCGAGGTCGACGTTTTCCTCCAGACACAGGGCAATGGGTGTCAGGCGTGTGGTTTCCCGGTAACCGACGGCAAACCGTTCCGGGTCGGCGGCTACTTCCTGGGGTTTCAGATGTTCGCTGCCTTCGCTGAACCAGAGTTCAACCTTATCGTATTCCAAATCGACGAGTTGCTGGCACGCTTCTTCGAAGCTTTTGTCGGCGAAGCAATAGGTCGAGGCAGCGACAAACACTCGGCACACTCCTTTGCGTGCAACTGACAGCTCTGAAGCCGTTGGCTCACATGTTCTTACAGCGCTTAACACAACACGTGGCGAACCCAGGAACTTCAGAGAACCACTGGATTCTAATTGGCGCTCATAGAGTTCTCGTCTTCCGTCGATCCACCGTTAGCCAACCCATCGGATGGTAATTTATACTGATTATATCAATTCTGCAAGCTCGAAGGATTCTCCTTGTCGCACGGCTCGCACCTTTCGCAAGGATCGTTCGTTTTTTACCAACTCGGCTGCCGATAAGAATGATGGGGCGATGATCTCAGCTCTCATCCCATTCGCGCCCACCCGGCGAAGACACGGACTCGAATTCAGGAAGGATGGTGATAAAATGAACGCGAAATTGGCATGGGGAATCGCAGCTTGCATGCTTTGGCCGTTTTTGACGGGCTGCGGCAGTAGTCCGGGAATCGTCCGCGGACAGAATCCGGCAGAATTGGCCACATTCACGGCGGTGCCCGGACAAACAGTCTCTCATTCCCACCTTGATGGTCACGGCTGCCCTGGGTGCAACTCCGCCGCCGGACAACATAATCTGCTAGCCATGCCGATGCACCACGTTTTCTCACACGGAAACAACCAGGCAGGTGCCGGCAAGGGCTACCATTATCCCCCGGCCAACCAGCCCGGCGCCGTTGTGCAGTACCCCTATTACACCGTCAAGGGCCCAACCGACTTTTTCATGGAATAAAGACCGCTCACACGGCGTTGTCCCGGCCTGCTTGCTGAGCTGAAAGGAAAGCGACGGCACCCACTGAGCCCGAACTTCGTCAAAGCTGGTGCGTGACCCACCGGACTGAAGCCACTGGCAGCAGCCCTTTGTGCGTGACTTGAGTTAGGGTTACTCCGGTCGGATGGGACGACGGCTTTGCCACTCGCGCCAGAAGTCGGCTGGTCGGGTGCCACGCCACAAGGCCAGCGCATTGCCCACGTGACTGTAAAAGGTGTAACTCTCCAACAGCAACTCGTCC
Organism: Planctomycetota bacterium; assembly: GCA_963582395.1. Classification (GTDB taxonomy): domain Bacteria; phylum Planctomycetota; class Planctomycetia; order Planctomycetales; family Planctomycetaceae; genus CAUZTK01. The sequence goes on along the minus strand of CAUZTK010000016.1, from coordinate 3,576 downwards.
GACTGGCCGATCGTCGTCTCGATGAGCCAATCGGCCGCTCTGCGGATCTGTTCACGCGACGGATGCAGTTTCGGCGGCGCAATGGCAAGCCATTCCAAATGATGTCCGGTGGCGATCACCTTCCGGTACTCCTCGTCGTCGGTGGGTGCTATCACGGCATCCGCCCCCTCGTACCAGTTCGACGGCCAATGTCCGTCCTGAAATTGTGAGACGCTGATCAAATCCCGGATCATTTCCAAGTAGTTGAAAACCTCGTCGAGCACCGCCCGGGAGAGCAGGCCGTCGCCTGCATTCGGGCTGCCGCTCACGCGGGTCATCTCGTCGAGCCGGACGAGTAGCACCAGAGAATAAACACGGTGAGTGCCGCTGCAGACTCCGTGCCGCTTGTGACCGCGTAACAATCGGCGGGCCAGAAGGTTGAACGACATCCGGCGCCCATCGAAGGTTGTCCAGTTACATCGGGGTGGCAGCCACAGTCCGAACGCCATCGTCGACCATTCGGTTTCGCGTTCGTCAAGCCGAACGTCCCGCAGCGCTTCCTGCAGCATGTCGTTGAAGGTCATCCGATGCCGACCCGGTGCATAAACCGGTTGACTGAGCGGAATTCCCGCCTCGGTCAGGCTCGCCAACAGGTGATCGTGATGCACCGAGGCTCCGTTCTGGCGTCCCCAGCGAACGGCGAGACCCTGCGGCCGAACCTGTAGCAACGGCTGGGCATCACCGCCCCACGACTTGACGTATCGACTGTGGTCGATCAGGAAATCTCGCATTTGAACTCCCGACATCACCTGTGGATCGCCAAACGTGGCGTCGATGCCCCAAGTCCGCAGCGCGTGTTCCACGTGGTTCGGTTTTAACTGCTCGGGTGGAAACTTCGGACGAATCTTCTCCAGCACCGCCGCCAGCTCTGCATCGCTGACCACGTCCGGGTCGTCGTAAAGCGGCTCGACCCGCAACGGCTGCTCGTATTCAATGTGCACAGGGGGCAAGGTTGGCCGGCCGGTCACCATTTTCTGAATCTGGTTTCGAGTGTCGACGGAGACGGCGTTCAGCGAGCCGGCGAATGCGGCCGCCACGATCAACTGTATCGCCACAAAACCACTGTCTGGAAAACGACGTTTTCTCATCGAAGTTGCTCTGCGTTATAGGCGTAGCCAAAGGGGGTCGCTCTGTCTTCGCGTAGTTTCATTTCTCAACCAGCCGTCAACCGATCCGATCGTACCGCAGCCCGACAACAATTGACACATACCATCCCTACCCTTTCTCTCCCTCTCTTACCAACCGATGTGGCGAGTGCATCCTTGACTTGTCCGTCGTGTCATATCAGAATTGATGGAACGTCGTATCCTGTGCCGAGTTTGGAGATTGCCACGAGACGTGCGTCGGAAATGCTTACGGCGGACTTTCTATTTGTCAGCGCAGGTTTTCATCTCGTGGTGATGTGAATTCGGTTACGACAATCGCTTTCTGTTCTGAGAACGGGTCGAAGGACGGATCGCCTGCGGTCTGTCGGGTGTGGTCAGCGGCTTGACTCGCTCGATCGCGTGTGGCAATCCGAGGGGAATCGGAGAGAAATCAATGGCCGCGGAATGGCTTCAAAAACTGATCGATGACGGCATCATCAGTGCCGATCAGCTTGCCGAGGCCGATGACATGGCCGCAAGCATGGGCATCAAACCGGAAGAAGCCCTGGTCAAACTAGGCTACGTCTCCGAATCGCTCATCGGCGAGACGCAGGCGCAGCAGTTCGGTTACGAATTCATCGATCTCAAGGAGATTGAGATTCCCACGTCGGTGATCGAGATGGTTCCCGAATCGGTCGCCCGTGAAAACTCGGTCATTCCGCTGGGTCTGGAGGGCGAATCGTTGGTCGTGGCGATCAGCGATCCACTGGCGTTGGACGTGGTCGACAAGCTTCGGTTCATTCTCGCCCGCGACATTGAAATGAAAGTTTCGACCAAGGAGTCGATTCAGACCACCATCAACCGGCACTACGGCCAGAGCGAAACCGAGTCGGTCGATTCGATGTTGCTGGAATTCACCGAAACAGCAATCGACTTCACAGAAACCGAACTGAAGGGCGGGGACGCCCAAGAGGGCGATGAAACCGCACCGGTCGTGCGGCTGGTGAACCTCGTAATCACCGAAGCTGTGAACATGCGTGCCAGCGATATTCACATTGAGCCATTCGAGAACCGTGTTCGCATTCGCTATCGCATTGACGGCGTGCTCATCGAGCGAGACAGCCCACCCCGGCGGCTGCTCGGTGCGCTGGTTTCCCGCATCAAGATCATGGCCTCCATCGACATTGCCGAGAAACGCCGGCCGCAGGACGGTCGGATCAAAACGCGAGTAGGCGAGTCTGATTACGACATGCGAGTCAGCATCTTGCCCACCAATCACGGCCAAGCGGTCGTGCTGCGGATTTTGGACCGTGAAAACATCAAGATCGGCATTCGCAATCTCGGGTTCAGCGAAGAGAACTATCGAACCTTTCAGAATATCATTCGTCGTCCGAACGGCATTTTTCTCGTGACCGGACCGACCGGAAGCGGAAAAACAACTACTTTGTACAGTGCACTGGGTGAACTGAATCGACCTGATCGAAAGATCATAACGGCTGAAGATCCGGTCGAGTACTACCTGCCCGGCATCAATCAGGTTGAGGTCAGATCAAGGATCGGACTGACGTTCTCCCGCATTATTCGGGCGATGTTGCGGCAAGCGCCCAATGTGATTCTGGTGGGAGAAATTCGAGATATCGAGACCGCGGACATGGCAATTCAGGCATCTTTGACTGGACACTTAGTATTCAGTACACTCCACACGAACGATGCGCCCGGTTCTATTACACGCCTAATCGATATGGGTGTTCAACCGTTCCTTGTGGCCAGCAGTGTGATGGCGGTCATGGCGCAGCGTTTGGTGCGGGTGGTTTGCTCCAAATGCAAGGAGCCGTATGAACCGAGTCCGGGCGAATTGGAACTGTTCGACATTTCGCCCGAAGAGGCAGCCCAGGCAAATTTTATGCGGGGGCGGGGGTGTAACAGTTGTCAGCATACCGGCTACCGCGGGCGGAAAGCTGTCTTCGAGCTGATGACCATGAACGCCACTCTGCGCGACATGACTTTTCGAAGTGAACCGACGCAGAACCTGCGCCGGCAGGCGCGTCTGTTTGGCATGCAGCCGTTGGTCGAAGATGCGAAACAAAAGGCCATGGAAGGGATTACAACGCTGGCTGAAGCCCAGAAACTGACACTGGGGGGACATTAGAACCCTGCGCGAGGCGTTTTCATTGTCGGTATCACAAATTTCAGAGGCTAGCCGCCACATACCGGTGGTGCTTAGGTTGATCCTGTGAACGCTTTCGGCGGCGTAAAAAGATGCCGCGCCGAAGGGCCAACGGATGGCGATGACATTCAGAATTGACGAACACAACTTAGATAATTGATGCATTTTGTAGCACCGTGGGGCGAATTTTGGTTTGCTCTGAATACCCTTGGGAACGAAAAACCTGAGAAGGTAAACAACTCCATTGTCATGAAACTAGAATCAATCTCACGAAATTTACAGAAG
>CAUZTK010000015.1:0-26919 GCA_963582395.1 Planctomycetota bacterium | reverse complement strand
GACCAGACCGCCCGGCTCTGCCTGTTGGATAGTCTCGGCTGTGCACTGTTGGCGCTGCAGCATCCGGAATGCACGAGACATCTCGGCCCTGTCGTGCCGGGAACAACCGTGCCCAACGGGGCCCGTGTGCCCGGAACACGGTTTGAACTCGATCCGATTCGGGCGGCGTTCAACATCGGGACGATGATTCGCTGGATCGATTACAACGACACCTGGCTGGCGGCCGAATGGGGGCATCCGTCCGACAATCTGGGAGGAATTCTCGCCGTCGCCGATTTCCTCAGCCGCCGCAATGTTGCCGTCGACCAAGCACCACTAACCGTTCGCGACGTGTTGACCGCCTCTATTAAGGCTTACGAGATCCAGGGAGTCCTGGCACTGGAGAACAGTTTCAACCGTGTCGGGCTCGATCACGTGATCCTCGTCAAAGTGGCGACCACCGCCGTGGTCACGCAAATGCTGGGAGGGACAAAAAATCAGATCGTCGATGCACTTTCTCAGGCCTGGGTAGATGGTCAGAGTCTGCGGACGTACCGGCACGCACCGAACACCGGTTCGCGGAAATCGTGGGCGGCGGGAGATGCGACCGCCCGCGGAGTGCAGTTGGCGTTGATGACCATGGCCGGCGAGCCGGGGCTGCCCAGCCCGCTGTCGGCCCCGAAATGGGGCTTCTCTGATGTCTCGTTCGGCGGGCAGCGATTAAAAATCCTTCAGCCTTTCGGATCGTATGTGATGGAGAACGTGCTGTTCAAAATCTCGTTTCCGGCCGAGTTTCACGCCCAGACGGCCATTGAGTGCGCCCTCCAACTGCATCCCCTGGTCAAAGACCGCATCGAACGCATCGAGCGGATTGCGATCAACACCCAGGAATCGGCCATTCGCATCATCAGCAAGACCGGTCCGCTGCACAATCCGGCCGACCGCGATCACTGTTTGCAGTACATGGTCGCTGCCTCGCTGATTTTCGGCCGGCTGACCGCCGACGACTACCGTGACGAGGTCGCCTCCGATCCCCGTCTCGACGTGCTGCGTGAAAAAATGGAAGTCGTCGAAGACCCGCAATATAGCCGCGACTACCACAACCCAGACAAACGTTCTATCGCCAACACCGTGCAGGTGTTTTTTGAGGACGCAAGTCCGACCGAGAAAGTGGAAGTGCAGTACCCGTTGGGCCATCGGCGGCGACGGACGAAAGCGATTCCGCTGCTGGAAGCAAAGTTCCGCGACAACCTGGCGACGAGGTTTCCGCCGGAACGGCTCGGTGTTGTGAACGAATTGTGCGGTAACCCCGACCGGCTTCAGAGCACACCGGTCAGCGAATTCATGGAATTGCTGGCGTTCTGAACCTGCCGCACAAGCAGTTCCGAAACCTTCGACTCACTCAAGAGGAGGCAGCGGATGTACGCGGCAACAACTTCGAGAGCCGCGACTTTGTTCGGGCCGCCGTGTTCTTGTGGATCAGCCCTTTGGCGGCCGCCTGATCGATGCATTTGACGACCAGACGGAACGCCGCCCGAGCATTGTCGGGGTCGTCGCCGGCTGCAGCGGTGCGGAATTTCTTGATCACTGTCCGCAGCGCCGACCGCTGACTCCGGTTCAGTAAACGACGTTTCTGGTTTTGCCGTAGGTCTTTTTTCGCGCTGGCTGTGTTCGGCATCGTTTTGTCAACTCGTTCGTGGGTTTCTGAACCGACGGTCGGCCTGCTTCGAGGCCTCGCTCCACAAGATCGAGACACATCTCCGGGAAAAAATCGATTGATGTGAATCGGTCCAGGCACACCCGGTCACCGAAGCAGGAAGTGTACAGACCGGGCTGCAGGATTACCAGTCTGCAATCGCCTGGGCCTGTGAATTCCACGCGATTCACTGATCTTCGGAAGGGTTCCCGTCTCCGGCTTGCAGTTTTTCAAGCCGCTGGAGCGTGTCTCGGTACTCGTATTCCACGGCGAGAATTTCGTTGTAATGGTTTTCGGCCTGTTCGCGTTGACCGTCCTGTTCGCAGAGCCGCCCGAGCCCATAGTGAGCCTTTTTGAACAGGTCGGGACGGTCGTGGTGAGTGAGTTTCTCATTCTCAACCGCGCGTTGGAGCTGGCGTTTTGCCAGGGCCGTTTTTTTCTCCTTGATGAAACAATCGCTCAAAGCGATGGCGACTTCACACTCCAGCCGCGGATCGTTCGCGGCCGATTGTAGAAGTTTGATGGAATCGGCCCATTGCTTTTTGCGCATCAGACGCTTTGCCAACTCGTACTTGACGCGGGTATCCTGTGAATACCGCTCGACCCGGCTCTGAAGCACCCGAATTTCTCGAGTCAGCAGTTCTTGGGCCAAGGCGGCGACATTCTTGGAAGCGGTCTGGTCCTCGTCATTCTTGCGAGCCGCTCCCCGAGCCAAAGCCAGGTTGTTCCGCATTTGATCCAGCTCAATGTCTTCCATCAGCTCGCGGATGTTTTGATCTCCACCAGAAACCTGCAGCGCAGTGTTCAACGTGTCGGCCGCCTCTGAGAGCCGTTTTTCGCGTTTGTAAAACTCGGCCAACTTGAGGTAGTTGTCGGTGTTTGACTCGTCCTTGCGGATGGCCCGCTGCAAGTCGGCTTCCAGAGAAACGCCGGGGCCGTCGACCGCTCCCGGAACGGACGTTCTGGCCGGGCGATCGAGGTCGTAGGCTGTTTTCTTGACGTCCCGCGTAGTTTCAGCATCTCCATAACCACCACGGTCTATGACCGAAGTGGCTCCCAGTTGCATGATCTTCGAGCGCGCCTCGCCGTCCAGCGGATCGATCTTGAGAATCCGCTGCCAACACTTCACCGCCTCAAGGTAGTCACCGCGTTCTTCGAGCAGCTCAGCCAACGCTCTGTTATAGACCTTGCTTTCGGGATTGCCGGCGACGGCATATTCGTAGGCAAACTTGGCGACTTCCTGAAAGTCGAGTTTCCGGCAGGCTTGCCCCAAATCGGCATTCAGTTGAGCGTCCCAAGGGTTGACGGCCAGGCCGGCTTCAGCTGCGCGTTCGACCGTCTGCCAGTCCTTTTTGATTTTGGCCTTTTTGATCTTGGCTCGGGTCCCCATGAGTTTCATGCCGGCCATCTTCGCGCCGGTCTTGTTATTGTTGTACTTCTTGCATTCGACCCCGCGAAGTGTTTGCCGGTACATCAGGTTACTGGGGATCAAGGCGGTTGACTGACCGAACATGACGATGGCGAAGTCCCACTGTTCCTTAGCCATCGCTTCAGAACCTTTTTTCCAGCACTCGGCCGCGATTTTCTTCTTCTCGTCGTCCATAGCGAAATCTTCTGAGCGGAATGGACCGATCGTCAAAACGAACCGAACAGTTTTGCAATTCTAAGAATTGAGGCAGACAAGCAGATTGGCCCTTCTTTTTAATCTATCAGACGAGAACAAATCTTGCCAGAACGGATCAGGAGAGAGCAGAACTCAAACAACACAAAAACACTGGGCGAGGTTAGCTGTTGGTCTCCACCGTGTCGGCAGGTTCGTGGCGCAGCGGCCCCCGATAATATCGCGGGAGCAGAAAAATCATGTTGAAGACCATTAGTCCCACCGAAATGCCGACCACCAGGCTCATGCTGGAAATAATAACTCCCAGTCCTCCCACGTTGTGACGAATCCAGCCGATGGCCGGATCGACCCACGAATACACCAGGACACCTGCCGCGAGGTTCAACAGTCCCACGGCCGTAGACCGCGCCGCCGGATCGACGACTTCGAAAGTTGTCGTCCATAAATTGGACTGATACAAGCCGATGCCAAAACCGAAAATCGTCATGGCGGTCGCCAGCAACGGCCGCGAGTGACTGGTTCCGATGATCCAGATTGTCGGAGCCATCCCCAACATCCCGATAAGCTGGATACCGGTTCGGCCTGCCAGAAAGCGTCTGGCCCATCGATCGGCCCAAATTCCCCCGGCCAGCAGCCCTGCAACCGTACCGATCTGAACCCATAACGTGGCGAAGAATCCGGCTTCCTCCAGGCTCAGGCGAAAGTGCTCGTTGTCATGAAAATAGGCTGGCAGCCAAAACTGAACGGCGCTGATCACGATGCTCGTCAGGGCGAAGACCAGGGCGATCACCAGGAACGTGGGGACGCGCAACACCGACCAAACGGTTTTCCAGACCGCTCCGCCGCCGGTCCCCAACCCGACGTCGGAGCGTCGCTCGGTCCGCTCCGGCTCGCGGAACAAAAACCAAACGACCAGAAAGGCCAGCCCGCCCAAACCGGCGAACAGGAAGTGAGCCATTCGCCAACCGGCCACATCGAGATTCTCTAGCCCCAGTTCGCCCAGCGGCAGGTGCCAGACCTCGATATCGGCGGTTTTCCCGCCGTACTTGCCAGCGACCACCAACGCGCAGCTATAGGAGAACAGGTAGATTCCCACGGCCTTGGATCGGGTTCGTGTTGTAAAGCAATCGGCGATCGTGCCGGCCATGGCGGGCACACTGGCCGATTGTCCCAATGCCAGCAGGATTCGCAGATAAAAGAAATCTTCGAAATTTCGCGCAAAACCCATGCCGCCCAATGCCACCACGCTGGCCAGCAGGCTGCACAGCAGCACGGTTCGTCGGCGATAGCGGTCAGAGAGGTAACCGACCCGCAGTTGGACCAGACAATACGGCAGCAGCCACGCCGTTCGCAAGATCCCGATCTCGAAGTCGATCAGATTCAGATCTGCTTTCAGCGGTGGCTGAATGTAATTGAGCAGATTGCGGTGCAGGTAGAGGACGAAGTAATTGAGCGACACCAAAGCCAGTATCATCCACCGGTCGGGAGTTCCGGGGCTATCGGACGACCGCACTTCGATGGGTCTGCTCGACATGGCCCCATCATAACGGTTCCGTCGGTCATTACACCCTGAGGAAGCAGGGCAGACGAGCGGTTGCGTCGGGGTGCTACTGTTTTTCCGTCGCAGCGCGTTTACCGATTGGAGCGGCCGGTTTTGCGGCGACGGTCGCTGGGTTGACGGTCGCTGGGTTGACGAGCTTTTCAGACCGCTGGCTCTTAGCGTGCATCAAACTTTTCTCGTTGAAAAGTCCCACCTCGCGCTTGTCGATGCTGAGAGTCTTCGAGACGATCAACCCCTGTTTTAGGTCGAACACAATCGTTCCTGAGGGCGTCCGTTGAATTAACTGGGCCCGGATACCGGTGTCTCTGATCGGTGTCAGCACGGACATTTTCAGGCGAATTGTTGCGAGGTTCTGCTCGACGGAAACCAGTTCATATTTTTTCAGCAGCGTGACCGGACGCAGCAACGATTTACTGACCCTCACCCGCACCACCAACCGCTCCGACCAGCTTTCGCCGAGACCAATATCTTGTTCCGGAAAAACGATCAGGAAGTTATGGCTTGGGTCGTCATCGGCGGTCTTGGGAATCCCTCTTAGCTGTCCGGCTCCCGACGCCGCTTGGTGCAATCGCTGGGCCTTGATGAGTCTCCCGTTCGGGGCCACTTTGATCCGGGCCTGTGGTACGCCGACCGATTGTTTCACCTGGACAAACGGCTGCGGCACAGGATCGTCGGATTGGCTGTCGAACGTGCTGGGATCGTTGTCACCAAATTGTACGCTCATCCGCACGCGGTCGATGCTCAGTTCCAGAAGTCCCGACCCGTCCGCTTCGACCGAGACGACCCGAAAGTGTTTCCGCGACGATGATTCGTTCTTTGTAGTCTCAGATGACCCTTCCGTTTTAATGAAGACGGTCGATTTGTGCACGACGTCGTAATAGACCAACTGATTCGGCTTGAACCGGTACCTGAGTTGGTACTTCGGCGTCGGTGCTTCGATGGGGATTGCGGTTGACGACGACGTGGCCTCGTCTGCCTTCGACTGCTGAGCGTCGGCAATCGATCGGCCGTCGGGTGACAGAACGCCGAAGAATCCACAAAAGACCGCAAACACGAACTGAATCGCGCAACAACGCATCGGTCGGACTCCCTATCCAATAGTCGAATTCCGCCCGGACTGGTGGGGTGATGTGAAATGATGCCTGGGGAGCATGAAGTGCAACCGATCCTCGTCTGACCGAGGGACGACCGGCCAATAAGATCATGATCACTGGAGACGCCGTTGATGGCAGGATGCTATCAGATGTGTCAGACACTGAGAACAGCAGTTTTTGCCGCTCGGCGCGGCGGTTATCGGCCTGATTCATCGAATGTTTGCCCCGCTGAGGCGAGTGAACTTGTTTCCTCTCAGAACGATGATTACCGTGGAGTCAGAATGACCCAGTGAGAATTGGGGTGCCGTGGTACCAGTTTGCTGCAGAGACCGCTTCGAATTGGTTGCGGACAGCCGAGCATGCACGGTTTCCTCTTGGGATGAGATAAAAGAATAGTGCGCACGGCCTGGCACTTAATCAGGGCCGGTGAGGGTATCTCATGGCCGCGATCAGACCGAATCTTCCAGCAGCCCTGGCCGAGGTGACGGAAGAGCTACGTTCAGGCGACGAGTTACTCACGACCGACGAGCTCAGAGCACTCTCGATTTTCGAAGAAGTGAAGAGAGCCCCGCCGTTCGAACGTTTTCCGGGAACGACCGTCCTGCGCCGTTGCACGCCGGGCCGAGTGATGTGTTCGCAGGGAAACGCCGGGGCAACGGCCTACTACATTCTGACAACCGAAGATGTGCTGAAACTGCGCGAGCGGCAGCTCGAACAGACGCGGGCCATGATCACCGCCAAGACGGCCGGCACGGAGCACGAGGTTCGTCATCAGTACCTGCGCCTTTTGGACCAAGCGGATCTTCGCGAGCTCGAAAATACGCTTTACATCGAAATCAACAAACTGCGGACGCGCGTGCAGCAGCTTGGGGAGGCGGACGATAAAACCGGACATTCGATACGCGCCGTCGCCTCTGCGAATCTGTTGGTCGATCTGAGCGAACGCCGATCCAAGAAAGGACTGCTGCACCGCCTGTGGCGATGGTTCGCCAGAGGCACGGGGCCCAAAGTTTCGCGGCCGCAGTACATTCCCAACGACGGTCCTGCCGACATCGACGTAAAAACGCTCAAAGCACCGCTTCACGAAGCGGAGATTTTCGGTGAAATGAGCTGCATGAACCGGGCCCCGCGTTCGGCCACCGTCATTGCCGAGCAAGAGTGTTATATGCTCGAAATGCTCCGCAACGTGCTGAACAACCTGCACCGCGATCCGGCGTTCAAGAAAAAGATGGACGACGTCTACCGGTCTCGGGTTTTAGAAACGCAAATCCGCCGGTTGTCGGTGTTCCAGGAATTGACCGACGAAGAGTTCGCGCTACTGCGAGACCGGGTCGAACTGCTCGATTTCGACTCGGGGGCGGTCATTTTCGAGGAGTTCGATCCGTCCGATTGTTTCTACGTCATTCGGAGCGGGCTGGTCAAAGTGGTCCAGAACGTCGGATGCACGATCCGAGATCAAGAATTCGCCGCCGGCCAGTGGAAACAGCTTTGCCTTGAACTAAACGATTCCGCAGGCGACAAAACGGGTGCCTGTCAGCAAGTCTGCAAATCCCTGCCAGAGGAGCTGTTGACGCGAGTGGCGGACTCCGGCGGTGCGTCGAGTCCCGAAGACAAAACGGCGCTCGTGCAGGCGCTGAACGATTTTGTCCGCAACGCTGCGCTGCATATGAAGCTCGGGAAGACGAAACAACAGTTGGTCGAAGTCGTCGACAGCACAGAAATGCGTGCCGCCGTCGCCGATTTCCCAAACGACCCGGAGAACTGGTCGGAGATCGAACGGCGCACGTTCCATCGTCTGTTGCTGGAGACGGCCTGCCCGGAGGGCATGCCCCACCGTGCCGCCAGCGTCGGCCCCCGCCGTAACTTGGCTTATCTCGGCCGAGGAGAGTTCATCGGCGAAATGGGGTTGTTTCTCGATCAACCGCGCAGTGCCAGTTGCATTGCCTACGACCATCCGGAAAGCGGCTACAGCCAGCGCATTCCAGATTCGCGGACCGGTGCCGTCCCTTCGCGGGTGGAACTGGTTCGCATCGGCAAACGAGAATTCGCCGAACTGCTGGGCATGTCTCTGGACTTGCACGCCCGGATCGAACAGACGATTAGCCAACGGCAAAAACGCTCGCTGCTGCATCGCGAACGGACGATGCCGGAGACCGCTTATTCGCCGACACAGGCACCCAACTTCGAGCAGTTGGGCCTGATTCAGGGACAGGAGTTGATGCTGATCGACCTCGACCGCTGCACCCGCTGCGGGGCGTGTGTCGAAGCCTGCGTCAATGCCCACGATGACGGCCACACCCGGCTCTATCTGGACGGTCCACGATTTAACAAATATCTCGTTCCGCTGACCTGCCGGAAGTGTCTCGACCCCGTTTGCATGATCGGTTGTCCGGTCGGGTCCATTCTCCGCGGTGACAACGGGGAAATCCAAATCCGGGATTGGTGCATCGGCTGCAGCTTATGCGCTGATCAATGTCCGTACGGCTCCATTCAGATGAACCAACTGGACGATCCGGTGGAGTTGACCGAATCGGAAAAACTGCTGCTCGAGCCGGGAGCGGAAATCAAGACGGTGACAGAACAGGCGGTTGTCTGCGATTTATGCAGCTCGTTGCCCAGCCGCGACCCCTCATGTGTTTATGCCTGTCCGCACGATGCCGCCCTGCGGGTGAACGCCAATGAGTTCTTCCAGGGGTCGGCTTTGGCCGCAACAGACGCCGCCATACTGACAGAGAGTGATTCGTCGTGATTCTCGACAAGACTCATCGCAGTTGGGCGCTGGTCTCGGCCGTCATACTGGCGGTGGCGATAGCATCGTATATGGTTTATGTGAGATCGTTCGCACCGAGCGGCCCCAAGGGGGGCAGCCTGATGGGGCTGATCTACGGGATGCTCGGGACAGCGATGATGGTCTTCGCCGCGTTGTTGGCCGCCCGAAAGCTTGTGCCCACTTGGCGAATCGGCAGCGCTCAGTTCTGGCTCCGCGGACACATTTGGCTTGGAACACTCAGCGTGGTGTTTATTCTTTTCCACAGTGGCTTTGGGTGGGGCGGTCTGCTGGAAAACTGGTTATGGATCACCTTCATCGTGGTCATCGCGACGGGTTTTTTCGGATTGCTGTTGCAGCAACTGCTGCCGCGCCTACTGACGACCCGTATCCCACTGGAGACCTTCGGCGCGCAGCTTCCTTACCTTTGCCGGCGCTCTCAGCTACTTTCCGACAGGCTTGTTGCCGAACAGTGCGGCAAGTTGAACGTCGATGATGACCCGTTATTCCCACTGTTTCAGAAACTGGCCGAATTCGGACAGACGGCCAAAAGGGAAGACAAAGACAAGTGGACCCAACTTGCCGATCAGTCGCTGCGGCCCTTGTTTTCAGCGCTGGCGAAGCATGCCAAAGATCAGCGCTGGGTCGCTAGAGAAAATGAGTTCCCGTCGTTGATTTCGAAGATGTACGAGAACGTCGCCTCCGAGCCCCCCCAGAAACTGGCTGCGGCGGGTCAAGCTGCCGACGGTGCCGAGAAACCGAAGTCGAAGATCGAACAGATGCGCGCCGGCGCTACCGGGAAAGCTTCCGGTACAGCTGGCGAAAAACCGATGTCGAAAATCGAGCAGATGCGCGCCGCTGCCGCAAATAAGAAGAAATCGCCAGCCGGTTCCGATCAGCCGGCCTCAAAGATCGATCGGGCGCGGGCCGCAGCAGCGACAAAGCCAAGTTCGAAACTGCAGCAAGCACGCGCCCAGGCTGGATCGGCTGCTTCGAAAAAAACTACAGCAGCCGGGCCACCGGACCAGACAGACAGCGCAACCGCGACCACGAGTGCCTCCAGTAACGTGAAAGCCGACACGGCTACCATTGAAGAAAAGGCTGACGCCGTCACTAAGCTGCTCATAGAGCGTTACGGTTACAATCACGAAATCGCCACGGCGGTTGCCGGTCGGGCGAAAGACGCCCTGCTGCGAGATGCCGAAGGGGACACGACCGGCGAAAATGACGAGACCCAAGATCCGGCTTCGACGACGGAACCGAAACAGTCGGCAGCGCCGGCAGCCGCTGCGGCATCAGGTAAGCCGATGTCGAAGGTCGAGCAGATGCGCTTCGCCGCCGGGCTGAAGAAGGGCAAACAGCCGATGCCTGCCGCTGCTCGCAAGAAGCCAGCTCCCGCCAAGAAGGGTCCGCCGGGACTTCGGTCAAAGTCGGCCCCCCCCAAGAATCCGAACAGACTGGTCCCACGAGCCAGTGAGTTGAAAGCATTTTACCTCGACGAAGTGCGTCCTTTTTTGTCAAACAGGATTCGCCGTTCCAGCCGGCTCACCACGCCGTTTCAAGCAAATCAGATGTTTTCGCAGATTCGGGCCGACCTACCGGCCGAGCTGCACGGGATCCTGAATCAGTTGGCTGGCCGTTGCGAAGAACGGCGGCAATTCGAAATTCAGCGACGAATCCATCGCTGGCTGCACTACTGGTTGATGTTGCATATTCCGTTTTCCATTGCGCTGGTGGTCTTGTTTCTCGTACACATTGTGGTGGCACTGCGCGTTGTGCCGCCGATGTAGACTGCGGCCGCCGTAGGAAAAAAAATACGTCGCGCGGGCCTGTACGGCCCGCTAAGCTGCAAGCGGCTGACAACTGACAACTAATCAACTGATAACTCCCCCATGGCAGAAACACGTTCCAGCCGTGAACTCGCCTCACGCATCGAAATCGAATTCCAGAAACATCCCAATCGTTTCCGCCGGGCAACGTGGTGTACGGCGCTGGCGGCAGCGATTGCGGCGGCAGCCTGGCTGTCGGTAGAGGCCAAGCGCGGTGAACGGCGAATCTATGAGGCCGGCCCGATCACCACGCCGCATCAAATGTTCGAGAACGATTGTTCCAAGTGTCACGTGACCTGGAGCCCGTTGACCCGGCTGGTGACGCTCAAGGACGAGGTGGCTTCGGTCGACAGCCAAAAGTGCGAAGCCTGCCACGCAGGATCGCTACACCACGGGAATCAGATTCCCGTGCATGGCAACGACGCCCTCTCCTGTGGCCTGTGCCATCGTGAACACGAGGGTGACAAATCTTTGGCCTGGATCGAAGACCGGCATTGCCTGAGGTGTCACACAGACCTGAAGGTCAAAGTCGAAGATCAGCCGGGCGACACGCATGTGGAAGCCTCTAAGACGTTTGCTCGCTCGATTCACAGTTTCGACGACGATCATCCCGAATTCGCCCTTACTCGGTCCGTGGTGTCGGCCAGGTCTTCCCAGCTTGACATTGCGGAGGGACACAACGTCTATTCTGTTTTGGAGTACTTTCAGCGCGAGCGGGAAACCGAAACCAAGTGGCAAGACCGAGGACGAATCCGCTTCAACCACAAGAAGCATCTCAAGCGGAAGCAGAAAAAGGACGGTCGAGTGGTCGACGGGCTGCTGGACGAAAACGGAGAATTTATCGAACTGAAGTGCAACGACTGCCACGTTCCCGACGCCGACCGCCAGTACATGCGGCCCATTCATTACGATCAGCACTGTGCCCGGTGTCACCCGCTGCACTTCGACGTCGATGATCCCCAGCAAACGGTGCCGCACCGCAGCTTGGAAGTCGTCCGTGGATACTTGACCGACTACTACACTCTACGGACACAAGAACGTGCCGCCGCCAATCCCGAGCAGCCTTCACACCGAAAGATTCCTGGCCGCTACATTCGCTATCGGAATACTCTTGCCGAAGAACAGGTTGGCCAGATCAACCAACAAATCCAACAGGCGGAGCAGCGGGCCCTGCAGCACACACATGCTCTGCTGGAGCGATCCGGAGGTTGTCGTTACTGTCACGAAGTGCAGCAGAGCGATGAGGGCGTGGTCACGAAGATTAACCCACCGAACATTCCGGACCGTTGGATGAAGCACAGCCGCTTTCGCCACGAAAGCCACCGGATGCTCGGTTGCGAGTCGTGTCACGGACGGGTCAGCGCCAGCGAAAGTACGGGCGACGTTTTGATGCCGTCCCGCGACATCTGCTTGAACTGCCATGTCCGAGATTTTCAAAAAAATGCCGATCGTTCGGTCGCTATGCACTACCGTGGTGCTCGAACCGATTGTGTCGAATGTCACACATATCACGATAATTCCAAAGAAAACTTCGATGGTCCCGAGACATTGGAAACTTTTCTCAGTGGAACCGCATCCGAATCAAATTAGGGCCTAGGTTCATGTCGAAGGGAGAAAGGTATCGAAGTTCCACGCGACACCAGGTGCTCGGGTTGTCGGGCACGCCGGTGATCAGGTAGCTGACCTTCGACATCCTGATAACCCGACCTCCTGCGGCCGCTGTGGAAAGATGTTTCTCCCCGTCGGCTCACCGAGACGATCGTCTCAGGGAGTTCCAATGAGGCGCATTGTGAAACCGTTTCTCATCACGTGCGGAATTGTCTGCTCGTTGTGCTTGGTTTTCGCCAGCCGGCCGAGAGCCGCCGATGCTCCCACATCGCGATCCGGTTCTGAGCCTGCCGCCAACGTTCAAACCGCATCGAAGCTAGATTCAGTCCATGCTGCAACCGACTTCCGGTATGTCGGTTCGGCCTCGTGTGCTGCTGCAGCCTGTCATGGCGGTGACGGTTCGGGCCAGAGCTGGCAGAGTTCCTACAGCACATGGGCTCAGAAGGACGCCCACGCCGGCGCCTTCACGGTCCTGTACAACGCAGAATCACGGTTGATGGCGAAGAACCTCGGGCTGAAAGTTCCTGCCCATCAGGCCAAGGTCTGCCTGGCCTGCCACGCAACCGTGGTCGATCAGTCGTTGCTCGCCGAGCATCACGGCTTCGACCCGCTGGACGGCGTGAGCTGCGAATCGTGTCACGGACCGGCCGAGAAATGGTTCGGACCGCACGTCCAGGCCGATTGGGCCGGCCAGACAATGGCCCAGAAGCAGGCGCTGGGTTACGTCAACACCGAGAACCTTTTTCGGCGGGCCGAAATGTGCGTTTCCTGCCACGTCGGCGCACCTGGACGCGACGTCAATCACGACCTAATCGCCGCCGGACATCCCCGGTTGAATTTTGAGTACAGCGCGTTCATGGCCAACATGCCGCCGCACTGGAGCCGAAAACACGACACCGAGGCGAATTCCCCGACGTTGGAAGCACAAGTTTGGGCCATCGGACAGGTCGTCTCGGCACGGGCAGCCATCGAGCTGCTGGAAAATCGCTCTGCAACCCAAAAGCCGGCCTGGCCCGAATTCTCTGAATACGATTGCTTCGCTTGCCATCACAATTTGTCCGTGGAAAGTTGGCGGCAAGCACGCAGTTTTGGGGATGATGGCTATCGTCTTGGCTTCGGGCGATTTCGCCAGCCGGCCGGTTCGTATTCGTGGGGCAGTTGGTCCCTGCCGCTGATTCCAGCGCTGACCAACGAACTAGCAGGCCCGATGGCCGTCGAGCAAATCGTCACTGCGATTGAAGACCTTCGCCAAGAGATGATCCGGCCGTATCCGCGGACTGATGAAGTCCAGAAATTGACGAAACCACTCAAAGAGCAACTCGGACGGTTGGAGACAGTGCTCGGGGACAAACAGATGTCCGCCGACGTCATTCGCAAACTCCTCACGCATCTGGCGGCCGACGACGGCGGGCAAATTTTGACGAAACGAAACTGGGATGCGGCGACGCAGGTTTACCTGGCTGCCGTGGCCCTGCACATCGGTTACCATGAAAGCCAAGGACTTCCGCCGGCGCCCACGGACGGGGAGAACGGCATTCTGGGCACGCTGACGGAAATCCGCGATGCCCTAGAATTTCCGCGTCATTACGAAAGTCCTGAGACGTTTTCCGGTAAACGGATCGAGACAATCAACGAACGTTTGAGTCGCTTGCAAAAGAACCTTCGCTAACGTCTATGCGGATAGGGGCTCGTCCATGTTAAAGAAACGATTGCTGCTCCGTCTGGCAACGCTGGCCTTACCGGTCCTGCTCAGCGCGGTGCTCGTTTACTCCCTCGGCTTCGCCGGCCTGCCGGCCGTGAACGGTCCGGTTGTTGCCGTCACGCGGGCCGCAATTGGGCAGAACGGACAACTGGCTGATGCGGCGAACACTCGCCAGGTCATTGGTGTGGGGCAGCAGTGTCGTCTGTGCCATCAGAAGGCCGCTGCCTCCGATCCCATTCCTGGTTTTCCGGACGTGGCTGTCGACGGCTGGGTCTTGCTGAACGAAGTGACGATATGGGCCACAAAGGACAAGCACTATCAAGCTTACGCGGTGTTGCTGAACGCGCGATCTCAACAGATGGCTCGGATCATGAAAGTCGTCGACAATAACGGCGAGTCGCAGATTCATCGCGACAAGCGCTGTCTGGCCTGCCATTCGGGAATTCCGGTTCACCAATTGGAATCCGACAATCGCGGGTTGGTGCCAGTGGAACTCACGAACGACTTTCGCCTGACGGCCGGCGTTAGCTGCGAGGGCTGCCACGGCCCTGCGGGCAAAGGAGAGGGGGGAGTCGAAGGCTGGTTGTCGATCCACTACAACAAGGACAAGTGGCGGTTCATGAGTCCGAAGCAGAAATGGGAAGTACACGGTTACGTCGATGTCCGATCGCCAGTTGCCAAAACACGAATGTGCCTTTCCTGCCACCTCGGAAACGCGCACGAGGGAAAGGTGATCACACACGAAATGTATGCAGCCGGTCATCCGCCCCTGCCCGGTTTTGAGGTCGAATCATTCATCGACCAGGAACCGCAGCACTGGAGGAACTTCGGCGACAAGAGTGAAAAGATTCGTCAGGCGTTTCTGGAGAAGACGAAATCGGCATACGATTCAGCTCACCTGCATCGTACGAAATCGCTGCTTGTCGGGGCAGTTGTCAATCTGAGCGAAATGCTGAAGCTGTCGGCCGATATTGCTGACGCCGACCTCAAGACGTCGGTCGCCCGACCGGAATGGCCCGAGTTGGCGAACTTCGCCTGCTACGCCTGCCACCACGATCTGAAGGCCCCCGCCTGGCGGCAGGATCGTCAACTGTACGGGATGCCGGGCCGCCCGCTGCTGCACGAATGGACGTCCGCATTACTGGAGGTTGTCGTGGATACGGCTGGTATCACGGAGGACGAATTGAATAAACACATGAGTGCGGTCCCGCAAGCGCTCAATACGGTTCCATTCGGAGCCCCAAAGGACCTTGTTCCCGCCGCTCGAGCAACAGCCGACTGGTTGGATGACATCGCCCGGAAGCTGGAGCATCGAGATTTCACAGCTGCCGATGGCCGCAAAATTCTTCAGGGAATCGTAAATATCGCGATATCTGAGAACCTGGATTACGACTCCGCGCGTCAATTGGTTTGGGCTTTCAGCGCCGTCTACAGCGAACTGAATCACAGCGGCATTTCGGCAAAGCCGGGCGAACTGACCGGCTGGTACGAGGACGGTACTGGTAAGCCGAAAGCCGGACTCGACCAAATCGAGACGATCCTGGCATCCTTAGATGCCATGATCCTGCTAGATTTGCGCAAGGGACGAGAGGCGCAGCAGGAAGTCAGCGGTCAACAGCGGCCCGTCGTCGAAGTAGACCTGACGCTTGTGTTACCGGCTGTGGGCGGATACGAGCCGGCTGCATTTCAGAAGAAATTCCAGAACATACAAAACCGGCTCGACAAAAACTGAGACTGATTCTGTTCTGCGGAAATCTTTGTCCAGGACGGCAAATTAATGACTGTCGCATTGTAGCCGTCTCGCTCAGTTGAAGCGTGCGGTAGATTTCAAAAGAGCGTTAGTTGTTCCTCAGATAAAAATCGACATCGCATATTTTTTTCTCGACTTGCTGCGGCAATCAAGGAGTTCTGGCGCCGTGAAGACGGGCCGACAGCGATCGAGTACGCGTTGATTTTGTCTCTCATCGTGACTCTCGGCCTTGGTGGAATCCACTCGATTGGCAAAAAAAGTCAGAAGACCTTTAAGAAGGTCGAAAAGGTGTTGAAAAAAGGGAAGAAAAGTAAACGTGATTGAAGGTTTTCGCATCGTGCGTGTCTCTTGGCCGGTCCGGCATCGGGTGCCATTGGCAGCTAGTCTGCTAATGAAAATCGCATTGACCGGAGTTGTCTATCGCTCTTAACAGTGCTGGGCAAGCCAGCACTGTCACCCGCCGCAAGGCAGTCGGACCGTCATTTTAAGATTAACAGACTACCTGCCGGCCGTCAGCGACGCGGTGGGATGGGAATCGGCCCGACCTGTCGAATCAGATGTCGCCGCAGACTCGGGTGACGGCTCGGACCGTAGAAACCCTCCAGGTTCAAGTGCAGCCGTTTCTCGCGCTCCAGCGCGTCGCGGATGCCGTAATCACGCCGGCCGTCGATGACCGTCCACGGCGTTTTGTCCGGGTTGAGGTAGAGCTTCTGCTGTTCCTGGAGCGTCAAGGGCCCGGCACCGACGCGGCCGAAGACGGCAATCTGGTTGCCCGACTCATCGACGGCCCGGTCACGATCGACCCCCTTGGAGATGGCCAGCGCTTCGCCCCCCTTGGGAATCTTGTAGGTGGCGATGAGATGCGGCCGGGGACGCGGACTGAACCCGTTGTTACCCGGCACATTCGGCGACGTAAGCTGCACGACCCTCAGTCCGTTCTTACCGTCAGCCACGTAGGCAAACTCGCTATTGTAGGTGATGCCCAACTGCACGTCGTGCACATCGTTCATACATCCGTCTCCATTGTAGATCTGGTCTATGGCCGGACGCAGCGGGTCTTTGACGTCCAGAATAATCAGCCCGTGCTCGCCGCCGGCCACATAGGCATATGTGCGGGCCACGTAAATCATCTTCGCTTCTGGAAGATCGATCTTGCTGACCGGTTTCGGATTTCCGGGATCGGTCGCGTCCAGAATCTTCACGCCCTCTTCGTCACAGACGAATGCGTAACGGAACTGCACCTGCGAGCAGGTTGGATGATGCAGATGGCGGCCGTCGATGATGCAGGAAACGAACGGTTTGAGCGGATCGTCGATGTTGATCACCACCAGTCCCACCTCGCAGCAGACGTAGGCATAGGTACCGACGATGTTCACGTGCGTGGCACCTTTGAGCAGCCCGTCTGGGTTGTAGGTCAATGCGCGGCGGACAAAGTTGTTGGTCGGATTACCGTCGAGAAGCGTAGCGGCACCGACGAGGATCAGACCTTCGTACTTGTCGGTGAAGTAGATGTATCCATACAGCGGATGGACGGTTCGTTCGTGGTTGGCTGGGTTGTGCGTCCGTGTCGGGTCGGGAGCGATAGTCGAGGGAGCGGCCACCGAGGTGGCAAACTTCGACCGCACATAAAAGCGCTGACCAAACGGCGAGACCGGCGCGGTGACAATTCGTTCGGCAAACCCTTTGTGATCCAAAAAGGCGATGTCGAAAATCCGCATTCCGCCTTTGCCGCAGGCGGTATATATATATTCGCCGCGGTGCTGCAAATCGAGGATTTCCGTCTTCTTAAACGGCCGGGTGATGTTTTCGATAATGTCGTTGCCGGGGTGTTCGTGGGCGTGTTTGAGCATGCGACCGCCGTTGACGTGCTCATGGTAGTGTTCCGGATACGCGAGCCGGTGCATCGAACTGCCAATGACCGACTGCGGTTCCGACCTCTCGGTGACGGCGGCGGCGAAAATGCCGTGATGTCCGGAGGCAATCCAGGCAAATCGGCCGATCAGGTTCAAATAGTTCGTCCCCTGCATCATCAACTGCGCAATGAGGGCGTTGTTGTCATTGTCGCGAGAGAGATGACAGTCGGTGCAAACCTTAGTTGTGCCTTTGCCGCCAACAGTGTGCGGTACGTTGCTGCTGAAGGCGATACCGCTCATCCCTTCGGCCGAGATGGTTTGCTGCTGGAAGTAAATTGCCTCCCGGTTGCCGTTGTACGAGCCAACATGGATGGCACAGGCCGAACGGACCGGACCGATGCGATTTCCGGTGACGTTGCCGTCGCGGCCCAGCATATAAACCTCGTCGCGCAGGGTCTGAAAATTGTACGACGTGTAGTTCTTGGTGATGTCGCCTTCGTTGTGCAGCTCGGGCATTTTTTTGTCCGCCTTCTGCACAAGATGGCAGCCGTAACAGCTTGGATTCCAGGAAGAGTGGCAGGCGATGCAGCTCATGTTCTGGTTGGCGTGGGCACAATCGTTGACGTTTTGCGGCACGTCGCCCCAGGTCATATTTCCGTTGGCGCCCACGCGAACCGTCTTAGACAAGGCGGCCAGTGCGTTGTAAGTGTCTGGTTTGTTGGGATCGATTGTGTCGACAACTTGCGTGACCTGCCAGCTTAGATCCGGTTCGACCATCGAGTTCTGAATGACGTTTTCACCGCGGATCTCGAACCGCCGCTTACCAAACGGCGTGACCATGGCAGTCAACACCCGGCCGAGCTGTTTTTGGTGTTTCTCCTCGGGCGTGGCGACGCCGGCTCGGTCGTGACCTTTGGCGGACGGTCCGCTGGTGCGCATTTGGGGCCCGCCCCCGACCCATTGAAAAGCACGTTCGCTCACCGTTCCGTGACAGTCGATGCACTGAATTTCGATGGCAGCGCGAACCTCTCCGTACAGATTCCCGTTGCCGTGTACGTCTTGCACGAAGTGGCAGTCGATACAGTGCATTCCTTTTTCGAGATGGACGTCCATGAGGTGTACCGGCACGTTTTTGCGCATCTCGTCCAATTCCGCTTCCATCCGGGCCAATTCGTCCGGAGACCGCTGGCCCTGGTAGAGCTGTTTGACGTATTGCGGAATCAGCATCGCCATCCGCAGCTTCTTGTTGGTGACATTGTGAATCTCGGTGCCGAAAGAATCGAGCAGGATGCCCTCGCGGTTCTTTTTGTAAATGGCGCTGTAGACCCAGCCGTGACCGTGAAAATCTGCAAACTGCGTATGCTTGGTTTGTGTGTTCAAGTCGGTCACATTTGCCAGAAACTCAGGATCCGACAGGTAGCTCCGCGACGCCGCGTCGTGCGGGTTGGCCATCTCGGAGCGCACGAACTGTTCGGAGGTGGGATCTTGATGCTCGGGCGGATATATCAGTTCTCCGTCGGTCTCTTGGTCCCACCACAGATAACCAAGATAGCTATTCATCACGGTTGTGCCCGGATGAATGTGACAGACGATGCACTGACTGGTCGGGATGGCCTTGGTGAAACGATGCGCGATTGGATGTCCGATTTCGTCCTGAGGAATCATCGGATCGACATTAGTGACAAAGCCGTCAGTCATCGCCGCGGTCTTTCCGCGGTTGCCGTACTTGGCATACGGACCGGAATGAATTGGGGACCGGTCGTTAGCGTAGACGACGTGGCAGCCAGTACAGCCGCTGGAACGGTAGTCGCCCGCCTGATCGTTGGTGCCGAGAAAGTTCAGCGTCGGGTCTAGCAACCGCGTCTTGGCCACAGCAATGGCCACCGGGTCGGTCCGATTCAGTGTGCCCAGACCACGGTTGCTCACCCGGTTTCGGGGACGGCCCGGTTCTTCCAGCCGCTCTGGGATTCCCGGTTCGATGATGAACCGGCCGCCACGCTCGAAGATCCGCAACACATTGCCGGGTTGCACGATCTGATAGGGAGGCAGCGGCACCAAGAACGGCAAAATGCCCTTGTTTTGAGTCTGTTCGGGAGTCGGCTGTGGAACGTTGAGCATCACCTGCGGACTGCCGTTCATGGTGTAGCTTTCGCCGATGATCGGCCACTTCAACTGCAGGGTACCGTTGTTGTACAGGGCCGACCCCCACAGCATGCAGCCGTGCGTCATCATGCTCTTTTTCACTTGTAGTGTTTCTTGGGGGTGGCAGCCGACATTGCCGCAGCTCAGATGTGCAATTCTCAAATCACCCGGATTCACGAAGCGAACAAACTCCGGCCGTTCCCGGTTCAGCAGCGTGTAGCTGCGGACCGGATTAGCCGAACTCTTCCAGAACTGCGGGTAGAGCGGAGTCACGTGTGCCAGCGCCTTTTCGGTGGCAGCGGCATTGCCGCCGTGACAGTCGGTACAACCTAGTTGCACGGTTTTTTTCATGTGCGGGTCGTGTGAGCCGGTGTGACAGTAAACACAGCCTTCGCTCTTGGCCCGCGCCATTTCGGACGTTTGCTGAGACAAATCGACCCCTTGCAGTTCTGCGGGAATGGGGTACGCTTCGCCGGAGCCGGAGTGCCACGAAGTGCGGACGATCCGCGACGGACGATCCGGCAGAAGTTTTTTCAGCCCCCGGCGAGGTGTCGCCTCGAACTTTGAAGCGGCCGCATCGATCTCATCGGCTAAGACCGTTGTTCCCGGTCTGCTTTCGGGCCGCTCAAACAGCCAGACGATCACTCCTGAAAACAGAATCGTACCGGTGCAGATGATTGCGATGGAATGCTTCGAGTGCAGCATGGGTCTTCCCCAGTCGTCAGTTGTGGATTGTCGGTACTATTTTCCCCACTTGCCGCAGGAAAAGGCTTGCAGAGAGCACCGATGACTGACTTACCATTAACAACTGACAAATCATTAAAAGGTCAGGATTACTTCCAGAAAGCTTGCGTACAGACTTTCGGCATCGGCGTTGAAGGCGTTGTAAAGATTTCGGAAACCTTCTGCGGGCAAGAAGCCGGCGAAGCCACCGATGATTTGAATGTTGTCGTTCAGCAGCGGCCTATATTCGACGCCCAGGCTTATATCGGTGCCAATTCTCGAGGAGATGAAATCCTGAAAGGTGAAGGTTTCGAGTACTTCCGTCGAGTCGAACCAGAGGAAGTTCAGGTTGCTGATAATCTTGAGTTTAGGGGTGACGTCGGCGTCCATGCCGAAGTTCAACAGGTTCAGTCCTGGGTTGACGAAGTTGCTCTGTCCCTGAATCTTGCTGGAGCGAAGGTCAGGGACGATGCTCTTGGCGTTCACCAGATTCGCGCCGAAGAGCCGAATCGCCTGACGCTGCCAGTAACTGAATTCGCCGCCGGCAAAGTTCGGATTGTCGAAGATGGAATCGAAGCCGCGTGCTTTATCGTCGTCGGGGTCGTCGTCGCCGGAGGCCCACAGGTACGACACGCGGAACCTCATCCAGTCGCGGTCGTAGGAGAGTTCGACCGCCGCCATTTGGGCGCTGATGTCCTGTTGGTCGCTGGCCAACGGGTTCAAACTGTCCTGACCCACAACCCAGTAAAAGGCGTTGGTAATGTTGTACCGCCCGATGTGTCCGTCACCCGCAAAACCGAAGTAGTAGGCCTGAACATCGTGTGGTTGAAACACGCCGACCGGATCGGGGCGTACCAGAAAGTTGTTGTCGTCGAACTGAAAATCGGGCTTGTCGCGGTTGTAGTGAAAGCTGGCCTGAGCGGTGTAGCCCGGAAAGATAAAGTCCTGCCGGTAGTAGTTGACAATGAGCGTGTTCTGGTTCCGGTCGTTGAAGGTGTTCAGCTCGCTGTTGGTGTCTTTTTCGAGCTGGTCAAACCAGATGATGTTGAACTGATCGCGGTTTCCGAGCCGCGTGCCGAACAGCCGATAAGCCCGGTTGGTATCGCTGAAGATGAAACCGCGGAAGTCGCTGGTGAAGAATTGGGAGCCGACCCGGACCGATGCGAAGTCGTAGTCGGGTCCGACATCGGCGATTTTTGCTTCCGCGAACCATTCTTCGAACGAGAAGAAGTCATCGTAGCGGGTGTTTCCCTTGCGGACGTCGGGGGCGACGACGCCCAATTCATCGACGTCCAGATAGTTATAGTTGAAGACGGGCGTGACCTTAACCTGCCAGTCCAACGGCTTGAAGGCGGTGTTGCCGTGGAACAGTTGCACGCTGAATTTCAAATAGTGCGAATGGACAAACTGATCCGAGTCGCCGAAGAACTCTTCCTGAAACGGGTCGGAGGTGCTCTCAAAGGGTGTCGTGGCGGTTGGCACGCGGCGGAACTCATCGACCGACATACTGGTGGCCGTCAGGTTCAGGAACGTGTGTCGGCCGATAATTGGGTAATCTCCCTTCAGGACGTTTTGATTAAAGGGGTCCCACCAATGGCCCTCGACGGAGGGGTAGTCGTCGACCCAGGGATGTTCGCGGCCGTAGCGATCCCAGGGAGGAATCGGGTTTCGCCAACGGTCTTCGGTCGGAACGAAGTGCGCGCTTTCTCGTGATTCCGAGGGCATCACACCCGAGGGGCCCGTGAAACCGAGCGGAACAAGCGGCGGTAGGTTGGGCCATTCCTCATCGCTGATCGACGGCAACTCGTCGGTCAGCGGCTGAAGCGGACGATCCAGAACGTCTGGCTTGGTGATCGAATTCACTCCCTGTAAATTCTGTGAAAGCGGCGGCGCGGTGGACCCGATATCCTTGTATTCTCGCCGATAAAACGGCGTATCGAGCGGCACCGGTTCCTTGCTGGCAGGAAGTTGTGGGGGCAACAATTCGGCGCCTTTGAACTCCGTGGGGACAATCGGTTCGATTTCCAAGAGCGGCCGATGGTAATCGGCGGTCCATTCCCCACCGAAACGGACCTCGCCGAAAGTTTGATCCTTTCCCGTTTCGCCGGTTACGGTTGTCGCTCGCAATGGGGTGGCAATCGGGTGGACCGGTTGAAAGGCTGATTTTTCACCGGCAGTCCGGAGGGAACGCGGTTTTGTACCGTCGCCAGCGATTTCTGGAAACGGCCGGGGAATCGTAGAAACGGGCGCTCTGTCTGGTGAGATTGTCTGGGGACGTCCATCCAAGGCGGGGCTGACGCCGGACGGCCCAGAGAAAACGTCGGCCTGCCGAACGCCCCTTTCAGGTAGTTTCGGCGCCGAGGTCGTTTGCAAATTCCATTTGGCGCTAATCAGTCGGGCGTAACCGCGGACAACCGGGTCGCCATCGGTCGCCGCGATTTCGAGCACCTGTCTTTTGAGCTTGACTCTTGGTGAAACTCTCTCGACGGCCTCCAAAGCCGCCCGACGAACCTTTGGGACGGGGTCGCACAGAATTTCGGAAAAGAATTCGTTTTGCGTTTGGGCATCGGCGTTGATCAAATATTTTGCGAGTTCGATCCGTACTTTCGGGTCGGGATCGGACAACTGCCGTGCCAGTTGCAGTTGCGTCACCGTCATGCCCAATTGACGGAGTTGTGTTTCCGCCTTCAGAACGACGGCGGCATCGGTATGGTGCAGCATCGAAAGAAACTGGCGTACCCCAGTTTCTTTCGGCTGGGAGGCGCGGTTTCCCGGAGTTTCTGTTTGGGCTGCACCCGTCAGACTTGCCGACCAAAGCATCGCCAGCGCCGCAAAAGCGACCAACGCTATCCTCGTCATTTGACTTCCCCTTAAGAGTCGGGGCACAAAGGGCAAACGTGCCGCCCGGTATGGCATGGCAGTTGTGATAATCCGAAAGCTGTGCATTTCGGTACAACCCGTGTTTTGTCGATGCAACACGACCGCAACCCAATGACGTGAATGTCCTGCCGGGTAGGGAATCCCACGGACTCCGTGCCGGAGGGTTAGATAAAATTGGATCCATGAAGAAGAAGAGGGGACTGATCACGCTTTGCGAAATACGATGAAGAGTCAATTTTCCAATTGCCGTGGCGGAAAAATTAAGTGAGCGAGGTAGTTTTTTCGGCCACCAACAACCGGTTGTCCGGATTCGAGGAACTGCGCAAGCTTTTCCGATTTTGCAGGCATTGTGCCTTCTTCGGCAAAACGGCTCGAATTACTTGATGAAATCGGAATTTTTGAAATATTTGATCAAGCGGTTCATTTCGATTCGATCAAAGCATTCGGCTATTCCGATTGGGAAGGTACGCAAAGGTGTGAACAGTTTTGTGTTCGATTGAATACGAGGAATGTTCCTGTGCTCTGGCTCAACCATTCATGGCGATCCGTAATCGACGACAAATTCAAATCGCAACGTCGAGATCCTCAGCGGAACGGACTCTCGCATATCGAACAGTTAGAAACGCGGTTATGTCTGGGAAGCTTCGGCTCGCCAATGGCCGACGGACAGACCGACGATCCTCTCGTTCCGGGAGATCTCTCGGCGGACAACCAAGACACCACAACCGCCGACAGCTTGCTGACGATCGAACCAGATGAGGCGTCGACCGGCACCGGCGGAACGCCTGTCGACGACTCGGCAGACGGGGGCACGAATACCGGCACGACGTCGAATGGCAGCAACAATTTGCCAAGCACCTCACCGTCCGACGGATCACAAAACCAGACCGACCCGGCTCTCAAACCGGCATTGACATCAGATTCCACGGATGCCAGCAGCGGCGACCCATCGGCAAGTCAAAACGACGGCACAATCAATCAGGTGTTGAATAACCTGGATTCCGAGGCGCAGACCGCTCAGACCAATGCCGACACAGGAACTGCCGACCCAGAAGGACAGGGACTGGGCGGCACGGTGGCCGGTAACGATTCGGGTAACGCACAAACGACCAACACAGAGGATTTGACGTTTCTCACTCCCGGCAACGTCACGACCGACGGCGTCCAGACTCAGGCGGCAACGTCCCAGCAGGGACCCCAGTTTACAATTGCGGGAGCGCAGTTGACGGCGGCAGATGTCGACCAGCTTCTGGCCCGGGCCACGGCCGTAACTCCCAGCAACGACGCAATTATTGCCATTGTGGACCGCAATGGCAGAATTCTGGGAGTGCGGACTGAAATAGGCGTGAATCCTGCGATTCTGGGCAATCCGGCGCTGCTGGCCTTCGCCATCGACGGGGCCGTCGCCAAGGCGCGGACGGCGGCCTTCTTCTCCAACGGCGACCCGACGAACCCAACCGGACCTTTTGCCGATGGAATCGGCACGCTGGCGCCGTTGACATCGCGGTTGATCGGGTTTCTGAGTGGATCGACGATCACTCAGCGTGAGGTGCAGTCGAATCCCAACGATCCCGATCCCAACTCAATTATCCGCGGACCCGGTCTGGTGGCACCAGTCGGTATTGGCGGACACTTCCCACCAGGAGTTCCCAGAACGCCGCCGGTCGACCTGTTTGCCATCGAGAAGACGAACCGCGACAGCTTGCTGCATCCGGGCCCCGACGGAATCAAGGGAAACGCGGATGACGTCGCGTTGGCTAACCGCTTCAACATCGCCGCTCTCGCTGCCGGCGCACAATTATTTGCGCCCGAATCGTTTGGTGGTCCGACGATGCAGACCCGCGGCATCGCCACCCTGCCGGGCGGCATCCCTATTTTCCGAGACATGAACGGCGACGGTGTCGGGGAAACGCTGATCGGCGGCATCGGCGTCTTCTTCCCAGGACCCGACGGGACTGCCGACTTCGAGCAGGGATTTGTTCCCGGAATCGGACAGACACGAGAGCAGCGAATCAACGCGCCCAAGGTGCTGGAAGCCGAATTCATTGCTCTGGCGACTGTCGGCAGCAACGGCTTGGCTGCCTTGGGAATCCCAACACTGAAACAGCCGTTCGGCGGTGTCGCTCCCATCGACGATATCGATATGCCCTTCGGTCGCCTGGATCTGGTCGGCATCAATTTGCAGGTCCTGGGGCCGATCGCCGGCCGGCAAGGCGCCAAACAGCTCGTGAACTTCGGGCAGAATTTGGGTCCCGGAGTCGTCAACGGAGTCCTTCGGCAGGCGAGTCTTCCGGGGCTGGTGGTCTCGGAAGGTTTTCTCGTCAATCCGACCGATTCGCCGACCGACCCGAACCTGACGGCCAACGTGGTGCGGCAGATTATCGAGCAGGGAATCGCCGAAGCCCGGCGGGTCCGTGCCGCCATTCGTCTCCGGTCAAACGGCCGCTCCAGCGCCCGGACACGGATGGTGCTGGCGGTTGCCGACCGAGACGGCAACGTGCTCGGTCTCTTCCGCATGCAAGATGCGACCATCTTTTCCATAGACGTGGCCGTGGCGAAGGCCCGTAACACGGCCTATTACGCCGATGCCGGCGAACTCAACCCAGCCGACCAGGTTCAGGGTGTGCCACCGGGCGCCGCGCTGACGAATCGGACTTTCCGTTTTCTGGCCGAACCACGGTTCCCCTCCGGGGTGGATGGAACACCTCCTCCGCCCTTCTCGATCCTCAACGACGGTAATATCAATCCGTTTACGGCTGAGAATAACGGAGCCCCAGCCCCGGCCAACGCCTTTGTTTCGGTGGCCGGCTTCGATGCTTTTAACCCCGGCACAAATTTCCGGGACGCGGCCTCGGCCGCGGTAGGCAATTCGAACGGGATCGTCTTTTTCCCCGGCAGCACACCGATCTATACCGCCAATGGTGTTCTGATCGGCGGTTTCGGGGTCAGCGGTGACGGGGTCGACCAGGACGACGTGGTAACCTTTTCAGGCTCTCAGGGATTCCTGCCGCCCCGCAACGTGCTGCGCGCCGATGAAACATTTGTGCGGGGAGTCCGCTTACCTTTCCAGAAATTCTTGCGGAATCCTCATGGTTAGCAGCCCCTTGAAAAAAGGTACCACTGGCAGCTTGCCTGCCAGTGCGAGTTGGAAAATTCTTAAAAACACGGGTGGACAAGCCGCCCGTGGCACCCGACTATGAGACGCCTTGTCTGTTTCAACAGGCTGTTAGGCCCTTCTCACACAGGGGCACGTCATCGAAACTAGCGAGATGGATACGTCTCGCCTCCGCACAACAGGTGATCTCATGAATAGATCATTTCGTCTCGGTGCTGCAGCGTTTGCTCTGTGCACCATGATCGGACTTTCATCCGCCGAAATCGAGGCGGGCCTGTTTCGCAAGTCGAACGAGCCCGAAGATCCGATCGCCCGTACCGGCCGACCGAACGAAATTGCTCCCTGGGCCCGTCCCGCCTTCGGAAAACGCGACAAGGGCTATTACGTGGGTGGCGGGGCCATTTTCAGCGGCAACTGGATTCTGGCCGGCGAACCCCGTTTTCCGCATGAGGGAACCTTCGGGCTCGACTATGTTCCGTGGTATTCTCGTGTGCAGCTCCGCTGGTATCATGGACGGCGATATCAGGATGGGGAAGGCCAGTACGAGCCCGACCACCGCAACAACCCGTTCAGCCATTTCTGGGGCAGATAACCGGGCA
>CAUZTK010000014.1:0-27112 GCA_963582395.1 Planctomycetota bacterium | reverse complement strand
GAACGGTGGCCGGTTCGATTGTCACTTCTCCTGATCGGGCGGAGGGGCAAATCCGCGGCGCATGGTGTTCTCGGTAACGTTGATCGGAATCAGAAACTGTCCCAGATAGTCGGGTCCGCCTGCTTTCGAGCCGCTGCCCGACATCTTGAACCCGCCGAACGGCTGGCGCTCGACCAGCGCCCCGGTGATTTCGCGGTTCAGATACAGGTTGCCCACCTGCAGTTCCTCTTTGGCGCGCTGCAGATGGGCCGGACTGCGGCTGTAGATGCCGCCCGTCAGCGCGTAGTCGGTGCCGTTGGCGATCCGCAACGCCTCGCCCATGTTCTTGACCTTGATAACGGCCAAGACGGGGCCGAAAATTTCTTCCTGGGCCAGACGTGAACCTGGATCGACGTCGGCGAAAATGTGCGGTCCGACGTAATAGCCCTCGTCGGCCAAATGACCGGCGGGACATTCCAATACGAGCCTGTTCTCGGTTTTGCCGATTTCGACGTACTCCAAAATCCGCTGCTGAGCGACGTCGTCGATGACGGGACCGACCGACGTTCCGGGCTGCTCAGCCGGCCCGATTTTGAGGCTCTTCGTCGCTCCGACCAGCCGGTCCAGAAAGGCATCGTAGACGCTTTCCAGCACGATCGCCCGTGAACAGGCGGAACATTTCTGGCCGGAATACCCGAACGCACTTTGGACCGTGCCCAGGACAGCTTCGTCGAGGTCGGCATCTTCGTCTACGATGATCGCATTCTTGCCTCCCATCTCGGTAATCACGCGGGTGACCGACGTCTTTCGTGAGTCGGGCTCTGAAGCCGCCCGGTTGATTGATAGCCCCACGGCACGCGAGCCGGTGAAAGCGATCACATCAACGTCGGGGCTGCCCACCAGTTGCGGGCCGACCTCTTCGCCGACACCCGGCAGATAATTCACCACGCCGTCTGGAATGCCGACGCTCATAAAGATTTCCATCAGCTTAGCAGCGATCACCGCTGACTGCTCGGCCGGCTTCATGATGACCGTGTTGCCCGTCACCAGCGCTGCTGCCGTCATGCCGGTCAGAATCGCCAGCGGGAAATTCCACGGGGCAATGACGACCGCCACGCCACGAGGCCGGTAAAGATACGTGTTTTCTTCGCCTGAAACGTCGCATTGCCGCGAGACGGCCAGCCGTCGCATTTCCAGGGCGTAATACATGCAGAAGTCGATCGCTTCGGCGACGTCGGCGTCCGCATCGGCCCAGGGCTTAGCACATTCAAACAGCTCCCACGCGGCTAGCTCGAATCGGCGGTTCCGCATTTCCGCGGCGACCATTTCGAGATATTCGGCCCGATAGCCCGACTGAATCTTCGACCAGCTTTGAAACGCCCGCCGTGCCGCTTCGATCGCATCAATCGCGTCGTCCGGCGATGCCGCTGCCGTCCGGCCCACAATCTGTTCGGTGTGCGACGGATTCCGAGAAACGATGCTGTCTTTGGTTTCGACCACTCGGCCGTTGATGACCAATGGGTAGTCACCGCCCAGCCTTGAGGTGACTTCGTCGATGGCCTGTTGCATTCGTTCGCGGACGTCTGCCCGGCTGAAGTCGGAAAGCGGTTCGTTGCTAAACGCGGGGACCGGCTCTTCTGTGGGCGGTGCCGTCTGAGCGCCGACGTCGGCAGGATTCATCAGTAAGTCCTTGATTGACACATTTACGTTGTAAGTTTGCCGTAGAAACGAATCGTTCGATGTGTTCTCCAACAATCGGCGTACAAGGTAAGCCATGCCGGGAATCAATTCACCGAACGGCGTGTAAATGCGGACGCGGTGTCCCATCTCGGAAAACAGTTGCGCCTGCTCGACTCCCATGCCATACAGCATTTGGATTTCCCACGCCGCCGGCGGAATTTCCAGCGTGCGAGCCCAGGCAATGCCGTGCGCCAAGCTGCGCAGATTGTGGCTGGCTAGCGCCGGCCTGAGCCAGCGGTAGTTCTGCATGAGAAACTGCGTCTGCCGCTCGAAGTTGTCGTCTGACTGCCATTTCTGCCGGTAAACGGGAATCGGCCAGCCGCGGTATCGGGCATGGACCGTCTCGTAGTCCCAGTAGGCCCCTTTGACCAGCCGGACCCAGATCGGCGTGCCTCGCTGTTTAACCCACTCGAGCAGTCCGGCCAGATCGCGCTGAGCATCGGGAAGATACGCCTGGATGACCGTTCCCAGATCAGGGAAATTGCGAAATTCGTCCTCCATAAACACCTGTTTGAAAATCTCCAGCGTGAGGTCTTTGTAGGCGTAGTGTTCCATGTCAATGTTGACGAAGGCGTCTTGTGCGCGGGCCGATCGCAACAGCGACCGCAAGCGGGCTTTCACTCCCTCGGCCGTGCCTGCCGGATCGATCGGATTAAACTGGCTGTACAGGGCCGACAGTTTGATCGAGACGTTGACCCGCGGGATCGGCCCTTGCTCGTCCCGGTCGATCTGCAGCATTTCGGGCCAGTTGTTGATTTCCGGACACAGACCTTCAATCAGCTCGCCGTAGGCTTGCCGATAATCGTCGGCCTCGCGTTCACTGATGATTGCCTCGCCCAGCAAATCGAGCGTGAACGCAAAGCCCTGCTTACGCAGCCTGGCGACCGACCGCAGCACCTCGTCGACGTTGCGGCCGGCAATAAACCGCCGGGCCATGTTCCGCGAAACGGTTCGGGCGTTCCAGGCAATGGCCCGGCTGAGGACCGAGTTCGGCGGCGAGAGGTCCATCACAATTTGCGCTGCCGAGGGCAGATGCTGTCGGACCTCTTCGAAGTACTCTTGCAGGTGCCCGGTCACCTGCTCGTGGGTCCGCAGCATGGGTAAGACATCGACGAAGCGGAACATCTGCACTTTGACCGATTCGTCGGACATGGCCCGCGAGAGAATCTGGTCGTCCCACCACCGCCGTTCGAATACGCTAGGCGCCCGTCGTTCCAGATGCTCCCACAACTCACGGCCGACCTTCTGCGCTTCGGCCTCGACGGCCGCTGCTAAACCAGCCTGTTTCGTCCCTGCCACGTCGTCAGGTTCTCACTTGTGTGTTTAGAGAATGCGTTTTCCGTACATCGGAATTCTAAAGCCGGCCGTGCAGGGAAACAATCCGAGCCGAACCGAACCGGCGGGTTCATTCTCGAATTTCCGCTGGTACCGCGAGTGGATATAATGATCTGGGTGTCGGAGTTTCTGAGGAGTTGACAGCACCTGAAGGACAAAAACGGATGGCGACGGTTCAGGAGGTTCTGGACACAGCTTTGAAGCTGTCGGAAGAAAACCGGGCGAAGCTAACGCACGAATTATTGCGGAGTCTCGATCCGCCGGGGGATGAAGTCTCTGACGCAGAATGGCAAAACTCCTGGTCTCAGAGAGCCGTCGAACGATCGGGGGGAAACAGCGGCTGCCGATTGGAAAGACTCTCTGGCACGTGTCTGCCAACAGTTGGAGAACCGTGAGACGCCGTGAAGTTCGTCGTTCTCGCCGATATCCGTTCAGGTCGTGTACTCCGAGTTCAGCCGGACGTATTCCTGGGTCAGGTCGCAGGTCCAGAAGCGGATGCCGGCATCGCCCAGCGTCAGTTCCAGTTTGATGTACACGTCGCGGTTTTTGCGCATCTGGTCGGACAGGGCGTTTTCGTCGTATTCGACCGGCGCGCCGGAGCGGTAGATCAACGTTTCGTTGATCCGCAGCGTGATGTCCTGCTCAGTAAGTTCCACCCCCGTTCGCCCACAGGCTGAAACAATGCGGCCCCAATTCGGGTCGTTGCCCGTGATCGCGGTTTTGACCAACGCGTCGTCGGCGATTGTTTTGGCGATTCGGTGTGCTTCCTCGCGCGTCTGTAAGCCGTGGACGTCCAATGTGACGAAGTGTTCGGCCCCCTCGGCATCGCGGACGATTGCCCGGGCTAGTTCTGCTGTCACTTCGTCGAGCATCTGCTGCAGAGTGCCGGACTGTGTCAGGCCGGAACTTGGCAACATCTCCCGGCTCTGTAAAGCACCATTGGCCAGGAAGATCACCGAATCGCTGGTGCTGGTGTGCCCCTCGACGCTAATGCAATTGAAGCTGCGGTCGACGGCATGGCGTAACAGAACGTCGGCCTTGTCGGGCGTGAGTTCGGCGTCGGTCATGAGAACCGCCAACATGGTCGCCATGTTGGGGCCGATCATCGCCGCCCCTTTGGCTGCGCCGCTGACGGTCACAATTCTGCCGTCAACTTCCACCTGCCGCATGGCTTGTTTGGGGAGTGTGTCGGTCGTCATCATTCCGCGGGCGGACTCAGCAAAAGCCTGAGGTGTGTCGGAGAGTTTGTCGACCAGAGCTGGAATTCCCGCCTGCAATTTTTCCATCGGCAGAAAATGTCCGATCACGCCGGTCGAGCAAACCAACACGTCTTCGCCCTGGCATTCCAGTCTCTCGGCCGTTAGCTGAGTCATCCCCCGAGCGTCTTCCACTCCGCGCCGGCCGGTGCAGGCATTGGCGTTGCCCGAGTTGATAATCAGCGCCCGCGCCGTGCTGCGCGGCAACCGTTCTCGGCTGACCTTGACCGGTGCGCCGCAGACCCGGTTTTGCGTGAAGACGCCGGCCGCTGTACAGGGTACGTCGGAAGCAAACAACGCCAGGTCGAACTGATTCGGATCGTCCTTGATCCCACAAGACAACCCGGCGGCGCGGAAACCGACGGGGAGTACAGCTCGCGCAGACGACATGGTTTGCTTCTCGGTGAGCGATTGAGAGAAAGGGGAATCGCAACGTTCACGGCAACAAGGCCGTTGTCTCAGCGAAGCCGCACATCAGGTTGAAGTTCTGCACGGCGACGCCGGCGGCCCCTTTAATCAGGTTGTCAATACAGGAGAGCACAATCACCTGACCGCGTGACTTGCGGACCGTGACGTCGCAGTAATTCGTGTACGCCACATCCTTCGTGGCCGGCAGATGTTCGACGATGTGGATGAACGGCTGGCCTTCGTAAAACGCTCGCAGGGCGTCGAGCAGATCGTCTTCGCTGGCGTCCTTCGCCTCCTGGGCGTACATGCTACACAGAATACCGCGGTCCATCGGCACAAGGTGCGGCGTGAAGACGACTTCGACCGATTGATGGCTGGCCTGCGAGAGGATCAGATCGATCTCCGGGGTATGGCGATGCCGGCCGACCGAATAGGCGGTCACGTTTTCGTTGCATTCGGGATAAAGGGTCGTCAGTTTGGGTGTGCGGCCGGCCCCGGAAACGCCGCTTTTGGCATCGATGATGATGCCGGTCGGTTCGATATACCCGCCGCACAACAACGGTGCCAATCCCAAAATCGATGCGCTTGTATAGCAACCGGGATTAGCAATCAACTCGTGACCGGGGATTTTTTCGGCCCACAGTTCCGGCAAACCGTAGACCGTGGTGCCCAGCCGGGTCGGATCGGTGTGCACCAGCCCGTACCACTGCTCGTAGACGGCCGGATCGGTGAGCCGGTAGTCGGCACTCAGATCGCAGACCCGACAGCCGCCGGCCAGCAGTTCGGGCACGGCGGCCATTGCGGCGCCGTGCGGAAGAGCGCAGAAGACAAAATCCGATCGCTCGGCCACTTGGGCGGGAGAGAGGTTCTGGCAATTGAGGTCGAGCCGACCGAACAGCGACGGATGCACCGAGTGAATGTGCGGCGAGACTTCCTGACGTGTCGAAAGGGCGGTGATTTCGACGTCGGGATGTCGAAGTAAAATACGGATCAACTCCAGTGAGGTGTATCCGGTCGCTCCAAGAATGGCGACTTTGACCATGTCCAACTTTCTATGCACGATGGTGGCGGCTGTACCTGGGTGTCGCCTTATTCTACGTTTCCAGAAGAGGTGGACAAGGCAGGTCCCAGGGCTGGTCAGTTTTTCATTCTGGGGTCTCAGGCAGGGGTCTGGCCCTATCCAGAAAAGATGGTTGCGGATTGATGCAGACAGGTGGCGGGGTGTGAGCGATAGCCTCGCCCCGAGCTGGGCCCGGTCGATTGAACCGAAACCGTTCTCGACTCATACTGGCCGTACCGTTCCAGTTTCCAGTTTCCAGTTTTTAGTCACCGGAAACTGCCACTTGAAAACTCCAAATAAAATCGTCTGTTTTCACCCCATTCATCGGCGAACTTGGCCCGCAGGAGCAGAGACATGGTTTCCCGGCAGGTTTATCTCTCGGGACAAATGGTCCCCGAAGAAAACGCGAAGATTTCGATCTTTGACAGCGCCGTCACACTGGGCGGCAGCGTGACCGAGTCGACCCGTACCTTCGGGCATCGGCCGTTCAAGCTGGAGAGGCACATTTCGCGGCTCTACAAATCGTTGAAAGTCGCCCGCATCGATCCCGGCTGCACAGCGGCAGAGCTGTTAGAGATCACGCTCAATGTGCTCGAAACCAACCTGCCTTTGATGGCCGAGAACGAGGACTGCTGGATTGTCCACAACATTTCGAGAGGGTTGATGATGCCCGGACCCGACCCGTCCCAGCACAGTTCGGCAACGGTGATGATCTTCACCTCTCCCATGGACCTGCGCGGATGGGCCCGGTTTTATACCGCAGGCTGCCACGCGGTGACGGCCATGAGCCGCATGATTCCCACTCAATCGCTCGATGCGCGGATCAAGAACTGCAGCCGGATGGCCTACACGCTGGCCGAGATGGAAGTCAAACTGGTCGATCCGGAGGCGCAGGGGGTAATTCTCGACATTGACGGCAACGTGGGCGAAAACAAGGGGGGCAACATCTTCGTCGTGCA
This sequence comes from Planctomycetota bacterium, assembly GCA_963582395.1. Lineage (GTDB taxonomy): Bacteria > Planctomycetota > Planctomycetia > Planctomycetales > Planctomycetaceae > CAUZTK01. Next base: position 20,375 of record CAUZTK010000014.1, on the reverse strand, counting down.
AGAGGGCCGGCTGATAACGCCCAGCACGCGGAACTGTCTGGCCGGCATCAGCCGCGAGACAATTCTCGAACTAGCGGCCGATTTGGGCATTCCCACGACCGAGACCGACCTGCAGCCTTACGACCTCTACACAAGCGAAGAACTATTCTTCACCAGCACGCCATACTGCATCATGCCCGCCAGCAAGTTCAACGGTTTGCCGGTCGGTGACGGCAAGGTCGGACCGATCACCAAACGGCTGCTGGCCGCTTGGAGCCAGCGGGTGGGCATCGATATTGTTGCGCAGGCACAAAGCCAACTCAAAGAGCCGTGAGCTTGGCCGACGGCCGATTCGTTCAGCGAATTACGTCTGCAGCCCCATTGTTTCGTGCTGCCGTTTGAGCGCCGTCTGGTAGCGCTCCAAGGCCACCTCGTCGAGGCGGCAACTGCGACCGGCGAAGACCATGGCAAAGGCCCGGCGTTGCCGGTTGGCCGAGCGGTTGGTATCGGCCCGATGAATCGTCTCGCCGTGATGCGCGACCAAATCTCCCGGTTCGAGGCAGATGGGCACCTCCCGCGATTGGTCTTCGGGACGGTCATTCTCGATTCCCTGAGAGAAACCTAGGACCTTCGACGGATTGTGGTCTTGCACACCGCCCCGATGAGACCCGGAAACGTACCGCAGACAGCCGTTCTGCTCGTCAACCGGGTCGAGGGCCAGCCACAGCGTCGCCACGTTAGCCGGCTTCAGGCAGAAGTAGTAGTTGTCCTGGTGCGGCGGAGTCGGATGTTCGATGCCGGACGGCTTGTTGAACCACTCCGGCTTTCGGGCTTCGACCGGTTCACCCACCAGTGTCTCGGCCAAGGCATTCCAGGCCGGATGCCGGCGGTAACTCTCGAAGTACTCGTCACCGCCCATGTTATTCATTTGCTTGAGCGTTTCAGGACGCGTGGGGTCGTGGTAGAACGCCGCTGAATCAGGCAGCGTCGGAACGACCTCGCTAATGTAGCGGTCGAGATTGGCTATCAACTCGCTCAGCTCGTCCGGCGGCAGGAAGCGCCGCACGATCACAAACCCATCACTTTCGAACGCCGGTTTGTACTCGCCCCATGTCATCGCACCAGCCTTTGAAAGAAGTCTTGCCGCAACTCGCATTCCAGCAGTTCGTCGATCCGGTTCTGCTCGAGTCCCTCGGCGATGGTGATAAACGTTTCGCGGGCCGCCTGCACGGTTTGCTCGACTTCGTCCGGCCCTTGAGCAGCGTTGAGATAAAACGAGGCATATCCGTGACAGCCCCGTTTGGCCATTTCCTGAATGAACAGCGTTACCAGCTTCGTTTGCAGCCGGGAATCATCGACGTCGAACGTCAAAGACGGGTGGATGCTGAGCCCGCCGCATTTCACGCCGAGACCGGTTTCGTCGGCAGCGGCGTTCAATCGTTGTTGCAGTTCGGTCCCCGTTTTTTGCACATGAGCGGGAACATCTCGCCGGCGGATTTCGCGGAGCGTCGTCAGGGCGGCCCTCAAGCCGATGGTGTCGCTCCAATAGGTGCTCGAGATAAACATTTGGGCTGCCGGTTCCATCACTTCGCGCCGGCCGACAACCGCCCCCATCGCATAGCCGTTCGAGATTGACTTGGCGAAAACCGCCATGTCGGGAGTGACTTTAAGTTGCGGCTGCACGCCTCCGGCCGTCAGACGGAAGCCGGTGCTGACCTCGTCGAAGATCAACACAACATTGTGTTCGCGCGTCAGCTTGGCGACCCCTTCCAGGTAACCGTCCGGCGGAAGCTCGGAGCGCAGCGGTTCCATGATGACGGCCGCCAGATCGCCCCGATTCGCATCCAGCGCTTCACCCAGGGCGTTCAAATCTCCGTAAGGAAAGGGAATGGCGGTCCCTTCCAGGCAGCGGGGCACGCCGATCGGTTCAATTCCGGGAAAGAGGTGTTCGTTCAAACTCGACTCGGCGGCCAGGTTCGCTGCCAGATACCAGTCGTGCCAGCCGTGATAGCCGCAAAAAAGGACTTTGTCGCGGCCGGTCGTTCCACGGGCAATGCGGACCGCGATCGCACAGGCTTCGCCGCCCCCCTTGGCGTAGCGGACCATTTCTGCACACGGAATGGTTTCGATCAGCTCTTCGGCCAATTCCAGTTCCAGCTCGTGATTGACCGAGTAGAGCGTGCCGCTGCCGATTTGCTCTCGAACGGCTTCATCGACGACCGGATCGGCGTAGCCCAATATGATGGCACCGATGCCACTGTTCCAGTCGATGTACTCGTTGCCGTCGACATCCCAGAACCGGGCCCCCTTAGCGCGCGTGGCATACACCGGTGTGATACCGAAGGCGCCCCGCGTCGGACGGCGACTGATGAGCTGAGTTGCCCCCGGGATCAATTCGAGCGCTCTGCGGTACAGCTCCATCGATCGCTGCACACCTTTTGTCCGCATGGTCAATTGGGATGCCATGATTGGTCCACCTTGAATAGTTTGCCTGTTGGTCCGATCCGTCTGCCTGGCCGGGTGAAATCGCCGTCTCTCATATCCCCCATCATACAGACCCAGACAGAACTGTGAATGCTCGGCCGATTTCCGAGCATCGACGGCTGAATCCCGCTGCGGTCACTGCCGGCCAAGCTTCGGATCGACGGCCAGGGACTGTAGACGTCTTTCGTCTTCAGCGTTGCCGGTCCGACAGGATTGCCTGCGCGGCATTGTGACCGGGCGCGCCGGTGACCTCTCCGCCCGGATGGGTCCCGGCACCGCACAAATAGAGACCACGAATTGGCGTGCTATAGCCGGCCCAGCCCTGCATCGGCCGCGATGTAAGATACTGGTCCGGAACCATGTCCAGATGCCGAATGTTGCCGTCCGTCAATCCGACGCGACGTTGCAGATCGAGCGGTGTGAACAGCGACCAGTCGACAAGGCAGTCGCGGAAATCGGGTGCGTACTCAGTCAGCAACTCGATCAGCTTCTGGCCGACATCCTCACGCCGATCGTCCCAGCTTCCCTCAGCCGGCCGTACCGGTGCATAAAGCGCCCATACCGAAAGCACGTGATGGCCGGCAGGAGCCAGCGACGGGTCGTAAACCGAGGGAATTTGCACTTCGATGACCGGTTCCTTCGCAGGTCGCCCGTGCCGCGCGTCGTTCCAACTGCGCTCGAAATACTCAATCGACGGGCAGATCTTCATCGAGGCCACACAGCGCGGATCGAAATCGCCGTTGAAGTAATGAGAGAAGTCCGGCAGCCGATTCAATGCAGCGTGAAATTTCAAGTAGGCGGTGTTTGTCTTCAATCGCTCGGCTCGCCCAAAAAATTCGCCGGGAAGGCGATCGCGGCCGACCAGACTGAGCAGCGTGTGCTTGGGATCGGCGTTGCTGACAACGATCTCGCCGCTGACTTCCGTTCCGTCCGTTAACCGAACGCCGATAGCTTTCCCATTCTCGATCAGAATCCGTTCGACGCCGGCACTGCATTGGAGCGTCACACCGAGCGTCTGAGCCGACGCCGCCAATGCCTGCGCCAGCCCCCCCATGCCCCCCTTGACAAGACCAACATCTTCAGGCCGGCTGAACACGTCATATTTGATGTGAGTGTAGCACCAGGCGCTGCCCGCCGCCGCTGGATCGCCGACATCCTGCGCCTGAATGAACGCTCCACGGATCGCAACATCGTCGAAAAACTCAGTGACCAGGTCTTTCATGCTGACGGTCAGCAACCGCTGCAGCAGCGTTTCCCCGTCGGTTCCGCGGACGCGCGCAAACAGGTCGGCGAGACTCGGTGCCGGCTGGAGAAAGTCAGGATAGATCAAACCGGCCGCCCGTTCCCAAAACAACTGCCACTGGGGAAAGCTTTGGGCATCGTGTGCCGAAAATTTTGCGATCGACTGGCAGGTTCGTTCGAGCGAGTCCCAGATAAACAGGCTGCGTCCGTCGGGATACGGCTGGAACCGTGCCGGGTCGAGATGATAGACGTCGAATCCGTGCCGCCGAAGTTCGAGATCATCGATCACCTTGGCCTGCAGCAGATGGCAGATGTAGGAGCAGGAAGACAACCGATAGCCGGGAAAAAGCTCTTCGGTCACGGCCGCACCACCCGGAAACGCTCGCCGCTCCAAAACCAGCACTTTCATGCCTGCTTGGGCGAGATAACAGGCACAGACAAGCCCGTTATGCCCGCCGCCCACAATCAGCGCATCGTAATCGGCTCTGGCTGTCATCGTTGCCGCTGCTCTGTTGAAGTGTCCGGCCCTGCCCGACGAAATCGAAACACATCCAAACTCAGTATTTTGGCACCGGTGTATCGTTTTGTGAGTTGCTGTTAGTCTACCTTAAGCGATACGTTTCCAATAGCACGAAGCGTCAGCAATCGCTGAGGCCCTTGCCGGGCGCTGCCGGCTTGTGGAGCCTGTCCCATCAGGTTCGACGACGCACGACTTGCTGCTACGCAGAAAGAACCGGCGGCAGAGATGTAGGCAAAAATCACCAGCGAACCGGCGGTCACCTCGTAGTTTACTCGTGGAACGACCCGGGCAAAATTTCGTCGCCGGACCGAGTCGAGGCCGCCCGCCAAACCTTCACATCGATCATTTCGCTAATCGGTCGGACCGAACCATCCATCAACACAACATTGACCAGCCCCGAGTGATAGCTGCGGGCCGTCACTGCGGCATAAGTGGCGTTGGTGATACTGGCTTTGCCTTCCTGCCAGTTGGTGAAATCAACGTCGAAGCTTTCCCCCTCTACGATGCAGGTGACTTCTGTGTTTGGCGGAAATGTCGTGGTAAAACCGGTCTGGTGAGCTCGTCCGTCGATCCATTCCGTATGCCCGCTCTCTGTCTGGAACTCACCGGCGGCCCCGCTGGAACAAATCTCCGCAGGTAACAGCGGAGTCTCCGTGGCATTGGCGGAGTTCCGGTAGTAGGGGGTCCAGCCCTTGATCTCCGCCATGGCCAGCGTGTTGGTCAAACCGTCACGGAAATCATCGGGCTTGAGCCGGCTTCGCGGGTAGAACGCGCCGGGTCCTCCTTTGTCGGTTGTCGGGTCGTAAACGAACCACGTTCCCAGGTTGACGCCGTAGTTCAGCGGATAGTGTGAGTCTCCCCGTGGCATATCTCGAAGTTCAGACGGACACAACAGGGCCTGAATACGGAGAGAACCAAGATTCACCGTCACACCGTCGGCAGTCTCAACTGGTATCGTGGCCGAATAAGGCTGTGTGAAGTCAATCTTCTCGAAGGTCGCAACCTGTTCAAGATAAGGCAGAAGCTGTGTCTGTGCCGACCAGCCGACCGTGTCTGTCGAATCATTTGGTCGCGCCCCTCGCCAACTGGAGGGATAATACCCTTGCGTGGTCTGGAACGTCTGCAAAGCCAGCCCCAACTGCTTCAGATTATTCTTGCAACTGTTTTGCCGGGCCGCCTCGCGGATCGCCTGGACGGCGGGCAAGAGAATAGATAGCAGGATAGCGATCACCGCTATGACAACCAACAGCTCAATCAATGTGAATCCGGCACGGTTGTGCGTCACGGGATTCGGTTTCGACGTTTTCACTTTCGCGGCTTGCATGGTTTTACTCCCGTTTACTTGACGTTGAATTAACCTTGACGAAGGTTTTCGGACACAAGTTTTGGAGACTCATTGAGATTGCATATCAATAGTTCTCTCGCTGCTCAGGATGTGTCGAGCAGCGAGTTGTGACTGGAAAAATCGGAGGACCCTAGGAATGGTTCCTCGAAAAAATGAGGGCATCTTGACGACATTGCCGGTGATCAATACACGTAAATCACTATATAAATTGAACTTGTGAATATTATTTGTTTGCGACGGCAGCTCGGCTTGGGTCTTGAACAACTGGTTGGCCTGTGACGGCTTGCAACCGCAGTTAATTGGTATTGAGACTCAGTCTCAATTAATACGCATGTTACCGAATCGGCTTCCGCAGTCAACCGCCAAGCACTCCGATTTCCCAAAAACCAAAAACACAATCCGTCGGCACCCTGTTGCTGAACCAGAGGTTCGCGATTGGTGATGAGTGCCGTTTGGTGGAAGCAGGGAGTGTCGACAAACCGCGTCACGGCTGCGGATCGAAGTGTCAGCGATCGACCTGCTGAAAAACTGCGATTAGAAATGCGTACCGACGATCTGCCGGTTGTACTCGATGGGCAGCAAGCGTCGACAGTTATCAAAGGTCGACCAGTCGGCCGCATAGACCCGGCTCGACTCACCACCGAAAGCGTTCACTCGGCGGGCTATGGTCAGTGGGACCGCAAAGCAAAGCAGATCGATTTGGCTTTGGGCAAACCGCCGCGGATAGCGGCAGCTGATCCAAAGGTCGATATCGACCACACTCAAACAGCCGGGTCGCTTTTCGATGTTCTTCAGATGGGCGATGAGATACTGTGGCGTGACCAGGTTGTCGTGGTTGATCCAGCAAACATAGTCGCCCCGCACATGGTTTAAGGCAAAGTTCCGCCCGACATTCCCGAAACAGCCCGCGGCGCGGGGCAGTTGCCAGATTTCCATGCGATTGTGGGGAAAATGACGCTGCAACTTCTGCACGACCCTGCGGGGAGCGAAGCGGTCGAGTGGTGAGGGGCCATGCACAACCAGAAGCAGCTCCCCCAGTCGGCGTGCTCTTGTCGGCAAACGCAGGTCAAAGCTCGCGGAATCAGCTCGAAGGGTTCGAAGACCGTCATCACGATCGAAAACTTCGTCGCCACTCTTCGATCCGATCATCAAATCCACATTCGCCAGGGACCACTCGGCCGGGTCACCACTTCGCGCTGCCGGGCGGATTCTCTAATCTACGGCTTTCAGGTTGCGCAACGCCGACGGACTTGAAGCCGATTTGCGAATCGCGGTCTGGTCTTTTCGTTTTTGACTCGTCTTCCAGGGAACTTCGGCTTGCTTTGCTGTCGAAGTTCCACAAAACCAGACAAGGTGGTTTGTGAAACAAACCGCCTGTGACGGCTCAGAATGGCCAAACAGAAACTGCGCGAGGCGATTGCGGCGGAAGCCGCCCGGTTAATTCTGCGCGGCAAGGAGACCGAATACGCCGTAGCGCGAAAACGGGCAGCCCGCTGGCTCTCCCGACGCAAGATCGATGCCGTAGACATGCCCTCGGCAGCGGAGATCCAATTTCAGTTGCATATGCTCGCCGGGTTGTTTACCAATGAACACCAGTCGGCCGCTTTGCTGGCGATGCGCGAAGCGGCACTGGAGTTGATGGTGTTGCTCGAAGACATTCAGCCGCGGCTTTTCGGCTGCGTGGTTGACGGGCCGGTGTTGCCCGGGTCGGAAATCACGCTCAGAATCGTGGCCAGCACCCTCGACGATGTCGTCTCGATGTTGGACATTGCTGGATTTCACACGCGGGTCTGCCGGGTCAAAACCGGTCGAGGTCCCGGCGGCGACCCCGAGGAAGAAGTTGTCCGGTTTCATCACCGTTTTCCGTGTGAAATCACCGTTCGAGACGATGGATCGGCTGCGGACCAGCAGGCCGATGATTCGATTGCCGAAGGAGAAATCGATCATCCGAAACTCGAATCGCGGGAGTACATCGACCCCGGCCAGTTGCGGCGGCTGATCGAGCAGACCGGCGGCCCAGCGACGATTCAGACCGAAACCACACACCCTGAACCGGCCGACGAGCATCAATACCATCCCGACGCATTCGCCACCATGCGTCTGCTGCTCAAACGGCTGGGGCAGGTGCAATTCGATTCCGCCGATCATCCCGAAGGCAATGTCCTCTATCACAGCCTACAGGTCTTCGAGCGCGGGTTGTCTGAGCGGCCCTACGATGAAGAGTTTCTGCTCGCCTGCCTGCTGCACGATGCCGGCATGGCCATTGACCGACGGGACCCGGTCCGGGCGCTGCTGCGGGCGCTGGGTGATTTGATTTCCGAACGAACGCGATTTTTGATCGAAAATCGCTCAGCGGGGCTCGAGTATCTACAGACGGGCAAGATGTCGCGGTCGCTACGCCGCTCTGAACACTTCGACGATCTGGTTCTACTAGCCCGCTGCGACCGGGAAGGACGCACTCCCGGTGCTGAGGTCTGCGAGCTCGACGAAGCACTCAACTCCATTCAGAGTCTTGAAACGAGTTGGGACGACGTTTGACGCGTAGAGTCTCACCTTGTCACATCTACGCGCCGTGCGCGTATGTTGCGGAGAGCCCAGAAGAATCGACATCGATAGATTCTGGCTCTCCGCTCTCGACTCTGGGCTGCGGCCGATAGGCCGTGTTAGGCAATTCGGTACCTTTCCAAGGCCGTTTTCGAAATTTCCAGACCGAGTCCCGGTGCCTGCGGCGCCCGCATGCAGCCCTCTTCCAGCACGGAAGACTCAGCAAACGCCGCCGTCAGCCACGGCATATATTCCAGCCCGACGACACCCGGCAGTCCACAGGCCAAATGCACCGAGACCTCCATCATCAGGTGCGGTTCCACGGGTCGATGTGCCGCGCCGCAGAGCGCGGCGATCTTCAGAAACTCGGTGATCCCGCCCACCCGCGTGACGTCCGGCTGCACAATATCTACGGCTTCGGCCCGCAGATACACATCGATCTCAAATCGCGAACCAAGCGTTTCACCGAGCGCAATGGGAACGTCGAGTCGGTCGGCCAGACGGGCATGACCGACCGGGTCTTCGCAGATCATCGGCTCTTCGTACCAGGCGCAGCCGAGTTGCTCGAACTCGCGGCCCATACGGAGGGCCGTCGGGAAATCCCATTTCTGGTTGGCGTCGACGGCAATCCAGATCTCTTCGCCCAATGCATTGCGGACCTCGCGGACCCGCCCGAGATCGATCGCCGGGTCGTCGTGACCGACTTTCAGCTTGATGCCGCGCATTCCCTGTTCGAGGTACTCCCGGGAGGCGGCGAGAATCTCATCGACCGACATGTTCATCCAGCCGCCGTCAGAACCATAAATCGGGGCGCTGTCGCGCATTCCGCCCAGAAGTTTGTAGAGCGGCAAACCGCAGACTTTCCCTTTGAGGTCCCACAGCGCCAAATCGAGGGCCGACTGCGCCTGAATGACCAGGCCGTGCCGGCCGACGGACTGCGTCTTCCAGTACAATTTTTGCCACAGCCGTTCGTGATCGAGGGGATCTTCGCCAATCAGTGACGGCGCCAGATCGTCGCGGATGACGGTGAGCATCGCCCTGCCACCCCCGCCCAGCAACCAAGCATAGCCGATTCCGGTGTGGCCGGTGTCCGTCTCGACGAAGACAACCGACATGAAGATGGTAGTGCAAGCAGACCCGCCGGTTCGGCTGGAAATCGAGGCCAAAACCGGCTGCTCTAGCGGCAGTTCCAGCAGTTGTGTGTCGATGGTGGTAATGTTCATCTTTCAGTTGTTCCAGTCAGCAGGTGTGGCACAGCCGAACAATGGTCGAGAAAACTAGGCACGACGCAGATTCGTAATGTGCTGGGAAACATGAGGACATTCTACCCAGAGCAAATCTTCCTGCATCGACCGGAAGAGCCCGTGTGAGGCAAATTTTCTGGCAGCTAACAAGGATGTCTGGGGTGGCCCGGCCATCTCGTGGCCTGGTCGCGCAGCGACAAGAATCCTGCGCCATTCGCTTTCCAATCAGAAACAGGACGTCTTTTCTTGTTGTCCGTCGAGGAACCGGTTTCTTGTGCCTGACGGCACCCGACCGCAAGCCGGTCGGGCCACCCGGGTTGAGAATGCCAGAAAACCTTGTCACACACAAGAGCCATCAGATCCGTAATCGGCTTGACAGACCCCTGGAATTGGAGAAGATTCCCGCTTTCCCAAGCGGAACAACATGTCGGCCAAGGGCCGCCCCCGATCTGTTTGAAAGCTTGCAAGACTGCCGCAAGGATGCGGAGACAAATCCAGTCATGACGACGACACAGACCGCAGACGGACTTCGCACGTGGATGACCGATGTTGCCCGCAAGATCGACGCGCTGGCAAAATCGGACGTCCGCGAAGAACACTTCTTTCAGAAGTTTCTAGAGCAACTGGTTGCCGCAATCGACGCTCGCGCCGGCGCCGTCTGGATGCTCGACCAGATGGGCATGCTGGCGATGTACTCTGACGTCCGGTATGCCGAGCTGGCACTGGGCGATGATGCCGTTTCCGACCGGGTCAACACCCAGCGGCTGATCGACGTCGTCCAGCAGGGACGAGCCGCCATCCACTCCCGCGACGACGATTCGGGGGACGAGCGCTCGCAGCCGCATGTCATTCAGGCCCCTCTCAAATATCAAAAACGGACCATCGGCGTCGTCGAGCTGTTCTTCAAGCCGGATGTCGATGAAGCGGTCGTTCTCGAACAATTGCAGTTTGTCGAGGAAATGGCCGGTTATGTGGACCGATACCTGGAATGGCGCGAAGAAGCCGGCTCGGCGGCGAAACATCTGGAATTCTGGAACGAGTTCGAACAATTCGTGCTTCAAATGCAGCGAAGCCTGAACCCGGCGGAAGTTGCCGCTGCCGCCGCGAACGACGGCCGTCAACTGCTGGGATGCGATCGTTTGAGCATTGCCCTGAAACACGGTCCCAAAACCCTCATCCGGTCGGTCAGCGGACAAGATCGGGTGAATCACCGCTCGAACCTCGTTCGTGTGATGACTGCCGTTTCGCAAAAGGCCATCGAAGCGGGCCATCCGGTCGTTTATTCGGGCCAACTCGATGACATTCCCCCTCAGCTCGAAGGGCCCTTGGCGGATTTCAGCAAGGAGAGCGGCTCGCGGATGATCAACATCATTCCGCTTCGGCAGCCGAAACCGCTGAAGACTTCTAATCGGGACAAGCATCGAGCACAGCGCCCGCAAAAAGTGTTCGGTGCGCTGATCGTTGAGCAGGTGGACGAAAGCTGGCTGAAACCGCTGACGGCCAAACGGGCAGACCTGCTCGCCGAACACATCGCCGCCGTTCTGCACAATGCCAACACGCATCAGAACCTGTTCTTGCTTCCGTTTTGGCGTCTGCTGGGTGGCTGCTGCGGCTGGTTCCGCGGCCGAAACTGGCTCAAAGCCGCAGCGGCGGTCACGGCAATCGCAGCCATTGTGCTGACGCTCGCGTTGGTTCCAGCCCCCTACCGAGTCGAGGGAACCGGCAAGCTGATGCCCGTCGTTCAGCGGGAGGTGTTTGCTCCTTGGGACGCAAACGTGATGGCAATCCACGTCAGTAGTGGGCAGCAGGTCGAACCCCATCAGATTCTGCTCGAACTGCGGAACGACGAACTGGGTGCTGAACTGCTCGCGGCCCGCAGCCGGCTCGACGAAAAACGGCAGTTGCTCAGCGCGCTGCAGGCGGAGATCGAAGAGGCCAACCGGAGGGCTTCCCGGGCCGACGAAACGAGGCTCCGCGGCCGATTTGCCCAGACGAACATCGAAGTCCGGGCGGCCGCCGAAAGGCTTGAGTCGTTAGAGGATCAGAGAGAACGGCTGACGATTCGCTCTCCGATTGCCGGGACCATTGCGACCTTCCAGCTCGACCAGTTGTTGCTGAACCGGCCGGTCAGCCGCGGCGAAGTGCTGCTGGAGGTGATGGACGAAAGCGGTCCCTGGGAACTTCAGATCGAGCTGCCCGAAAACCGCATGGGACACCTGTTACAGGCACAACAGGCCAGAGGCACCAAGAACCTGCCGGTCGAATTCGTCTTGGCGACATCGCCCGAACGAAATTTTCGCGGTGAATTACGCGAAACCTCGACACGAACCGCGCTCTCGGTCGAGCGGGGCACGATCGTCGATTTGCGGGTCGACGTCGATGCCGATCACCTCACGCACCGCCGCATCGGAGCCGAGGTGCAGGCCAAAATCGTCTGCGGAGAGAAGAGTCTGGCCTATGTGCTGTTCGGCGACCTAGTCGAGTTTCTGCAGCGGCGGTTCTGGTAAACGGCCGCGCCAGAAAGGTTGAAGGTTGGATACGCCGGGCATCGATTGTGGTATCCTTCTTCCTCCTTTTGTCGAGAGTCCAGAGTAGGAAATTGTCTGGCTCTGAACTATATTGCCGCGAACCGCCCCAAGCGCTGCCGGTTGGAGCGACCAGTTGCCGGGGGGGGATTCTCGCGCACTGAATCACAGGAACATGGGAAGGCGGGGTAAAACACTTCAACCGGTTATCAGAGAAGCGTGGACGCAGACCATGCAGCCTCGCTGAAATCACGACCTTCGGTGTGGCTGTCGCTGGGGGATGCTGCCCCGAGAACTCTTGGTGAGACTATGGCGAAGGTACTGGGCCTGAGTTGCTTCTTCCATGACAGCGCTGCGGCCCTGGTGTGTGACGGCCGGGTCGTCGCAGCGGGAACGGAGGAGCGGTTCTGCCGGCGAAAACACACCCATGAGTTTCCCAAGCGAGCCATCGAGTACTGTCTCGAGGCGGGCCATCTCAGGTCGGTCAACGAGCTGGACGCGGTCGTCTTTTACGAGAAGCCAATCCTGAAGTTGTATCGTATTGTGGAAACTCTCGCAGCGGTCTGGCCACTGGGGCTATCGACGTTCGTTCGCCGTCTGCCGACATTCCTGACCACCAAGTTCAATGTCCACCGTCTGATCGAGAAACAACTGCCAGGTTACCGTGGACAGATTCTCTTCGCTGAACACCATCTGAGCCACGCCGCGTCGGCGTTTTACTGCAGTCCGTTCGACCACGCCGCAATCTTAACGATTGATGGTGTAGGCGAGTGGGAAACCACCACCATCGGTGTTGGCCGCAACCGGGAGATCGAGCTGGATCGCGCGATCCATTTCCCGCATTCCATCGGGCTCCTGTATTCGGCCTTGACCAGCTACCTCGGTTTCCGAGTCAACGATGGTGAATGGAAGGTGATGGGCCTGGCGCCCTATGGAAAGCCGAAATATGTCGATCAGTTTCGGCGTCTTGTGCAGTTGAAACCGGACGGCAGCTTTTGTCTCGAGATGGACTACTTCGTCCACCATTACTCGTCGCACTGGACGGCTCACCGGCGCCGGTGGCAGAAACTCTTCGGGTTTGCGCCACGGCAACCCAAGGAGAAACTACAAGGCCATCACGAGGACCTTGCGCGGTCGGGTCAGGTGGTCGTCGAAGAGATGATCCTGAATCTGGCGCGAGAGGCGCGCCGCAGCAGCGGTTGCAGCAATCTGGTGATTGCGGGCGGTGTCGGTCTCAACAGCGTGGCCAACTGGAAGATCGAGCAGGAGAGGATCTTCGAGAACGTCTGGATCCAGCCGGCCGCCGGCGATGATGGCGGCGCCCTGGGAGCTGCGCTGCTGGTCTCGTTGCAGTTGTTCGACGACGATCGCGGCCCGGAAATAACGGACGCCTTTCTGGGTCCGGAGTTCTCCGACGAGGAGATCGAGAGCTTCCTCGAGATGAGAGAGATCCGCTTTGATCGACTCGATGACCAAAAACTGATTTCGCAGGTGGCTGACCTCATCGCCGGGGGGAAGGTGGTCGGATGGTTTCAAGGTCGGATGGAGTTCGGACCGCGAGCCCTGGGCGCTCGATCCATTCTGGCCGATCCCACCAACTCTAAGATGAAGGCCATCATCAACGAGAAGGTTAAGTACCGCGAGTATTTCCGCCCGTTCGCCCCGACAGTTCCCTTGGATCAGGTTCACGAGTATTTCGAGGTCGAGCCGGGGACGCAATTGCCGTTCATGTTGAAGGTGCCTGCGGTGCGTCCCGAAAAGCGGTCTCGGATACCTGCCGTCACCCACGAAGACGGAAGCGGCCGTGTGCAGACTGTCACGGAACAAAGCCATCCACTGTTGTATCGGCTTCTGAAGGCGCTGGAGCGGCGCACTGGAGTCCCGGTGCTTCTGAATACGAGCTTCAATGTCCGGGGGGAACCGATTGTGTGTACGCCGGAGGATGCGTACAACTGCTTCGTAAAGACCGGAATTGACGCGCTTGTTCTCGGCTCTTGCCTGCTGACCGCGAAACCGGGAGAGGACATCGACGGCAGCGTTGGTTACGAGCAGAGCGACCTTCTGGAAGCTCAGGTCGGCGAGGAACACCGGGGAGGAACGCAACTCCAGGCGAGAATCCTATCGCCGCCGGTGACGAGCCGTCAGGCCGTGCAGGAGAAAGTGCTCAACTTCTACAAGGAGCTGCCGTTCAATTGCTACTCCAACGCCGTCGACAGCGCAGTTGAGCTCTCCCGCTCCAATCGGATCAAGGCCTATCCCGTCTTGCACCGGTACCTGCGTGGATCGCCGGGAGCGCGGGTCATCGACGTCGGTTGTGGCGCAGGGTGGTTCGTCAATTCGTGTGCCCGGTTCTATGGAACATCGGCAATCGGGATGGATCTGAATCCGGTGGTGCTCAAGCAGGCCCGTTCGGTGGCGCGGTTGATGGTCGGTTGCGAGCAGGTTGAGTTTATTGAAGCGAACGTCTTCGACTTCCAGCCAGACGCGCCTTTCGATATCGTCAATTCTCTGGGGGTGCTGCACCATACGCCCGATTGCCACGCCGCGATCCGCCGTGTTCTCCAGTGGGTGGCTCCAGAGGGGTACCTACACTTGGGACTTTATCACCGGCACGGCAGAAAACCATTCCTCGACCATTTCGCGAGGCTCCGGTCCGAGGGCACCTCTGTCACGGGGCTCTATGAGGAGTTCAAACGCCTGAACCCCGACATCACCGATGAGACGCACATGCTCTCTTGGTTTCGGGATCAGGTCTTACATCCTCACGAGTCGCAGCATACCTACGAGGAAATTCAGAAATTGCTGGAGTCGCAGGGTTTTGTGGTTGAGGCCACGAGTATCAACAATTTCAAGAAACTGCCGTCTCCGCAGAGGCTGATCGAACTGGAGCACGGATTCGAGGAATCGTCGAGGAGGGCGCTTGACAAGCAAAGGCGTTATTATCCCGGATTTTTCGTGGTTTGGGCCAGGCGCGATTCACACCACTCGCCAGTCTTGCCAGGTTCGATACCCAGTTAAGAGGACTCCGAGAAACATGACTCCCCTCGACTCGAGCGTGACGCGATCGAAGGAGTGCCAGAAGCTGCCTGAGCGGACCGGTTGGCTCCGCCGGCTGATCGCAGATGTCGTTTTCGTTAGCAAACGTGACAAGAAATGGTGGCTGTTGCCGCTGCTTCTGTTGCTGCTGGCTCTGGCGGCGTTGCTGGGGTTTGCGGCGGTGGCTGGCCCGCTCGCACCTTTCATCTACCCATTGTTCTGAGCGGATTCCAAGACCGATCATGAATCCCGAAAAAATTATTGCCAGCGTCGGCGTACGCCGGGCGACGTTGGCACTGGCTCTGCTATGTGTGGTAGTGATCACCAGTCAGCAAAGCGACTTCTTCTCGGGGGCGCGGGGAGGCTTGCAGATTCTGGCGATCTCCAGCGGCGTGCTCGCCTTGATCGGCGCGATCTACAGCTTTCGAGTCACCTATGATGCCTGGATGAGGTCTGCCAAGATCCTCAACACGGTCGTCATCACGTTGCTGTTCGGGATGACTTACATCGTCGTCGTCCCCCTGTTCGCAGCCGTGCTTCTGGTGATGGACCCGCTACGGCTGCGCAGACGGTCCAAAGACGAGACATTCTGGGTTCCAAGGCGCAGCGGTGAACTCGACCTAACTTCTTTACAGCGTCTCGGATAGCCGGGTTTACAGCGTCTCGGATAGCCGGGTTTACAGCGTCTCGGATAGCCGGGGTCCATTTTTTCCCCCGCAGGGTTTCTCGCAGCAGAAACCACACGGCCATCAGAGACAAGACTTGATAGTGATGCCAGCCCAACCAATTTCGAACTTGGTAGTCGGCCAAGCCCCCTTCGGTTCCGTAGAGCCATGACGCATTGCGGATAGCCTTCGGATACCCTGCGAATGCCTATTTTCATAGGGTTTCGTGAGAGGCGTGTAGTAAAAATATTCAGCCGAACTTTATCTGCAGCCCCATTCTCTACTTACGTCTCGCCGCATTCACTGATCTCAGCCGCTTGATTTTGCACAATTTTTCCCGGATTCTGGTCGAACCACGCAGATTCAGCATCCGGAGCACCGATGGACTTCACCCTGCATCCCTGGCAACTCTATTTCCTCATCCTGGCCGGTTGGGTCAATCGCCAGCAGCAGTTCGTGATCGAGTACCTGCGGACCGAAAACCAAGTGCTCAGGGAGAAACTCGGTAAGAAACGCATCCTGCTGAACGACGACCAGCGGCGACGATTGGTAGTCAAAGGCAATTTCTTGGGCCGCAAGATTCTCGAAGAGGTCGGCACGCTGTTTACGCCCGACACGATCATCCGCTGGCACCGACAACTCGTGGCCCAGAAATGAAATTACAGTGACCGATCGGCTGCTTGCCTCAGAAAGCCGTGCTGAACCGAAACACATTCTTCTCATCCGTCGTTCGAAATCCTTCGACGTTCACAGAGTAGTTATCCGGGGCGTCGATGTCGTGTCTCAGCTCGCGGAAATCCTTGGACAATAGGAGCGTTCCGGCGGAGGTCCGGCCGAGTACGAAATCGCTATAATGATTGAACGGGATTCGAGCATCAGACGATTCTCGGATGGACCGATCGAAGGCACCCGGCATGATCCGCTCGACGACGCCCTCGAACATCTCGTATTAGCGAAGGTTACGTGCGCGGGGTGTAACCTGGTGGCGGCGGATCCCAGGGACCGTCAGGATAGTCGTACTCGATAGCCAGTTCCATGTCAGCAATTTGGACGGGGAGTTCCTTGGCCAGACATTCGTTCTGGCGGGTCAGCCTGAGGATCACTTCGTTGTTGCCGCACCGAACCGTCGACGGTGGAACGTTAAAGTTTTTCCAGGCCGTGCCGCGTGTGTTGTAACCACCCGGTTCCATGGGGTTCTCGCAAGCAAGCACTTCACCGTTCAGCTTCACTTCGAGTTGATCGACCACCGTCAGATTTTCCAGATGCACATGAAGTCCCACCTGCTTCGTCCGTGTGCCTGCCTCCTTCAGGTTGTCGGCCACTTCGATGTGAATGCTCTGCGGCTTGGCGGTAATGCGGGCCGGAATCTGCCGCTCTTCGGGCAAGCATTCGGCAAAGACCGTACGGGTCGGATCAATCTTTGAAGGATGTGTTCGCTGCACGACGTAACGCTTGTTTTGGTACTGAAGACGCAGCGGGTCACCGATGTCGTCCAGAGCCGCCGCACGTTCTCGGCATGTTTCCAGAGATTCACACCGCCCATGACGGCATCCGGGTTCTTGAGCCGGTCGACGATGAACTCCATGCCGCGGCGGTGAATCGTCGTCGCCGGATTGTGATAATGCAGGACGCCTATGGTGACGGCCATGCTCTGCAGCCATTTTCGGGAAACTTCGAGGATTGGCTGGCCTACCGATTCGACTTAATCGACCAACCAGGCAACCAAATCGATGCGGTGTGGTGGGATATGGCGGCGCTCGACGCTTGCTATCCGAGCAACGTCCTGCCGCCGCATCAGAACGCGAACCTTCAGCGTTTTCGCGACCAGGGGATCGATTGTCTCGGCGCGCTGATTCACGAGACCCGCCGCCGTGGGCTGGAAGTGTTCTGGAACCACCGGATCAGTGAAGTGGAACTTGACTGGAAGCAGCACCCGCTCAAGAAGGAGAACCCGGATTGGGTCATCAAGACTTGGTGGCCGCATGGGATGCTGAACCTTGCGGCCAAAGGAGTGCGAGACTGGACCGTGTCGATTCTGCGTGAACTAACCGAGAACTATCCACTAGACGGGATCCAGATCGACTTTGCCCGACACACACCGGTCTTGCCACCGTGCCGACAATGGGAGTTGCGCGAGCACGTGACCAATCTGATCCGCCGCTTGCGACTCACCCTGCTGAAAATCGCTGCCCATCGCGGGCGACCGATTCTATTGGCCGTGCGAGTCCCGCGTAATGTCGAGGGTTGTCGTGTGGACGGATTTGACGTGAAAACGTGGGCGCAACAGCGCCTTGTCGACATCTTCACCATCGGGACCCGAACGATCGACGTCGATGTAGAGGACTTTCGACGCATCAGTGCCGGACGAAACATTAAGATCCAGCCAAGCTGGGACGACCACCACGCCATGGATGCCTATCAATGGCAATCGACCGAGTTTCTGCGCGGCGTGTTCGCGAGCTGGTGGCAGCAAGGCGCGGACAGCGTGGCGACATGGAATTGGTCGAACGCACGGGCAAAAGTTTGCCGGAAGATGAGTTGCCAACCGGGACCCACATCACAGGAGACGGCGCTGCGCGAGGTCGGCAGTGTCGAGACGCTTCGGTTTAAGAACAAAATCTTTGCCGTTGATCGCCGGGGGGGCTTCCCTTGGTCGGAAGGATACTTCTCCAGAAACGAAGACGCGACGTTGCCGCTTGAGTTGTCCAACGATGGTTCTTCGACCCAGATTCCGATTCGAATCGGCAATCGGCTACGCGATCATACCGAAGCGATTAAGTCGTTGTCGTTGCGGCTGATTGCGTTCGACGCGGCGGACGACGACGAGTTGGAAACTCGACTGAATGGCATGAAGCTCGAACTGACTAGGCGCGTCGCCGACCACAAGGACAACCAGATTCTCTCTCCCGCGCCGCAGCTCAACTCCGGCAGACTGGCGCAGCGCCCGATCGATCCGAATCAGAAGCTACTGCGGCTCGATTTCGCGATCCCCCCAGGCAGTTGTCGAGTTGGGATAAACGAAGTTGACGTTCGCTTGACCAAAAAGAGCCCCAGCCGCCTATCCGGTCAAGTCAAACTCGAAAAGGTTGAAGTTCACATTGAGTATGCCAGATAAGCAGCCTGGTCGAAACGCGTGCAGTGGCCGAAGCGGATCGGCTCGACGAACTCACCATCGGCAACATATCGCCATATTGTGCGTTCTGAGACGCGCAGAATTGCGGCCGCCTCCCGAGCGGTGATGAGCCGGGCCGTAGCAGAACGGATACGGGTTTCGCAATTCGGGCAGTTCATCGGAGGACCTCGGAGGGTGAATTTATTCAGCCGAACATTTCAGCCTATGAAATAAGTGTGTTGAATCCCGTCAAGCTGTGCAATCTCAACCGACTTGAGCCAACGATATTGGCCAGCGCCTTTCGGCGCCGAACATTCGGCGCTCACAATTTCGACCCGCCGTGCTCAATTCATATGAAATCAAGCGGCTGAAATGCGAGAATTTAGTGAGCCGCAACTCATGAGAAGGATTGGAGATGGAGTTCGGCTCAATATTTTAACCATACGGGTTTGCTGGATGAAACGTTGGTGGTAATCCTGGGCGAATTCGGTCGCACACCAAAAATCAACAAGAACTCCGGTCGAGACCATTGGTCAGGTTGTTTTTCGATCACGTTGGCGGGGGCAGGCATTCGCGGCGGTTTGGTCCACGGGGCGGCGGACAGGATCGCCGCCTACCCGGCACGCAACCCAGTTGCTCCGAAAGACGTTGCCGTCACCATCTATTATGCCTTGGGCATCTCGCGGGAAACGGAGCTCATTGATCACTCCGGGCGACCATTTCCGTTCACGACCGGAAAACCGCTCATGGAACTTTTCGGTTAAGCGGGATCCATCCCGATAACATCTCCGACGCTCCATCGAGTGACTGGTCTCATTAATTGACAGAATTACGGCACAGACCAGCGAGTCCCGTCCCTGAGCAGAACGTCCGGTCAAGAGGTTTGGATGAAGATTTCTGGCCACGGATCATGGAATGTTCGGGGAAGTTCTTAAAGGGCACCGTCTGGCAAACCACGTTCTGTCACCAGCGCATCAGCGGACTATTCCTACGTTTGGCAATGTCTGCTTTAGCTCGTATCATTCCAGGACACGTTCACGACGAGGGAATGCCGGGGTCTTTGCCCACCTGATAGGTAGTGACGATGAGGTCCCAACGAATTGGAAGATGACCCGCTGACACGCGCCGACCCAACCTCTGTATTCGTCTCGCTTGGCCTGACTGGAACCGAAGTGTTGCTTCCTAAGAGGTTGCTCGATGGCTGAAATGCGTCTGCAAGACAAACGCGCGGTGGTGACGGGCGCAGCCAACGGGATCGGACTCGCCACGGCAACGTTGTTTGCTCGGCATGGTGCGCAGGTTGTGATCGCTGATGTCGAAGAGGACGCTGGCGAGGCAGCCGCGCAGGCGATCCGCGAAGTCGGTGGGAAAGCCGTTTTTTTCGCAGCGGATATTACTGAAAAGGATGCGGTCGCGGCGCTAGTGGCCAGCGCGGACAGACTGCTCGGCGGGATCGACGTGTGGCTGAATAACGCGGGGGCTTCGCTGACCGAAGAATTGCTCGATATCGAGCCCGATGCGTGGCAGTCCGATCTAAGTCTCAATCTGACCAGCCACTATCTCTGCACACGCGCTGTGTTGCCTGTGATGATTCGTGGTGGCGGCGGCAGTGTAATAAACATATCAAGTGTGAATGGCCTGTGGGCGATCGGCGAGTTTGGCTATAGCGCTGCCAAAGC
>CAUZTK010000013.1:0-27965 GCA_963582395.1 Planctomycetota bacterium | reverse complement strand
TGTCCGCGAGTTCGCGCTTCCCGAAGCCGTCAATCGAGATCGCCTCCAGGGTCGGCAGCGCCTGCTGCACGCGTTGGATTCGTACCAAGCGGAGGTGGAACGGCAAGCCTCAGCCACCGGTCCCTATCGCTCGTTCCAGGAGAAAGCCTTCTCCATCATTAGTTCACCGAAAACTAAGCAAGCCTTCGATCTGTCGCAGGAAGCGGATGTCATCCGCGAGCAGTATGGCCAGAATCGCGTGGGACAACGAATGTTGCTGGCCCGGCGACTGATTGAATCCGGTGTGCGGTTCGTCCGTCTGTAAGCCTACATGTCTTCCGCGTACGACACCCACTTCAACCATTGGAGCACAATGAAAAAGGAAGTGCCCTGCTATGACCAGGGTTATGCCGCCCTGTTGACGGACTTAGAGCAGCGGTGTCTGCTCGAGAACACTCTCGTGGTGACCGTGGGAGAATTCGGTCGGACTCCACGCATTAACAAAGCACGGGGTGGCCGGGATCACTGGTCGAGCTGTTTCAGCCTGTCGTTGGCCGGCGGCGGATTACACAATGGTGTGGTGGTGGGGTCCAGCGACAAAATTGGGGCCTTGCCGGCTTCGCGAGCACTGAAGGTACCGGACATCGCTCACATCATCTACCATGCCCTGGGACTCGATCCTGGCTTGGAAACTCATAGTCCCGACGGCCGGCCCATCATCGCCCTTCCCGAAGGCAAACCGATCGCCGAATTGATTTAACCGCTTTCGGGGGGATCTCACCGATGTGTTTGGTCGAGCGTTGTCGCCATTGTACTCCGCAACAACTCACGGAGGGTTGATCCATGTGGCGAGACCCAATCGTTGAAGAAATACGGCAATTGCGTCAACAATACGCTGCACAATTCAATCACGATCTGAAGGCCATCTGCCAAGACTTGCGCGAAAGACAAAAGAAGAGTGGTCGTAAGGTTGTCACGATGCCCCCAAGGCCTGCGCGGCAAGTCAAAACTGACGGCCAACCCGCGACATAACTTGGTTGTTATGTTGCATACCCCACGCGGCGCTGGATCAGTCGCATGAAGGCGTCATTCGAACTCACTGTTAACGATCTGACGGCGTTCGCACAATTTCACCATGCACAATCCCCAACCGCCCGCAGAGAGCGAAGTGGGTGCTTGCTCATTGCGTTCGTTGCGATGCTCCTGTTGCCGGGGTTGATCTTGCTCACCAGAGAGAAACCGTTTTTTCAAACTGCTCGCGATATCTGGCCGCTTCTTTTGGGGCTACTGCTATTTCTGATATTCGCAATTCCGTACATCAAATGGCGAACGCGCAATCTCTCGAAACGAATGCTGAGTGAAGGACAGAACGCCAGATTCTATGGGGACTGTTCAATCTCATTGGATGCCAATGGACTTCATGAAAGCAAAGCATCGGGTGATACCGTTCGCAAATGGTCTGCTGTTGAAAAGATTATCGTCTCCTCAAAATACTTATTCGTGTATACTTCCGGCGTCGTGGCGTTCGTTGTGCCCCTGCGTACCTTCGCCACAGATACCGATTTCAATTCCTTTGTTCAGCACGTCGCCGATCACTCAAGCGTCGGTATTCAAAATGTGTAATCGTCGCACGCGCAACGTCAATTCGTACATCAAATGCGACATAATAAGGCGTTTCACCGGAACACGCTCGTTTTTCGGATTTTCAACGTCTTCTCCTTCGTTTACGCTTCGTGGTTGTTCAAAAGTTAATCGCATTGGGCCGCGTGCCCGGTGAAATTGGTCGATCTCCTGAAAGTAACGAGTCTGAGCCGAACGATGATTGAAAAACCACATGTCCTGACACGTCGGAAATTCGTGGAGCGGGCGGCCTGCGCGTTGGGAATGGGCTTGGCGGGCTGCCAGGGTTCGTCGACTACGAGGAAAGGACCAGTCGTGTCGGAAGCGAAACAGAACCCGGCGGAACTCCGCCGCCAGACGGAAACCGACTCGCCGGCTTTGGAACCCGGTGCGGTGCCGCCGTACCCGTTCTATCGCGCCGCAGGGACGCATAGAGAACTCGGCCGTCAGCACGGCGAGCAGGCGGCGGAGAAAATCAAGGCCCATCTCGAAAACATGGCCGCTTCGATGAAACTCACGCGGGAAGAAATTCGCAGCCGAGCCTTGCAGTTTCAGCCACTCTGGGAAGAGCATTGCCTGCACTTGTTGGAGGAAATTGACGGTTTGGCCGAGGGGGCCGGCATCGCTCCCGCCGACGCGCTGGCTATCAACATTCGCGGCGCCCTGCAGCAGGCAACCGAGGGGGGTTGTACTGCCTATGTGGTCGGCCCCAAAGGCACCGCCGACGGTGAAGTCCTCATCGGCCAAAACAGCGACACGCTTCCACCGGTAATCGACTTCGCCTACGTCCTGCACTTGAAGCCGCCGGACAAGCCCGAAGTGCTCATGTGGACGTTTGGCGGCATGATCGGTTATCACGGACTGAACAGTCAGGGTGTGGCCCATTTCGCCAACGACCTCGGCGGCGGACCCGCACCGCGGTTCGCAATGCCGCACTACCCCCTCAAGCGGCTGATGCTGGAATGTGCGCGAGTGGACGAAGTTTTGAAACTGTTTCAGAAGATTCCGCTCTGTGCGAACGGCAATTACGTGCTGTGCGACGGCGCCGGCCGCATCCTCGACGTCGAAGCCACCACCGCTGGTCCCGAGCAGGTGATCGACAACGGTGCCGGGTTTATCGCGCACTCCAATCACTTTGTGTGTGGAACCTATGCCACGCCGGAAAACCACGCGCAATCGGTCGCCGACTCCTTTGCCCGGCTCGACCGCATGAACGGGCTGATTCGCAACAAGTTCGGCGACGTGACCGTCGACACCGTGAAGACATTCTTGCGAGACCGGGCGGGTCATCCGTTCGGCATTTGCCGCCATGCACAAACCGACGATCCCTCAGCCGGCTGGCAGACCGCCGGCATCACGGTCGCCTCGCTCATTGCTGAACCGGCACGCAGACGCCTGCACGTCGCGGTCGGCAACCGCGTCGAAACACCGTTTGTGACCTACGAGATGGATCGCTGAAAAGCTGTGCCGTGGCCCGTGTGTGGCAAGTTTTTCCGGCAGTGCAAAATGAGGTCTGGGGTGGCCCGGCCATCTCATGGCTGGGTCGCGCATCGACAAGAATCCTGTGCCATTCGCTTTCCAATCAGAAACAGGGCGTCTTTTCTTGTGGTCCGTCGAGGGACGGGTTTCTTGTGCCTGACGGCACCCGATCGCAAGTCGGTCGGGCCACCCCGGTTCAGAATGCCAGAAATTTCACCTCGCCCAAAGCTTCACCCCGGCCAAACGGAGTAACGATCGGCGAAGCTTGGCAAGCTTTGCCGGCCGCGAAAGAGGGTCGGCCTCGCCCAGGACTTGTCTAGAGTGAAAGGATTCAAGCGGAAATTATTGCGCGGCCGATATCAAAACACAAACGCGCAGATTTTGCACATTGAGCGCAGTCATTCGCTAGCAGCCGGGAGACAATGAAGGTCCCCACGATGTGTTGCCGCTTCACGCTACTTTTCGCACCCCTCGTGCTGCTGGCCGGCTGTGCCACGCCGCCAGAGCCAGATCCATATTACACCGAGACCGCCTACCACGTGCAATGGGCCGCCGGATCTGTTGAAACAGACGAGCCGGCCACACTTCCCCTCGAAGCCGAAATGCAGGGGCCGCACCCACTCGACTTTTACGTTCAGATCGCGCTCGAGCGAAACCCGGAGATCCTGGCCGCGCAGCGAGGAGTGGCTGCCCAGGCTGAAGTGACCCCGCAAGTGACCGCCTTGGACGATCCTATCCTCGTCGACACCGTCCAGCCCTTCGACAATCATAGCGTGCAGACGGCAGCGGGGCGGGGACCTAATACGCTCACACTCACACAGAGCTTTCCGTGGTTCGGCAAGCTGCGCGTGCGGGGTGAAGTGGCCGAACAGGAAACCAGAATCTCATTGACCCGGTTGGCGCAGGCCCAATTGAAGGTCATCGAAGATGTGAACCTTGCCTATTACGAGGTGCTGTTCAATCAGCTCGCCATCGAAATCACCGAGGAAAATCGAGAACTGCTCAAAATTCTTCTCGGATACGCCGTCGCTCGCCTCCGCACAGGTGCCAGTCAGCAGGACGCCCTGCGAGCACAAGTCGAGTTAGCGAAACTCGAAGACCGTTTGATCCGGTTGCGAAGACAACTGCGACAGACCCAAGCCGATCTGGCCAAAGTCCTGCACGCCTCCCCCGAGGCGGACCTCAAAGCGGCAGAACTCAATCTGCCCTCCGCGCCCGAACAGATCGATCGGCTTTACGAAGCCGCCGTTCGCTGCCGGCCGGAACTGCATGAGCGGCTGCACGCCATCATTCGTAACCAGCGGGTTCAGGAATTGGCTATACTACGCTTTTATCCGGATGTAACACTTGGTGTCGGTTGGCAGACTATCACGACTGATAACGCTCTGGCCGGCGTCGCAAACGGAAACGACAACGTCGCCTTCACCGTCGGCGTGAACCTGCCCATCTGGCGCGACAAACTGCGGGCCGGCGTGAGTGAGGCCGAACATCGCGTGGTTGAAAGCGCCCGATACTATGATGCCACCCGCGACGATACCTTCCGGCTCATCAAGCGGCTGATGGTCCAGACGCGAGCGCTCGAAGAACAGATTCGCCTGTTCCGTGAGAGCATCATCCCGAAAGCTGAACAAACTCTTAACGTCTCGATGGCAGATTATCGCGTCGGCAAGGTCGACTTCCTGCAGTTGATCGACAACTGGACCGAGTTGCTGGATTTCCAGATACAACTTGCACGTCTGGAGAGCAGTTTGGGCCAGACGCTGGCTTCTTTGGAAAGAGTTGTCGGTTGTGAGCTGGCAGCGCTGCCTGACGAAGAGCCTCACTGAGCCGGCTTGGGGTCGTGAATTCTGCTGCGGCTCAGCAGGAGCTTTGCCCTCCTCAAGGAACGGCCAGACAACGGTTTGAACGCGAACCACTACGGAGAATCAGGATGTCACCTGTGAAACCGATTCGGGTCGAAATCGCGCCGGGTGAATTGATCGACAAAATCACCATTCTCATAATCAAGCGAGAGCGGATCGACGATCCCGACAAGCTAGTCAACGTGCAAACGGAAATCGAGGTACTCGAATCGGCCCGTGACTCGGCTCTTGATCGCTCGCCGGCGCTGGATCAACTAACCGCGGAACTGAAGTCGATCAACGAGCAGTTGTGGAAGATTGAGGATGCGATCCGCATCTGCGAGCGAGAGAATGATTTCGGCCCCCGTTTTATTGAGTTGGCCCGGTCCGTATACCAGACCAACGACCGGCGTGCCGACGTCAAACGGTAGATCAACGAGCGGATCGGCTCGCGGCTGATTGAAGAAAAATCGTACGCGCCCTACAACGATGCGGGTTAACAGCCCGTTGAAAAACTGATTCTGGCTGCGAGCGGTCGAGTCAGGGTTTATCGTGGCGGACGGTGCCATGGTGAGATAGGATCAATCCTGTCGTTTCCCGGCACGGCGGGATTTGCCTATTTTCTTTTCAGTGCTGCCAGACTTCGCCGATTATGATCTCCGTCCACGAACTCACAAAGCGGTTTCCGAGCGGTCGGAACGAGGTGCTGGCCGTCGATCACCTTTCGTTTTCCGTGGCGGCTGGTGAAGTGTACGGTCTGCTGGGCCCCAACGGAGCGGGAAAAACGACGACGCTGCGGATGATTCTCGGGCTGCTCGAGCCGACCAGTGGATTTGCCGAGGTGGACGGGCTGCGCTCCAGCCAGTTCCCCGACGAGGTGAAACGACGAATTGGGTTGGTCTCGGCCAGCGCCGGGTTGTACCAATGGCTCAGTGCGCGGGAAGTGCTGTTGTTTTTCGCCGACCTGTACGGAACGCAGCCAGACCAGGCAGAACGCGAGATGGCGCGGCTCAGCGAGTTGCTGGATCTCGGCGAGTACCTTGACCGCCGCTGCGCGACGCTCAGCACCGGTCAGCAGCAGCGTGTGCAGTTGGCACGGGCGCTGATTCACAATCCGCCGGTCATGCTGCTGGACGAACCGACGCGCGGTCTGGATGTGTTCGGCAGCCACGTCATCTTCGAGTACATCGGTCACTTGCGCGATCAAGGCAAAGCGGTTATCGTCAGCACCCATCGGCTGCAC
This sequence comes from Planctomycetota bacterium, assembly GCA_963582395.1. Taxonomy (GTDB): domain Bacteria; phylum Planctomycetota; class Planctomycetia; order Planctomycetales; family Planctomycetaceae; genus CAUZTK01. The sequence goes on along the minus strand of CAUZTK010000013.1, from coordinate 21,803 downwards.
GAAGCACAGGAGCTGTGCGACCGCTTCGGATTACTGCACCGAGGTCGTTTAGCCATGGAAGGCAATCTGGAAGAACTGCGAGAAGCCACCGGTCGCCAGACGCTGGTCGAGATGTTCATGAATTCGGTCGGAAATCTGTTTTCGATCTCAACAGCGAAGGACCGGCCGGCATGAACGCATCCAGAGAGCGAGAATCCGCCCCTCTGGAATTCCCGCAGCGGCCGGCGAAAGGCGAGTTAGTCGGACGGATGGGCCGATTGGCGCTGAAGGAACTGCGGGAAACCCTGCGCGACCGCCGCACCATCATGACGCTGCTGCTGATGCCGGTTCTGGTTTACCCGCTGATCAGCATCCTGTTCCAGAAGTTGCTGATCACCAATCTGCGGCCCGGCGATCAGGTGATTTACCGCATCGGTGTCGAATCGGAAGACGACCGGGAGGCGGTCCGACGGCTGATTATGCTGGGCAACAAATTGATCAAGGGCCGGGACGCATCGTCGGACAAGCCGGACAATGACAAGACCGTCTTGGGGCCGGGCCAGCATCGGAGCATCGCTCCCAAGCCGCCGACTGTCGAGATCAGCCTACGCGATCATCTACGGACCAGTGTCGCCGAGGGCAACGATCATCTCGGAATTCTAGTGCGTCAGCCTGAGCGATCCGGCGCGGAGCTCAGGCTCCCGGTACCAGTCGATTGCCAATTGATTTTGCAGGAACATTCGGGAATCAGCCGTGAAGCGGCCGCATTTGTAGAACGCCGGTTCCGGGCGGTCAACGAGCAGCTTCTGGAGAGACGGCTCCGTCAACTTGGCGAACAGGGACGGGTGACGGTGATCCGCACAACTCGCGATACGGTCGAACCGGCGCGGGGAACATCATCCTTCGAACTCGCGGCGGTGATCCCGCTGATGCTGATTCTGATGACCATCACCGGCGCGGTTTACCCGGCCATCGACCTGACCGCCGGTGAACGCGAACGCGGCACGCTGGAGGCCCTAATTGCCGCACCGATTCCGCGTCTGGGTCTTCTGTTGGCCAAGTACGTGGCTGTCCTGGCGGTCGCCTTGCTGACCGCTGCGGTCAACCTGTTCGCCATGACAATCACGGTTCTTAGCAGCGGACTGGGAGCGTTGCTGTTCGGAGAATCGGGACTTTCGCTGACGGTCGTCATGCAGGTCTTCGGGTTGTTGATCCTGTTTGCAGCGTTCTTTTCCGCGCTGCTGCTGACGCTGACCAGTTTCGCGCGGAGCTTTAAGGAAGCGCAGTCCTATCTGATCCCGTTGATGCTTATCTCTTTGGCACCGGGACTGTTGGGCGTGGTTCCGGGTCTACAACTAACCGGAATTTTGGCGGTGACGCCGCTGGCGAATATCGTGCTGCTTTCACGCGATCTGTTCGAGGGAAATACAGACCCGGTGATGGCGGGGGTCGTCATCATCTCTACGCTGGTGTACGCACTGGCCGCCATCCTGCTGGCCGCTCGTGTCTTCGGCTCAGATGCCATTCTTTACGGCAGTGCCAGCAGCTGGTCCGATTTTTTTCGACGTCCGACGGAGCAACATCCGGCACCGAGTCTTTGGGCCGCCTGGTGGTGTTTGGCGATGATGTTCCCCGCCCACTACCTGCTCTCCAGCACACTGGCCCAGATGATGTACCTAACCCCCGTCAGCCGGTTGCAGCAGACGAGCCTGGTTGCGATTCTTCTATTCGGAGAGTTTCCACTGGCGGCGGCCGTTCTGGCGCGCTTGAAATTGCGAGAGTGTTTTCAGCTCAATCGACCACCCATGATCGCTTGGCCCGCCGCGTTGCTTTTAGGATTATCGCTGTGGCCGTTCGCTTATGAAATCGTGCTGCTCATGTATCAGTGGAACCTGTTGGCGCTCAACACGGAATTCAGCAAGCTGGCTGAAGGCATGCTGAAGGCGCTTCAAGACGTGCCGCTGGTGTGGAAGCTGGTTTCACTGGTATTCATCCCGGCGGCGGTCGAGGAGTTCTGCTTTCGCGGATATCTGTTGAGCGCGTTGCGCGCCCGGATGCACGCCTGGAAGGCAATCTTGCTGTCGGGTTTGCTATTTGGTGTGTTTCATCTGATTGTGACCGACGCGCTGGCACTAGAGCGGCTTCTGCCGAGCACGCTGCTGGGGGTTGTGCTGGCCGTCGTCTGTGTTCGCAGCGGCAGTATTTTTCCGGGCATGCTGCTGCACGCCTGCCACAACAGCGTGTTGGTGTTGGCGATCGAATACCGGGAGAAGCTGGCGACGCTCGGCTGGGGCACCGAGGACCAGACCCATCTGCCAGCAAGTTGGCTGCTGGGTGCGGTCGTCTGTGCGGTTGCCGGGTTCTCGTTGATTGCGCTGACGCGACAACATCGCATCCAGCGGACCTGATATGACCAACGTAGTAGAGACTAAAGGTTTCTCGTCCCCGAAACTCGTATTTCCTGCTGTGCAGGGTCATCCGTCGCCCATGGCCAAACTCTTCACTCGATCTGCAACGAAACGAGATGTGCCGCTGGCCGACCCAACGGCGTTGGCGAAGTTCGGCAGCCTGGAGGTCGTCGCCCGGCTGGTGGTCGAAGGGTTCATGATGGGGCAGCATCAAAGCCCCTTCAAAGGCTCCAGTATCGAGTTCGTCGAACACCGGCAGTATTATCCCGGCGACGAGATCCGTCACATCGACTGGCGGGCCTACGGAAAGACCGGCAAATACTTTGTCAAAGAATTCGAGGACGAAACCAATCTTCGCTGTTACCTGCTTGTGGACGGTTCCGGCAGCATGGCTTTCGGACAGAGCACGCTCAGCAAGTTCAACTACGCCCGATACCTCGCTACGGCGCTCGGTTACCTGCTGCTGCGGCAGCGAGATGCCACGGGACTCGTCACTTTCGACACACAAGTCCGCCAACAGTTCCAGCCGTCGGCCCACATGCGGAACTTCCGGCGACTGACACAGATTCTGGACACGATGAAACCGGGCCGTGAAACGAGCCTCGCCAAGGTCTTCGAAGAATTGCTGCCGACCATTAAACGCCGCAGCCTCGTCGTCATACTGAGCGACTGTTTCGACCAGATTAAACCGCTGGCGACGGCGCTCAAGCAGTTTCGACATGCGCGACACGAGGTAATTCTGTTCCAAATTGTGTCGCCTGAGGAAGAAAACTTCCCCTTCAGTCGACCGACGCAGTTCCGTAATCTGGAGCGGACCGGCCACCGTTTGCTGGTCGACCCGCACCAGTTGCGGGCGATTTATCTGGAACAGTATCAGCAGTTCTGCAGCGATCTAGTCCGGCGCTGCGGCATGATCGGCGTCGACTACCAAAAACTGGTGACCAGCCACCCGTACCACATCGCATTGGGGGCGTTCCTGGATGCTCGCAGCCGACGCAAAGGGAAGAAGTGAGAGGAGAACTTCAGACCGAGCGGTCTAACTTGCTGGCGGTCGTGACCTTTTCAAATCTTCTCAGATGATTTCCGCATATAACCAAATCCCAAGCCACTCACAAACATCGGCACAACGCTACCGGCTCCCAGCAGAGTTCGTTGGGACAAGATGTTGTCGAGTTGACTCTCGAACGTTCGTTCGTTTAACTTGAGGCCCCACGGTTGCCCAGAGATTCAAGGGGAGAGGGGGAGGCAAGGAGATGGAGAAAGAGAGAGGGAGAGAAGAATGTGTAGATTTCTCTCCCTCTCCTTGCCTCCCCCTCTGAACCGAATCATCGCTGGCGTCCTTGACGGTTTCCCTGGCCGTTTTGTGCAAGGTTTGTGCGGGATTTCGTTGAAAATGTATTCTAGTCCACAGACATCAGTAGCATGACTTTGCTCCGCATCGCCAACGGCACGGTTTACGATCCGGCGAATCACATCGACGGCGAGATTCGGGATCTTTGGATCGAAGATGGTCGAATTGTCGAACCGCTGAGAGAATCGGAGCGGGCCGACTCCGACCGGTCTGATACGGAGCGGCGCCGGGCCGACAAAACCCTCGACGCAACCGGTCTGGTTGTGATGCCGGGCGGCATCGACATGCACTGTCACATTGCCGGTCCGAAGGTCAACACGGCCCGCAAGATGATTCCGGACGACAAACGCACGGCTGCTCCGGTCCGGCGAACGCTACGAACGCGGTCGGGGAGCACCGGCAGCGTGCCGAGCACCTTTGCCACCGGGTATCTGTATGCCGGCCTCGGATACACAACCGCGTTCGATGCGGCCGTTCCACCGCTGACCGCACGGCACGCGCATGAAGAGTTGCAAGACACGCCGATCATCGACAAAGGCTTCTACGTCTTGATGGGCAACAATCATTACGTCATGCAGCAGGTTGGATCGGACGAGCCCCAGCGATTGAAAGCCTACGTGGCGTGGCTGCTAAATGCTACCAAAGGGTATGCCGTCAAACTGGTAAACCCCGGCGGGGTCGAAATTTGGAAATCGACCGGTGGCAACGCGAGCGGCTTAGACGACCTTGTCGATCATTTCAACGTCACCCCGCGGCAGATTGTTTTTGGTGTTGCCCGCGCGGTCGACGAACTGGGACTGCCCCATTCGGTACACATCCATTGCAACAATCTCGGGCTGCCCGGCAATGCAGACACGACACTGGAAACGATGAAGGCTCTGGAAGGCCATCGTGGACACATCACACACATTCAGTTCCACAGTTACGGCGGCGACCCGGACGATCAACGGACCTTTCACTCCCGTGTGCCGGAACTGGTCGATTACGTCAACTCGCACGAAAACCTGACGGTTGACGTCGGACAGGTGATGTTCGGCGAGACGACCTCGATGACCGGTGACGGTCCGCTCGGTTACTTCCTGCACAAGGTGACGGGGCGCAAGTGGTTCAGCGGCGATACCGAGATGGAAACCGGATGCGGGATCGTGCCCATCACGTACAGGGACAAAAGCCTGGTACACTCCTTGCAGTGGGCGATTGGGTTGGAGTGGTATCTGCTGATGCAGGATCCGTGGCGGGTGGCCATGAGCACCGATCATCCCAACGGCAGTTCGTTCCTGGCGTATCCAGAAATCATTTCTCTGCTGATGGACAGCTCGCGTCGCCGAGACGTCCTCAGTCGTCTGCCTGCCGGTGTCAAAAAGCGTTGTACGTTACCTGATCTCGACCGAGAGTATACGCTGCAGGAAATTGCCATTATCACCCGGGCCGCTCCGGCAAAGATGCTCGGTCTTGAAAAGAAAGGGCACCTCGGAGTCGATGCCGATGCCGACGTCACCATTTATCAGCCCGCCGCCGACCGCCAGCGAATGTTCGAGCTGCCGCGATACGTCATTCGAGGCGGCGAAATCGTCGTCGAGGATGGTGAAATCCGTTCCGACGTCGAGGGAAAACTGCTGCACGTCGCGCCCGCCTACGACCAAGAAGCCGTCCCTAATATCCAGCAGTGGTTCGAGAAATATTACACGATCCAGTTCCGCAACTACCCGGTCGACGACCACTATCTGCACGAACACGAGGTCGTCGTCGGGGGCGCAACCGCATCGGCGCAGAGAGGTTGACCGGACCACCGGCGACCTCAAGCTGTTGTCGAAAGAAACCAAATCAGACACAATACGCGGTTGCGATTACTTGGTCCTAGGTCTCTGGTGGGGTAACTACATATTTGATTCATCAAACCTCTTGGTAGTGTAGTATTGACCACGCCGGTCACCAGCTTGAACAATTGTTGGAGCGATTTAGCATTCCGGGCTGAATGAATTTTGATTGCCAAATAGGCGTTTCGATTCAACAAGCTGGAGACGAGCGACATCCAATCGGTTCAAGAAGGTCGTAAAGAGTGTCAAGTGGAAACGGTTGCAATACAAGGAATTAACTGGATCGGCCTCATGAATCAAACATTTCCAAAAAGCATTCGAGTATTTCGTAAGCACGGACATACCATCTATTGGGGTAACGCGATTGAGGTTCTGTGCAGTCACGTTGACGATCGTTCCATCGATTTTATTTTCGCAGACGCACCATACAACATTGACAAGCTGTTTGCAAACTTCACTGACAAATGGGCTTCAGATGACGAGTATGCAGAGTGGTGTTACTCATGGATCGACTTGTGTGTTGAAAAGCTGACTTCATCCGGCAGCATGTACGTTATGGCGAGCACACAATCGATGTCGTATATTGAATTGTATTTACGAAAACAGCTAACGATCCTGTCTCGCATTGTCTGGCGATACGACAGTTCTGGAGTTCAATCGCGAAAATAATTCTGTTCAATGTACGAGCCAATACTTCATTGCGTTAAGAACACAAACGACTATGTGTTCAACGCAATTGCAATTTTTGTTAAAGCCAGATCGGGTGCAGGCAGGAAACTCATTGACTACCGAAATCCTTCACCTTCTATGTACAACTCAGAAAAAGTGCCTGGAAATGTCTGGCTCTTCCCACGAGTCAGGTACAGGATGGATGAATATGAAAATCGCCCATCGAAAAAGCCAGAAGCACTTCTTGAGCGTGTCATTAAGGCAATCAGCAACGCTGGAGACACCGTTCTTGACCCGTTTACTGGCACGTTCACGACTTTAGCAGTCGGAATGTTACTTGGACGTAAACGGTTGGAATAGAATGCGAAAAAGAATATGTTAAGATCGGGTTGCGTCGGCTCAATATCCAAACTGAACTCGATGGAGAACCTCTCATGCCCCCGCAAAAGACATATACCCGTAAGAACGGTCCAAATGCCAGTCCGTTTGATTCTGAAGACCAGAAACATCTCTTTTGAGCCGGTTCAACGGAACACAGTTTCACACCTACAATAAAACGAATTCTGACAGAAGAATTCGGGGAGTTTGCAGAAGAAGTCTATCAAAAGAGCGAACTTCTTCAGTATCTAAACGCCAAAACCCGCTCTACATCGCGCGGCTCAAAGGAGAGTGGCATTCGGAAACCATTACGCAATCTACGTTTTGGTTGAGGATTATCTGAACAAGGGATATGATAAGTTTGGTGGGTATGACAAGTATGAAGGTGCAAGGTTCACTGATTTTATCAGACGACAAAGACAACTTCCATTTGGCAGTAATCTACAGAACCATTCGTTGAACCACAGGATGAATCAGGAGTTTCGGAAGTTCTTTCAAAATTTAGAATACGTCCCGATTCTTCGCAAAGTCGAGATAAACCGTTACTGGATTGACAAGAATTTTTTGGAAGTCGAGGTCGGCAGCAATTCGATGAACATTGCGAATCCAGTTATACGAATAATTGTCGCCTATATTGATGCCAAAAGGAAAGATTTCGAAGAGTTCATTCAGACCTGCCTAAAAATGCAATCTATCCAAGGCAAGGATGCCGAGCATGTGCAGAAATTTTTATTAAGCCTGTTGCAGTCAAATGTCGATGCCAGTGTTTTTGAGATTGTAAGCTATGCCGTCCTCAAAGAGGATTACGCAGACCAAGTGATTTATTGGGGATGGAGTATGGACGGGATCACGGAAGACCGACTGACTTTGTACAAAACAGGACGGATAAACGCCAATGATGGTGGGATTGATTTCGTAAAGCGCCCGCTGGAGCGATATTTTCAGGTAACAGAAACAGTCGATGTACGGAAATGTTTTCTCGATATCGACAAAGTTCAGCGATACCCCATCACATTTGTCATTAAGAGCACAGACGACGCCAAGGCCATTTTTAAGACAATCCGTAGCCAAGCAGAGAAGTCTTACGGGGTCGCCGCAATTGTACAGCGATATATGGACTGAATCGAAGAGGTTGTCAACATCTCGACTCTAATGAGCCGATTTCGTGATGTTGTGGACAAGTCACGGCTCGAACCAGTTGTCAACGAATTTGTCCTTCAGAGCAAGGTTGAGTTTAATCTGAATGATGAGGAGTCGGTCGAAATATCCCTTGATGCGTCAAGTATATAGTTGCCTCTGGAAGTCCCTGACGATGTTTAATTATTCCACCGCGCCGCGGCTCTTTGTACTTGGTGTGTTCATTCTCGTTTGCGGCGGTTGGGCCCTGGGAGCGACGTCGGACGAGGGCGTCTCCCCGCTGGAAACGACTGTGGGGTGGACCGATCAGCATGAGCACGGCATCCGACAGGCGCAGGGCGCATCGTCGAGTCACCGTTCGAGCAGTGAAGACGATGCCCGGACGGCTGTCACGCTCACCGGGTACTGCCTTCTGATCGTGATAGCATCGTTTGGCGGCGGTTATCTTCCGTCTCTGATCAGGCTGACCCATACGCGGATGCAGTTGATGATCAGCTTTGTCGGCGGACTGATGTTGGGGATTGGCCTGTTTCATATGCTGCCACACGCGGTGCAGGAACTCGAATCGCTCGATGATGCCATCAATTGGTTGATGATCGGTTTGCTGGCCATGTTTTTTCTGATTCGTGCGTTTCATTTTCATCAGCACGAACCGGCTGAAGTACACGCGTCGTCTCCGGAAGAGGGCACGCAGACTGGTCACAATGACGGGTACGGGCATCACGACGTTCAGCCACACAGATTGAGCTGGATTGGCGTTGCGCTGGGACTGGGACTCCACACGCTGATCGACGGCATCGCGCTGGCTGCTGCCGTTCAGGCGGGGGCGGAATATGCAACCGGGTGGTCTTTGTTCGGTGTCTCCTTCTTCGGGATGGGGACGTTTCTGGCCATTCTTCTGCACAAGCCGCTCGACGCGGTCTCCATCACCTCGCTGATGGCTGCCGGCGGCTGGTCCGCGGGGTGGCGGCAGGTTGTGAACGTCAGCTTCTCGCTGATGTGTCCCTTGGGGGCGGTATTTTTCGTTCTGGGGCTGGAGCAGTTTTCGGAACATCAACACGTTTTCGTCGGTGGCGCCCTGGCATTTGCAGCCGGTACATTTCTCTGCATTTCGTTGGGCGATTTGTTGCCGGAATTGGAGTTGCATTCACATCATCGGGTCCCTCTTTCGGCGGCATTGTTGCTGGGAATTGGTCTGGCCTGGGGGATTCGGTCTCTGGAACCGTCTCACGCACATCCCCATGCTGTCCCGGTATCACCTCAGAGAAGCACTGCGCAACGGTTGGCCGCAAACGAACAAGGACAACGATTCGAGTCTGAGATCGTCACATTTGCGTGCCGTGCGCGTGTTGGAAATTCGAAACAAATCCGAAATCCAAATGTTCAAAACATGCATCCGGCGGTTTCTGTCATTGGAAATTCGGATTTGTTTCGGATTTCGAGTTTTGGATTTCGTGTTTCGTATTAGGTTGCGGCTTCGCCGCGTTAGAAAGTACCGTTTGACTTCCCACTTTGTGGACCACTGTCGGCGACGGCACGTTGAGCGCAGCCATGTCACGTTTCTTGTTCGACATTCCTGAGTTGGTCGATCTCGAAAACGCCCGGGGACTGGTGCGGATTCCCGTGGACCAGGACGTCCCGTTTACGCCTCGGGTCCGGGCGCTGGTGGACACGACCGAGTTTCAGCGGCTCGCTCACATCACTCAGTTGGGTTTGGCCTCGCGGGTTTATCCCGGTGCAACGCACACCCGCTTCGAACATGCGCTGGGAGTGTTTCACAATGCACTGCGCTACCTTTGGCAGTTGGGCCAGGATCGGCGTTTCCGCGAAACGATCGATTCCCATTCGGCCGAGGTGTTGATGGCTGCGGCGCTGTTGCACGATTTGGGTCACTGGCCCTTTTGCCATCCGATCGAGGACATGGCACTCGACGATCTGCCGTCTCATGAGCAGTTTGCCGCCGAGTTTCTTTTGGGGGAACACGAACTCGCCGAAGTGCTGCGCGAGCAATGGCGGGTCGAGCCAGCCGAAGTGCTCGACGTGCTGACGACCGGAACCGCCAGCGGAGCGGTGCGGCTGATGCGCTCGATTCTGTCCGGCCCCATCGACATCGACAAGATGGATTACCTCGATCGCGACAGTTTACACGCCGGAGTACCCTACGGCCGGAACTTCGACAAAAACCGGCTGGTGCAGTCGCTGGTCCCCAACCAGGCGGGAGACGGGCTGGCGATCAATTCCAAGGGCAAAACCGCTGCCGAGCTGATGGTGTTCGCTCGTTACGTGATGTTCAGCGAAGTGTACTGGCATCATGCCGTCCGCGCAGCGACGAGCATGTTTGCCCGGGCCTTTTTCCATCTGCGCCACGAGTTCGACCTGTACGCGTTCTTCCGAAAACGCGAGTCGGAAACCATCGACGAAATCAGAGCCCGCGCTCGGGGAACCGACTGTCAGCGGCTGGTCGAGGGGGTCTTCGGCCCCAAGCGCATCCTCTACAAGCGGGTGCGTGAGTACAGCCTGTACCAGTCGCCGGATATCTACAAACGTTTGGCCCGGAGGCCGTACCACTTTCTGGTTCGCTGTGCCGAAAAGCTGAGCGCCCGTCTGGCCTCGGAGCCGGGCATCGATCTGTCGACGACCGACGTGCTGATCGACGCTCCGCCGTCACACCGCGAAGTCGAATTCAACGTCGACATTTTTTTCCCCAAAGAAGGCGTGTATCGGCCGTTGCACGAGGTCTCGCCGGTTGTCGAGGCGCTGGCGCGGACCCAGTTCGACGACTCCGTCAAACGGGTCCGTGTTTTCGTCCATCCAGATCACGTCGCACGCATCGCAGCCCGATCCGACTGCGACGAAATCCTTCTGGCGTCCATCGATGAGGCGACAGATGAGTCATCCAAACGGTAAACTGTCTGCGAACAAATCCAGCTTAGAACGCCTTGAACCAGGAGTGAACAAATCAACGAAACGGCGTTCGGAGCACAAAGCCGCCAGTTTCTCAAACTGGAGCATCGTGGCCGAGCAAAGGGGTCTGGCCCATTGTCAGAGCAAACTGCTGAGCACCACCGATCTGCATCAATTCGCAACCATCTTTTTCTGGATAGGGCCAGACCCCTTCGCGATACTGGAGGCACGGCCCCATCTGCCAATCGGCCGAACAAAGGCGGTGACGAAAATGACAATCTCGCGGTGGAGCCTGTTGACCGCAGCAATGCTGGGTTTTCCATTTTGCGGCTGCGGCAACGGCGAAGACAACAAGGCCCGGGAAATTGCGTCGAAACCGGTCGCAGGCGAAAATCGAAGGGATGCGCCCGCCGCGCCGACGAAGGCCCCTCTTGCATCCGGATCAACAAAATCCGGCTCCGCGAAGGACATCGGCAGCGGCGACACTGACGAGTCGGTCAATCCGAACGATCTGTATGCCATCGTCGAGTCAGAGGTGAACTTCGAGATTATCGAGGGCGGGACCAATACATTCGTAGTCTCCCGCCCGCAGCAGGGTACGAGCTCGTCACACTTTGTTGCCATTGTGCCGGCCACCGAGAGACCGGCGACGAAGCCGGACTCCCGCTTCCGGCTGCCTCCCGAATTCACGGTGCTCGCCGAAGCGGGCTACTCAGACGAGGGCCTGCCGCTGCGAATTCGCTGCGAAAAGGATGGCTCGATGATGTCGCTTGTTCCGGCATCCATTACGGTCCAGGGAACCGACGACGGTCCGCTCCAAGCCGGCCCGAAATTCGCAATCTATCTCGAGCCGTTTTACATCGACGTGACCGAAATTACGCTCGAGCAGTTCGAGAAGTATCGGGCCGACGTCCGCAACCAGAAAAAACGAACAGTCCCCCTGCCGTTGAACCGATCTGCTCCCCACGACCATCCGGTTTTGGGGGTTACTTGGAGCGCGGCCTTCAACTACGCCCGCTGGGCGGATAAACAGCTTCCGACCGAAGCCGAATGGGAGAAAGCGGCTCGCGGTCCTGATAGTTTTTCGCACCCCTGGGGCCAGGGACCCCCTGCCTGGTCGCCGCGACGAACACGGACTCAAATCGATCCGGTCCGGAGTTTTCGCGCCGATATAAGTCCCTACGGCATTTTCGACCTGGCCGGAAATGCTCGTGAGTGGTGCGCTGATTGGTACTCTGAGGAGGCTTACCAACGAGTTGCTGGAATCGGCGAGACCGCCGTTCGAAACTGGTCCGGGCCGTCGCGCCCCTCAGGGTCGAATCAACGGGTCGTCAAAGGCAACGGCCCGGACTGGAAGGTTTGGCACCGCTGGGGCGTCGCGATGAGCGAAGCATCTTCCGATATCAGTTTTCGCTGCGTGCTGCGCGGGAAGCTGCCCAAAAGACCGTCCGCTAAGCGGTAGCCGACGTGAGAAGAGCTGCTCCGAGGAAAGATAATCGGAATGATATACCTTGCAAATTCAGGGTCAGGCGAAATTTAGGGGCCGAGACAGTAGGTCAGGCACGGGGTACCTGATCTACCTCCTTTGCGATGGAATGGAGCTCGGCGGGAAGTGACCGGAGGGACAATCAAAAATTGTCGTGCGCAACATAAGCGTCGATGACCGCCTGTTCTCCTTCTTTGCCGGGCATCGAGTTGCCGTGCTCCATCCCCAAAATGCCTGTAAACTCCGTGCGATGGATGGACCCCAAGACGCTCCGATAATCGATCGTGCCGGTGCCCGGCTCCTTGCGGCCGGGGTTGTCGCCGATCTGAAAGTAAGCGATCTCCCTGCAAGCCTTGTTGATGGTGGCCATGAGTTTGTTTTGGGTCATTTTCTGGTGGTAGATGTCGAACAGCATCTTGCAGGAGGGACTGCCGACCGCCCGGCAGATGCGGTCTGCCTGTGGAATCTTGTGCAGAAACATCTGCGGATGATTTACCCAGTGCTGGAGCGGTTCCAGCAGCATCACCAGGCCGGCCGGTTCACAAATGTCGGCACAGTACCGCAATGTTTCGACGACGTTGGCCGTCTGCTCGGTGATCGGTCGAAGGTGATCAATTTGACCCGGCACGACGATGCACCATTTCGCGTTGAGCCGTTTGGCAACTTCGACCGATTCTTTCATGTCGCAAAGGACCTTCGTCCGTAGCGGTTTGCGTCCTGATGAAAACGTTGAGTTCCCGAAATCGGCCGTAGCCACGAAAACACCCATCCGCATTCCGTGCCGGTCCAGCTCTCTTCGGATTCGATTCTGCAACGGTTTCGGCCGGCGTTTCATGCCGCTGTCTTCGAGCGCCGTAAAGCCCTGATCGGCCATAAATCTGATTTGGTCGATGAATTCGTCGCCCGCATGGTGCCGGAACATGCCGAAATGCGGCGCGTAATTCAGCCGGAAGCGGCCCTGTTGTCCTGGTGATGATGTCGCTTTCCCAGCACCGATCGGACCAGCGGCGGTGAGAGTCAGGCCGGCGGCTAGCCCGGATGCCAGGAAATCACGTCGGTGCACAGTGATGTTCATGTCACGTTACCTGTTACTTATGCCAATCCTGAAAGGGCACATCCCTACTCGGCTCGGCGGTCACTGGTCTACCTCTACTTTGCTCAACCGGGCCACGGATGGCCGTTCCGAATGTGGCGCCCGTCCTCAAACCCTGAGAAAAATGCGCTGACCAACGGGTGTTCGACCTGTTGACCGCTATCATCTTCCTCCAGGTTCAATTCGGCGACATAGGTACTATGGACACTGTCGTGTACCAACACATGATACCAAGGTTGATTCCGATCCGGCTGCGTCTTGTTCGACATGTACCAGACCGGATCGGCCTGGCAGCGACCGTCGGCCGAAACGACCACCCCTCGGTAACCGTAACGCTTGTGCCGGACGATCTGTCCCGGTTGAAATCTGGGTACCGTGTCGGGCGGTTCCTCGCCGAGGAACGATTCGTTGATGCGAATCATCACTGAGTCCATGCAATTTCCGAAAGACCGTACGTTTCACAAACGACCGAACAACTTTCCTGAATCACCGAGCGTAACTCTGCGGCATTATGGAACGCGGGCATCTTGCCTGTCCAATGCGGCCCAGACGACTGCGCCCTAGACTCGCATTCAGTTTGCGCTGCACTAGTAGCGGCTAGACGTCGGCCATCACCCAACCCGTTTCAAAAGAGAAGTAACGGCGATGAGGGATTTTACACGGAAGCGCGGCGCGAGCAAAGCGAACAACCGCCCGCAGCCCTGAAGCGGTCCGGGGTGACACTTTCGCTCTCACCCTTCAGCCTGTAGAATACTGGAAGTGTTTTTCATGATTCGGGACGGCTTTGGGTGTTCGTTTGACGTCCAGTGAGTTGAAATGTTAGATTTCGACTCACAAACTCATAAGAAGACCACCAGCGGATTGCTTTATGATCGAGCAATCAATGCACCGCCATCCCCGGTACTCGCGGCCCATGATGGGCTTGTGCTGGTCTGTGGCCTTGGCTGCCGTTTTCTGGTGCGGTCACAGTCGCGGCGAGGGGCCCAGCGTCGATGCCGGGACGGCGAGTTCCGGAGCATCTGCCCGACCACTCGACTCCGGCCGCCGCGTGGGTGATTATGTTCCCACCTTCTATATGCGCGTGGTCACCGGACCGCTGATGAACAAGTCAGTCTGCTATGTCTGCCGGAACGGCGGACGTCCGGTGGTGATGGTTCTGCTGCGGAGATTGGAGCCGAAGTTGAGGCCGCTGTTGCGGAACATCGATCGCCTCGTCGATAAGAACCGTATCGGCGGCCTGCGTAGTTTTGGTGTGTTGTTGAGCGCTGAGCCCCTGAAAGCTGTCTCGCGCGTACAGACCTTCTCGTTCAACAACAAAATCTCAATGCCGCTCAGCGTTGTTCCCGATGCGGTGGCCAGTCCGGTATGTCAGGCCGTTCACGCCGACGCTGCGGTCACGATTGTGCTGTATCGCCGGCGCCGCGTTGAGTCGAAGTTCTCCTTCCGTGCCGGAGAGATGACGCTGGAGGACGTGCGGAACGTCATCCGCCACATCCGCGAATTCGCGGGTGAAGAGATCGAACGGCCGGCCGGCACCGCTGGCGGGTAGTCCCGTCCCGATGGCATCCATCCGCCGCGGAGAAAACTCCGCAGGTACCACCCCTTGAGGCTGATCTCCATTTTTTGAAAACTTTCGAGAGTCCGGAATTGCCTGGACGGCGGCTATTGATATTCGATGTTGCCGTCCGGTCCGATGACGAACCTGCGGTGCCACGTTTTCAGCGGTCGGTTCTGGTAGGCGTCTTCGTTCAGCTCGATTCCGAGACCGGGAACCTCCGGAATCTGCAAATAACCGTCGACGAGCTTCAACGGTTCGCGGATGAGATTGCGCCGGGGCCCCTCACTTTCGATCCGATACTCCAGGATCAGGAAGTTCGGCGTCGAAGCGGCGAACTGGGTGGAGACGGCTGTCGAGACCGCGCCCAACGGATTGTGCGGCGCGATGGTTAGGTAATGTGCCTCGGCCATCGCGGCAATTTTCTTGCCCTCCATCAGCCCGCCGCACAAAACCAGGTCTGGCTGTAGGATGTCGGCTGCCGAAGCGGCGATCAGATCGCGGAATTCGTACTTCGTGTACAGCATCTCACCGGTGGCAATGGGGATGCCGATTTTCTGATGCAGCTCGCCCATGGCCTGAATATTTTCGGGCCTGAGCGGCTCTTCAAAGAACATGGGCCGATACGGCTTGACCACTTCCGAGAGTTCCAGCGCCCGGTAGGGTTCGAAGATCTGCGCGTGCGGGTCCAGACCGATGTCGACGTCCTCGCCCACTGCCCGGCGGACTGCTTCCATTCGCTCTTTTGTTCCCCGCAGCACCTGGTTCCAAGTGAGTTCTTCCATGTTGGTCGGCTGTGGCTTCATTTTGACGGCAGTCATGCCGTGCTGCTGGACCGCGCGGCGGGCACTCTCGGCCAGTTCGCGCGGCGTGTTTCCCCCAATTCCGAGATACACGCGAACCCGGTCTCGGCAGCGTCCGCCTAACAGTTGATAGACGGGCACACCGTGCGCTTTGCCTTTAACGTCCCACAGGGCCGTCTCGATGCCGCTGATGGCCGCGTTAATCATCGAGCCGCCGGGAAACCGCGAGGTGTTGTACATCAGCCGCCACAAATGCTCGATGCGTGTTGGGTCCTGCCCGATCAGCCAATCCTTGAAGTAGTGGATGATCGGTTCGATGGCGTGGTCCGGTCCGACACGGTACGCTTCGCCGACACCGTGCAGATGTTCGTCGGTGAGCACCTTGACGAAAATGTGGTTCCCGTCGCCGAGGTTGACGCCGAAAGTTTCGATGTCGATGATCTTCATGGTTTTGCTTTTCCTCCAAACCGTCGACCGTTTTTCATCCCCAAATGTGAATTTTGTTCGCGCGTTTTTCGTTTTCAGTTTCGCAGGTCGAGTTGTCGCTTGCGGCATAGCGGGCCGTTCGGCTCGGAACACTACTATTGTACAGAATTCGTTCGGGATTTCCGCCCCCATGAATCTGCCCCGCCGCAAGCGAGAGCGGATTCGCAATCTGCAGCGAGAATCTCTATGCTGTTGAGAAGACGCGATCGTCGCCGGCCTCTGGCATGATAGTCTGCTGACACGCCCATCGGAACGACTTGGAAGTATCATCTGTTCTCAGTGTCGCTGAGATTTCAAATCCGGGAATCCGTGGAGAACAAGAAATGTCAAAGGTCTTGCTCGTCATCGGCGATGCCACCGAGGTGCTAGACACCATGTATCCGTACTTCCGTCTGCCGGAAGATGGGTTCGAGGTGGTCGTGGCTGCCCCGGAGAAACGGTTGTACCACATGGTGCTGCACGAACAACCGCCCGGCTGGGACATCACTCAGGAGACGGCCGGTTATCATTTACAGTCGGACATTGCCTTCCGCGACGTGAAACCGAACGAGTATGCCGGCCTGTTTCTTTCGGGAGGCCGTGCCCCGGAATACCTGCGCTACGACCAGGACCTGCTGGAGATCACACGCCACTTTTTTGAAACGAATAAGCCGGTGGCGTCGGTCTGTCACGGCATCGAAATTACCGCCGCCGCCGATTGTATTCGCGGCAGGACCGTGACTACGGTTCCGAAATGCGCTCTCGATGCGACGCAGGTCGGAGCGACCTTCGTCAACGAAGCCACGGTCGTCGACGGCAACCTCGTCTGCGCCCGGACTTGGCACGACAGCACGTCGTTTCTGAAAGAATTCATCAAGCTGCTGAAGTCGAATTTGTGAACTGATTCACAAAACCGTCCATGAACCCTTTTGAAGAGGGCTGACGGGGGGACTCCCATGCTCCGACTGCCGATGACTGTTTCTGTTTTCTTGCTGCTGCTGGCTGCTTCTTTGGAGCGGTCGGTTTCGGCCGGCGAGTGGCCGCAGATTCTCGGGTCCAATCGGAACGGAATTGCTACGGGCGAACGGATCGCCGATTCGTGGCCGGCCGGCGGTCCGAAGGTGGTTTGGCAACGGAGGGCCGGCAGTGGCTTTGCCGGATCCGTTGTGGCCGGCGGCAAAGCGGTGTTGTTTCATCGTGTCGGCAACGAAGAAATCGTCGAGGCGATGAGCGCTGCGACCGGAAAAGTGCTGTGGAAGGCTGCGTATCCGGCCACCTACGTTCCCTCTTACTCCAGCGACAACGGCCCGCGGGCCACTCCGCTGATTCACAACGGCCGCGTCTATGTTTACGGCGCCATCGGAGGGCTGCGGTGCATCGATCTGAAAAACGGGAAAAAACTCTGGACCCGAGATACTTTCGAGGACTACAGCTCCAAGAGACCGTTCCGCGGCGAGCCGGCGGAAGGTTACTTCGGCATCGGCAGCACGCCGATCGTGGAGGGTGAGAAGCTGCTCGTCAATGTCGGAGGAGATGCGGCCGGTGCAGGCATCGTGGCCTTTTCGCTCGAAAACGGCAAAACAATCTGGAAAGCGACCAGCGAACGGGCCAGCTATTCGTCGCCGGTCGCTGCAACCATCAGCGGAGCCCGGCACGTCATTTTTGCGACCCGTTTGAACGTGGTTTCGATCGATCCAGCCAACGGAAAAGTTCGGTTCCGTTTTCCGTTCGGCCAGCCGGGACCGAAAGTGACTGGGGCCACGCCCTTGGTGCTCGGCGACCACCTGCTGGTATCGGCCAGTTATAACTTTGGGGCGGTGTACGCGAAGATCGGTCCACGCGGTGCCCAGACCATCTGGAGCAGCGACGAAATGATGTCGAGCCAGTACACCACTTGTATCGCCGACGGCGACTTTCTCTACGGCGTTCACGGACGGCAGGACATCGGGCGGGCGGCCCTGCGCTGCTTCAACCCGAAGACGCGACAGGTCTCCTGGACCGAAGAGGGATTCGACTATGCTACGCTGCTGAAAGCTGACGGCAAGCTGCTGATCCTCAAAACCGACGGCGAGCTGGTGCTGGCCGAGGTCAACTCCAAACGCTATCGAGAGCTGGCACGGGCATCGATACTCAGAAGTACCACGCGTGCCCTGCCGGCGTTGTCCAACGGCCTGCTGTACGTCCGAAACACCGAGACGCTCAGGTGTCTTGATCTGCGGAAATCGAAATGAGGCCCTCGCACGAGTTCGCGGCCGCTTTCCGGTGAGAACTTGACATGCGCGTCGCAGACGATATCGAGCCGCGTCCGAGTCAGTCCGCTAAATCGGATTATTCATGAGGTGTTCACCCGGCTAATACAAGCACGAAGCGCAAGCGAGTGTGCACGGCATGGACTCACTCGCTTGCGCTTCGTGCTTGTATGCGAGGCGTTTTGGGCAAGATAGTCGCAACGCTTTTTCACCACTTTGATTGCGCGAGTTGAGGCTCGCCTCAAGAATAACCCGAGCTAGGCTTTGCGCTCTTGCCCCCGCAATTGGCTGAGCCCCGCTTTTAGGCCATCGATGCCGTAATGTACCAGCGTGCCGATGTTGATGAAGCGATAGCCCTGCTCGTACGACCGCTGGCAATCCTCAAGCGTGCTGAATGTAATACCGGCCGGCTTGCCTTGTGCCGCGATCTGCTTGGGGAACTCAGCCAGAAATTGCTTAAGTTTGGGATGGCGGAACTGGCCGATGATTCCCAGCGACGCCGAAAGGTCGGCTGGGCCAGCGAAGACGACATCGACGCCCTCGACGGCTGCAATGGCGTCGAGGTTCTCGATGCCCAACGGCGTTTCGATTTGGACAACCACGCACGTCTCGTCATTTGCGGCCGGCAGGTAGTCGTCCCAACTGACGTCCATCATCGCGGTCCACATCGGTGAGATGCCACGCGAGCCAGCCGGGGGATACTTCGCGAACTCGACGGCACGCTTCGCCTCATCGGGCGTATTGATCTGCGGGACCATGATCGTGTTGGCGCCGATGTCGAGAGCCTTCTTGATCCAAATCGAATCGAGTCCGGGCACACGGATCATCGGCGCGCAGCCGGCCTGACGACAGAGGATCGGCAGCCAACGGACTTCTTGCGGGCCGTAGGGGCGATGTTCGAGATCGATCCACAGGAAGTCGATATCGCAGCCGACAGTCAGCTTTGTCACAAACTCGGATGCGTCTGGAATGCTGACCCCCCACGCAGCGCGGCCTTCGGAAATACGTTGCTTGACGCGATTCTCGAACATCGAAAACTCCGTAGTAGTAGACGTGCAATCAATTCAAACCAACCAACGTTGTAGAACCGTTGTGCCATGATGGCAGATCTGAGTTCAATTAAACAGTTTCCAATCAAATGTTGTGCAATGGAACGGCAAAAACTTTTACCTCGTTCCCAAGCTCTGCTTGGGAACGCACTTCCGCGAAGTTCCGCTTCGCCAAAGCCAAGCAGAGCTTGGTAAGCCGGAGCTTGGGAACCAGATTAAAAAATTTTGCCGCTTCCTATCCCTGTTTGACATCGAGTCGAAGCCCCGCTTGTAGAACCTGCGCCGAGGTCCCGGGATTTCGTTTGGCGATTCCGAATTCGGTTCGACTGAATCCTGGAACATCGGCTACCGCTGCCGTAACTCGTTCAACGAGAACTTCTCGAAGACAAGGTGAGCCCCGCTGCCTTCGTAGACGATGCCGATGTGGCGATCATCGATGGCTGTGAGGCTGGGGTAACCGTTGCCGCGGCCCTCGTCCAGCAGGAGTCTGAACTTCTCTGGCCAGGTGCGGCCTTCGTCGAAGCTGACCTGGATGGAATGGTGATTGCGGCCTGTTTGGGAGTGCGGGTTGGCGAAGAGCAGGATGTGCTTAGGTTTGCCGCCTTGCTCGCACTCAAAACGAAGCAGACTGCCGTTGCAGTTCGGCTCGATCAATGTGTTGCGATGCGTTTTGTGCGGCCGCCACGTCTGACCGAGGTCGTCGGTCACCCACACCGAACGGAATTTCGTGGGGCTCGCGGTTCGGGCATTGAGCAGAATCGAGCCGTCGGCTAATTGAACGGCTTGACATTCTCCGTTGCCGCTGGCCGATGCGGAGCCGACGTTCCAGGTCATTCCGTGATCACGGCTGACG
This sequence comes from Planctomycetota bacterium, assembly GCA_963582395.1. Classification (GTDB taxonomy): domain Bacteria; phylum Planctomycetota; class Planctomycetia; order Planctomycetales; family Planctomycetaceae; genus CAUZTK01. The sequence continues at coordinate 1,607 of CAUZTK010000013.1, read as the reverse complement.
ATGAGAGTCGAAAACATCCGGTCCTTTGCGTCGCGGCCTTCGCCAAGCATCACCAGAGTCCCATCACGTAGTGTGAGTCCTTGTTGCGGAGCCGGGGCCAAGAGAATCCACTCGGCCTTCTTCAATTTGCGGGTCATGTTCACCGGCTTGGTCCAGGTGAGACCGTCGTCTTGGGAACGCACCATCAGGAACTGGGCGCTTTTGCCAATCTCGAAGCCCGGTGCCGACCCGTCGTCGCGCCATTGATGCTTGCCGGACTGACCCCACATCCAGACCGCGGCGCAAAAAATCTCACCGGTGTTTTGATCCACGACGATGCCCGGATCGCTGCACCCGTTGAGTTCCTGAGGCAGCCCGCCGTACTCGCCCATGTCCATGATGACGCGAACCGGCTCCCAGGTTCGGCCGCCGTCAGTGCTGCGGCTGAGCCCGATATCGATGTCCTCCTGCAGGTCCCGCCGCTTGCGCTGACGCATGTCGTAGACGCACAAAAGCGTCCCTTGGGGTGTCGTGGCCAGCGCCGGGATGCGACACGTATGAACGCCATCGTCGTAGTGCTTGCGCAGCGCGATCCCGATGCGTTTGCGGACATCGGGTGTCGTGTCCCGCGGTGTGACTTGACCCGCGGATGTTTCGATCACCGTACAGACGGCATCCACTTTGTGCGACAAGTTTGCGCTGGGCCGCAGCTTGCACGAGAGCCAAAAGACATTGGTTCCCGGCCGCAAAACTTGATCGCCACGAAACGTCAGCTTAGTGGCCGACTTGGACGGCTCGCCAAATGGGGTCCCAGTCAGTTGCGCCAGGATGGCCTTTCTGTCGCCGGAAAAATTGATCCCGCTCCGAGTTTTGTCGAGTTCCTGCGGTCGTTGATCACCTGAATAGAAGAGTTGTAGAGACTCGATGTCCTTCAGATCGTCGGTGCCGCGCAGTAAAAAGGTCAATGATGATGTATGAACGTCCTGATCTCTGATTTCAAGAACCACCTGGATCAAGGCATTGTGATCGTTGCGAATCAGCACTGGATGCACGTGTTGGCTGACGGTCGCTCGCATTGGGCCGGGCTTTGTGGCTGCCACGACCAGACTCGCAGACAATCCAATGATCAAAGCGGCCATGAGAATTGGTATCGCAGATTTCGTTCGAACCAACGAAATGTCCTCACTTCTCGCACAGTTGCTTGTGTAAGCTGCAGAATCTGTTCTGCGACGTTTCGCAGGTAATTCTCCTATTTCAACACGTCCGGCCAATGAATGCAACATCTCAAACCCGCCCAGACTGCGGGTGTCTGCGGCTGGTCGGGTTCCCAACGAAAAAACGCTTTGCCGTGTTGAGAGATTACCAGAGTCTCCTTGACAGTTTGAGGGCCGGTCCGTACTGTTAACGGCAGAATGGATGGTTTGTCAGGTCGGTGAGTGCTTGACAGTGGTCCTAGTTGCCAGCGAGAGAGGCTAGGGGTTTAGACGAAAGGCTGCTGGGCAACGACGGTTTTTTTGTAAGCCGAAACGACAATCGATTTTAGTTTTCAAGTCCCGTCGTGACTGTAGATGACCACGGCGTGTCGCTGTTGGGGTGCGTGGTTGCTGCCTGAGGCATCAGCAACGCAG
>CAUZTK010000012.1:0-27998 GCA_963582395.1 Planctomycetota bacterium | reverse complement strand
GGCGTTTACAGGTCGTCATTGTAGGATAGGATTGCATCCTGTCTTGGACCTTTCTTGGGAGTGACTGCGAACAACAGATCGCTCTGGCAGATGGTTGAAAACGTGGTGGAGCATCAACTGCTGATCGAGACCAGCTCCTCACATGCCTGACAGGTTTGTGATCGCTTTCCACTGAGAAAGCCATCTTCTGTATCGGTCAGATTCCTGGCAATTTTCTTCATCCAGCGTTCCTGTGGATTCGGCGTGCAGCCGGCGAAATGAACGCGGCGCGTCTTCCGTTCCATCACAAACAGCAGTTAATACGTGACCAGTCCGCTTCTGGTCCAGACCTCAAGGGTCGTAAAGTCGATCGCCGCCAGCACGTTCCAATGCGCTTTGAGAAACGTGTTCCATGATCCACGACATTGGCGTTCCGGAGTCGGTTCGATCCCGTGTGCTTTGAGGATGTTGCTGACGGTCGTGTCGGAGATTTGGTAGTCATTGGTCATTCGGCATTTGCACGTTCCGGCCACAGCTTCGGAGTGATCAACGCTTCGGGCAGTTCGGGAACGGCGGCTTCGATCGCGGTAAGTAGATCGGCGTCCAATCGGCCTCGGTCGAACACCGCCAAGTTTTCCTGCATCTGAGAGACGGTTTCGACACCAACCACGAGACTCGTCACTCCGGCGAAAGAGAGGACGTAACGCAGTGCCAATTCCGCCATGCTGAGTCCTGCCTCGCAGGCAAGCCTGGCCAATCGCCGGCGGACTGGCACGGCTTGGCTGAGTGATTTGGGAATATCTTCTTCAGGCATGACCAACAGACCCTGAAGCAAGACGCTTCGAACGAAAATTCGGACGCCGGCACAAGCCGCCTGTTCAAGGACGCCGCTACGCAGATGCCACGGATCCAGCACGTTGCCGGGCAGTTGCAGAGCGGAAACACGTTCCGCCACAAACTCGGCGGCCGGGCCGGGCCGATGCTCGCATGAGATACCGTAGGCCCTGAGCCACCCCCGTTTTTTGAGTCGCCGAAGAACGGGCAGGTGAACGGCATCCGCTTCACGGTGAAACAGCACCACCGGAAGGGAATCCAGACGCAACCGCCGACGAGATTCGGCGACGGACTGCTCGATGCGGCGCGATGCAAGCGCTGTGTCCGACAACTCGCCACGTTTCAACGGACGCACCTTCGTGACAACGACAACACCGTCAGCGACTCCCAGTTCGTCCAGGACGCGGCCCAGGACTTCTTCGCTCGTTCCATAGGCCGCCGCTGTGTCGAAACAATTGACGCCCCCGTCGAGCGCAGTTTTCACAATCGCAAGCACTTCGTGATACGAGGGCTGACCTGTGCGATTGGCCACGCCATAATACATGCCGAATTGCACTGTTCCCAGCATTAGTCGGGTGAGGCATCCATGTTCCGGAGTTTCTGCCATTAGAAGCTCACACCAAGCATTGCTTTCTCACGGTGAAACGCATCTCGTAGGTATCCACCATTCTCAGGTAGGGATTTGCGGCCCAGGGCTTTGCCTTTGACGGTCAGCAGACGGCGTTGGTCATCGTTGAGCAGGATGCGTTTCTTCCCCTGTGTTCTGCATCAGGGAAATGATCTGCGAGTTCTGAAACTCAATGATCTGTTGCTGCCTGTGGTTGCGCCAACCGAAGAGGATAGCAAGCAGCAACTGCCACAGTTGCAGAATCTCGTTCATGTAATCTCCGAATGCCGAATCAGTGTGGATAGGCCAGCATCCGGGAAAAATTGTGCAAAATCAAGCGGCTGAGATCAGTGAATGAGACAAAACGTAAGTAGGGAATGGGGCTGCAGATAAAGTTCGCTGAATTGTTTTACTCTACGGATTCAGAGACATCAGAGCCAGACGATCTCCCACTCTCGACTTTGGACATCCGCCCTGGCTGCGTGTTGGAAGAACTGAAAGATCTACGCACCGTCGACGCCGTCATGCCGACGCGCGACGGAATCTAAATCCGCCGGCGATGCATCACCAAACCGAGTGACCACCAAGAAGTCCGGCTCCACAAACTCGGCCTGGAATTGCCATCGCAATCAAAACCGAATGAAATGGAGTGAAGACTTTCAAGGTCCAGCCCTGACAGACCAACGACTTACATCGCCAACTGGGTAAGATTGGATTAGGCCGCCTGCTTCGTCAGCGGTAGCAGAGTTGGCTCTGGCTGACGGCAGCCGTCCAAGAAGTTCTCGAAGACTTGCATGTCCAGAGCCGATGCCGTCTCGTTTTCTGGATGCCATTGCACCCCCAGGCAGAACCAGTCCTCGTCGATCGCCTCAAACCCTTCGATCAGCCCGTCGGCAGCGGTTGCCGATATCCGAAACTGCGAGGCCAACTGATCGACGGCCATATGGTGCTGGCTGTTGACGCGGATTTCGCCCGGTCCGTAAATCGAATCGATGCGTGTGCCCGGTTCGATTTCGATGATGTGCCGCAGTGTCGCTTCGACCGGATCGCGGTGATGAAGGGCTCGGGGCACCTCCTCCGGAATGTGCTGAATCAGCGTTCCGCCGCAGACGACGTTTAATATTTGGGCGCTCACGCCGATGGCGAGAATCGGCATTCTCATTTCAACCGCCAGCCGGCACAGCCGACGATCGAAATCTTCCCGCCGAACGGGCATGGCCCGGGTGACCGGATGCGGATCCATGCCGAGCCGAATCGGATCGAGGTCGAATCGGCAGCCGGCCAGCACCACGCCGTCCAGCATCTGGAGAAACTGCTTGAGGTCATCGTCGTTGGCCAGCGGCGGGATGAGGGCCGGCAGTCCACCGACGACCGTTACAGAATCGTAGTAACCGCTGTGATACCAGCTCAGCGGAACGGCCTCTTTGCGGGCGTCCCGAAAATCTCCGTTGATTCCAATGACGGGTTTTGTGGACATGAAATTCCCTCCTTGGTAGTGCACGTCCTGTGCGGTAGGAAACGGCGTCGATCAGCCCGGTGTGTAGCCGGTGCTTTCGAACACGGTGCCTGTCCGAAACCGAAGCATCTCCTTGTATTCCTGCGCTCCCGGATCCGATCCATCAGCCCGTGTCGAAATGCGGCTCCCTGCCGCAAAATCGACAAGTGAACTGGCCAGCCCGTTTCAATGAGCAGCGAAGGAACGACACCCGACGCGGCCCGGGCAGGCCGAGGATCGAACGAATGTAGCGACCACAGATCCCCTTGTCCAGCAGATCGCCGATTTAGCATGTTTGTACTCGCTGACCACATCATTTTGGGGTGTATGTGAGCTTTGCTCCAAAAGAGGACAATTGTCCAAATAATCGGGCCGCTGCAAAAAATAAAAGCCAAGATGCGCGAATCTGGGCTGCTTGATTCGTGTCATTCGTGGTTTTTTGCTGCCCACGATCCTTCGAACTCGAACTGATGAGATGTCGAATCGAAAGTAAATTCTCACCTCAGTTCCTGATTGATCGCGGTTGTCGACCTCTTCGTGTCTTTGTGATTTTGTGGTGAGCTTCTTTTTTGGTTGCGGCCGAAGGCCGCGCTGTGCTATCCGTAGTTCTCTCCGGATTGCAGTTTACGGTTTGAGGATTTGCTGATCCTTCACCGATTTTTCGGTCCGTGGCTTGGAGAGTTCCACGGTGATTGTCCGCTGGACGAAATCGATCTTCCGGATCCTGCCGAACTTGATCGACTTGGCATAGACGTCGATTTGCTTGACGGGTGAGACGACGAAGATGGTCCGTCCCGGCCGGACTTGGTCGGTCACATCCCGATCAACCCCGTCACCACCGTCGAGAAGCCGGTCGACGATCTCCTCGATTGTTTCTTCATCGAGTTCCTTCGGAATGACGATCCACAGCGCGTCCACGGCCAGCGGTTGCGAGCCAGCCGGACTGGGAGCGGACGCGTTCGTTGTGTCGCCGTCGTGCGTCCCGGCAAAGCTGTTTTGTACGATGAGCAGCACCGGTTTCAGCACCTCTTCGGTCATGACGACGTGGAATTCTTCATCGGAGACTGCCTGTTCCAGACGCTCGAGAATTCGGCCGGCATCTTCGAGCAAGGGCAGCATCCGTTCTTTTTTTTGGGCCAGAACTTCCGGCGCAAGTTCGACGTCGAACCTGGCCCGTGCCGCCCGAATATCCTCTTGCAGTCCGTCGGCCCAGTCTTCGGGGAACCACTTTCCCTCGACCCGGACGAACCGGTACTCACGCCGCTGACCATGCCCGAGTTTGATACGGACCGTTGCGACTCCATTGTTTTCGCCGACGAGGGTCACCGATGCGCCGCTCACCATCTCATTCAGCATGCTGAACGGATTTTCTAAGCTGAGCAACATAGTCAGGTCCCGCAACTGCCCGAGTGATTCGGCGTTAAACGAGGCCAAAAATCGCCGACCGTCGAATGACTTCAGCATCTCCACATCGGAAAGTTCGCTATTGGCCAGCGTCTCCAGCAGCGCAACCAGTCCGTCCCATTTGGAAGCCAGTTGCTCGATCGGAAGCAGTTGGCCTTGACTAACAGCGGGATGCGAGAGGATCGCCGTCTTGCGGTTTTTGAGGATGCCGGAGAGTTTTCGAGCCACCTCGGCGGTGCGACTCCAAAGTTCCGGATCCATATGATTGCCGAAGTCCCTCGCCAGCAGGTTGATCTGCTGTTGATGTCCGGCGGGCAAAAACTCCCAGACGGTTTCGGGCCGATTTTTCTTGAAGCCTTGAACAACCGCCAGCAGGGCGGCGTCGGCCGTGTCGGCGGTACTCGTCGATTCGGCAGGGGCTGCGCTGGCAGCGGCTGTCTCCGAGTCTCGGCTGCTGTCGGTAGTTGGTTCGGAATCGCCGCACCCGCAGAGCGCCAATCCAAGGATCAGCGGGCGTAGCCATAAGGCGTGTCTGGGCCTAATCATGATGATGGATTGTCTCCCTACCTTCCGGCCAGCTTGACGTGACATGCTGAGCAATTGTTGGACCACCCGGTCCACAAGAGCATCTTAACGGATTTCTTTCAATTCGACCGCGCTGCTTGCGAGCTGCGGGCAAGAATTCCGCACTTCGTCGATTCGAGCTAACCGGGCCAATGACTTGACGTCTTAGCCCCGAAGGGCGTAGACTGTCATCCGCTAATCTGATGAAATTCTGGACGCCATATCAATTTTATTAATACATTTCGAGCCATGCATCTGCGGAACATCGAGATTTTCTGCGACGTTGCGGCCAAGCGGAGTTTCTCCAAAGGCGCCGAGGCCCACAGCGTCGCTCAGTCGTCGGCCAGCCAGACCGTGCATATGCTGGAAGAGCGGCTGGGCACTCGGTTGATCGACCGCTCGAAACGGCCGCTGGAACTGACGCCGGCTGGCGAAATTTACTACAACGGCTGCCGCAAGCTGCTCGAATCGGTTCGCCGGCTTGAGGACCGTGTGCGGCGTGTCGAGAACAACAAGGTCGCCGGTCGGCTACGGGTGGCCGCGATTTATTCGGTCGGTCTGTTGCAGATGGACGCGTATGTACGCCGCTTTCAGCAGCTTTACCCGGAAGTCGATTTGCGGCTGCAATACCTGCATCCCGATGAAGTCTATGCACGGGTGTTGGCTGACGAAACCACAATGGGGCTGGTCTCGTTTCCGCGGGACGGGGGCGAGTTCAACTGCATTCGCTGGCAGGAACAAGAGATGGTGCTGGTGGTTGCCACCAGCCACCGACTGGCGGGCCGAAAGTCGGCTGCCGCCGGTGAAATCGACGGTGCCGACTTCGTCACCTTTACACCGAAACTGACCGTGCGAAAGCAGATCGATCGCTGGCTGAAACGGGTGAAGGTCTCGGTCAATGTGGTGCACGAGTTCGACAACATCGAGAACATCAAACGGACGGTCGAAATCGATGCCGGCGTGGCCATTCTGCCGCATCCGACAGTACGACGGGAAATCAAGTTCGGTTCACTCTGGGGGGTGCGTCTAGAGGGGGTCGACTGGCGGCGGCCTCTTGGAATCGTTCACCGGCGACATAAAACCCTGACGGCGGCGGCTCACAAGTTTGTCGAATTGTTGCACGAAGATCCCGCCACGTTTTCGGCTGCCGATCGAAAGTCGATGGGTCCAAACGGAGACGAGAGTTCCCGGACCAAGACACATCGCTGCCGCAAAGACCGATCACGGGTGGCATCATAATACTGGAAATTCATTCTCAACGAAATTGTTCGGACGGCAGCAGGCCGCAGACGATCTTCCTTTTCGGCGGGTCTCGTCAAGACTTTCAATCGAATTGGCAGAAACCGATCACGGAATCGATCAGGGTCGCGCAGGCGACTTGCAGTCAGACGGGAACCGATGATGACCAAAGACTCTCGCAGGACGCACCATCGCGGCGGGCTGCCCGAACCGCATGGTCTGTACGACCCGGCCCACGAACACGATAGCTGCGGCGTCGGTTTCGTCGCGAACATCAAGGGGCAGCGCAGCCGGCAGATCATCGATGATGCCGAGTGTGTCTTGCGGCACATGGTACACCGTGGTGCCTGCGGATGTGAGGCGAACACCGGCGACGGCGCCGGCATGCTGACGGCCCTGCCGCACGAGTTTCTGGCCAAGGTGGCGAAAGAAGATCTCGGCATCACGTTGCCCCAGCCGGGACAGTACGGCGTGGGTGTCGTCTTTCTCCCGACAGACAAGAGAGAACGTGAGATTTGCAAACACACGGTCAACGAAATCATCGCCGGTCAAGGGCAGCGGCTTCTCGGTTGGAGAGCGCTGCCGAGAGATGCCGAAGCGGCCGACGTCGGTCCCACCGCTCGGGCTTGCGAGCCGGCGATGGAGCAGCTCTTCATCGCCGCCGCCGACGGACTCGACCAAGATGCCCTGGAACGGCAGTTGTTCGTCATCCGCAAGCAGGCCAGCCACCACATCCGCACGGGAGATGTTGCGCAGCGTCTGCAGCAGGCACCGATGTTCTACATCTGTTCGCTTTCGACCAAGGTCATCATTTACAAGGGAATGTTGACACCCCATCAACTCATGCCGTACTTCCGAGACCTGCAGGACCAGGACTACAAAAGCCATCTGGCGATGGTGCACTCGCGGTTTTCCACCAACACCTTTCCCAGTTGGGACCGCGCGCAGCCGAACCGCTTTATGAGTCACAACGGCGAAATCAACACGTTGCGAGGCAACATGAACTGGATGTTTGCCCGGCAAGGTGTCATGCACAGCGACCTGTTCGGCGACGATTTGCCGAAACTGTTTCCCGTCGTCGAATCGGAATGCTCCGATTCGGGCAACTTCGACAATGCGATGGAGATGCTCTATCACGCCGGCCGAAGTCTTCCGGAAGTGGTGATGATGATGATTCCCGAAGCCTGGCAGAATCATCACTCCATGCCCCCAGACAAGCGGTCCTTCTACGAATATTATTCGGCCCTGCAGGAGCCTTGGGACGGACCGGCCTCGATCTCCTTTACCGATGGACATTGCATCGGGGCAGTGCTGGACCGAAACGGGCTGCGGCCCAGCCGGTTCTACGTGACCAACGATGACAAAGTCATCATGGCCAGCGAGGTTGGCGTCTTGTCCGTCGATCCAGCGAACGTCAAGTCCAAAGGACGGCTGCAGCCCGGCATGATGTTTCTGGTCGACTTCGATCAGGGCCGCATTATCACCGACGACGAGCTCAAACACGACGTCGCCAACCGTCGGCCTTACCGCCAATGGCTGCAACGTCAGCGGTTGCTGCTGAATGAACTCCCGGCGGCCGAGCCCGAGCCCCACATCGACTCTGACGCGTTGCTCCAGAAAATGCAGGCGTTCGGGTACACCGTCGAGACACTCGACTTTATGCTCATCCCGCTGATCAATGTCCGAAAGGACCCGATTGGCTCGATGGGCAACGACGCTGCGCTGGCCGTGCTCAGCGATCAGCCGCGGATGCTCTACGATTACTTCCGGCAGCTTTTTGCGCAGGTGACCAACCCGGCGATCGACTCGATCCGCGAAGAAGTCATCATGTCGCTGGAGTGCTACATCGGCCCGGAAGGAAACCCACTGGAGACGACCGAACCGCAATGTCACCGCCTGCTGGTGCCGCACCCCATCCTCACGGATGAAGAACTGGCTGCAATCAAACAACTGGATCACCGCGGCTGGAAAACAAAAACGATCGACATGACCTATCCGCGATCCACGGCGAGCAGCCAGCGTGAGCCGGCTGGTGTAGACCATAACAGCGGGCTCACGCCCACCGCTCGCCAAAATGGCGACGCACTGCATGAGGCGCTGGAGCGGATCTGCCAGGAAGCCTCACAGGCGATCGCCGACGGTTATAGCTTGATTGTTCTCTCGGACCGCGCGACGGATGCCGGCCGCGTGTCGATCAGCTCGCTGCTGGCCTGCGGCGCGGTCCATCACCACCTGGTCCGCAACGAAGAGCGGACGCGGATCGGCATTGTGCTCGAGTCGGGCGAAGCCCGCGAGGTCCACCACCATTGTCTGCTGACCGGTTACGGTGCCGACGCCGTCAATCCGTACATCGCCTTCGAGTCACTCTCACAGGCCCGCCGGGACGGCATTCTCTCGGAAGATTGGACCGACGATAAAATCGTGACCGCTTATCGCAAGGGGGTCGCCAAAGGGATGCTCAAGGTGATGGCCAAAATGGGCATTTCGACGCTGCAAAGTTATAAAGGAGCGCAGATTTTCGAAGCGGTCGGTTTGGGCAGCGAACTCGTCGACACCTGCTTTGCTGGAACCGCCAGCCGCATCAAGGGCGTCGGCTTCGACGTCATTGCCGAAGAGGCCGCTCGCCGTCACGAACTCGGTTACCCGAGTCGCCAACAGAACCCGCTGTCGGTGCTGTCGAATCCGGGTCTGTTCCACTGGCGGAAATCGGGCGAGAAACATGCCTGGAATCCGCACACCATCGGCAACCTGCAGGAGGCCGCGCGCACTGGCGACAAAACTGAGTATCAGCGGTTCGCCGAACTCGTTAACGAACAGGTCAGCCGCGACTGTCATCTTCGCGGGCTGTTGCAGTTCAAAACTCCTCGTCCGGTTCTGCTGGAGGAGGTCGAACCAGCCGGTGAAATCGTCAAGCGGTTCTGCACCGGAGCGATGAGTTTCGGCTCGATCTCTGCCGAAGCACACGAGTCGCTGGCAGTGGCTATGAACCGTCTGGGTGGCAAAAGCAACACCGGCGAAGGAGGCGAAGACTACCAACGCTTCGAGCCGCTTCCGGACGGTGATTCCAAACGGTCGGCCATCAAGCAGGTCGCTTCCGGCCGGTTCGGCGTGACCAGTTGGTACCTGACCAACGCCGACGAACTGCAAATCAAAATTGCCCAGGGCGCCAAGCCGGGAGAAGGGGGTGAACTGCCGGGGCACAAGGTCGACAAATTCATCGCCTCCATCCGTCATTCGACGCCTGGTGTCGGCTTGATCAGCCCGCCGCCGCACCACGACATTTACTCAATCGAAGACCTGGCACAGTTGATCTTCGATCTGAAGAACTCGAACCCGTCGGCCCGCATCAGTGTGAAGCTGGTTTCGGAGGTCGGCGTGGGGACGATTGCCGCCGGCGTGGCCAAGGGACATGCCGACAACATCCTTATTTCGGGTGCCTCGGGCGGGACCGGGGCTTCGCCGCTGACCAGCATCAAACACGCCGGCCTGCCCTGGGAATTGGGCATCGCAGAAACCCATCAGACGCTGGTCATGAACGACCTGCGCAGCCGTGTCCGCCTGCAGACCGACGGACAGTTAAAGACCGGCCGCGACGTCGCCGTCGCCTGTTTGTTGGGGGCCGAGGAGTTCGGCTTCGCCACCGCCCCGCTGATCACGCTCGGCTGCATCATGATGCGCAAATGCCATCTGAACACCTGCCCGGTGGGCATCGCCACTCAGGATCCCGATTTGCGTAAAAAGTTCAGCGGGCAGCCGGAACACGTCGTCAACTATTTCTGGATGGTCGCCGAGGAATGCCGGCAGATCATGGCTCAGCTGGGCTTCCGCACGATTAACGAGATGATCGGCCGATGCGACATGCTCGAAATCGACGCCGCGGTCAGTCACTGGAAATCTCAGGGGATCGACCTTTCGCCGATTCTGACGCCGGCACAAAAACCGCATCAAAACGTTGAGGTCTACTGCACCATTTCGCAGGACCACGGCCTCGACAAGGTGCTCGACAACAAGCTGATTGAAGCGGCACGCAAGGCCATCACCGACGGGACGCCGATCCGTTTCGACATGGAAATCCAGAACATCGATCGGGCATTCGGCACGATGCTCAGCCATCACGTCTCGAAAAACTGGGGCGCTGACGGTCTGCCCGACGACACCATTCACATAAACTGCAAAGGTTCGGCGGGACAGAGCCTGGGGGCTTGGCTGGCACATGGGGTGACCATCGAACTGCAAGGCGACGCCAACGACTACGTCGGCAAGGGACTCTCCGGCGGCCGATTGATCATCTCCCCCCCCCAGGGATCGACCTTCAAGGCCCAGGAGAACATCATCATCGGCAACGTGGCCTTGTACGGCGCCATTGACGGCGAAGCCTATTTCCGGGGTCTGGCGGCCGAGCGGTTCTGCGTCCGTAACTCCGGGACGCAGGCCGTCGTAGAAGGGGTCGGCGATCACGGCTGCGAGTACATGACCGGCGGGCGAGTCGTCATTCTGGGGCCGACCGGTCGAAACTTCGCCGCTGGAATGTCGGGCGGCATTGCTTACGTCTACGATCCCAACGATGTGTTCCTGCCGAACTGCAACCTCGAAATGGTCGAACTGGAAGAAGTCGAAGCGGAGCAAGACGCCGCCGAACTTAAGCGGCTGATCGAGAACCACCGACAGTACACCGGCTCGGATGTCGCCGCCCGTATTCTCGAAGACTGGGAAACGGCACTGGGACGGTTCATCAAGGTAATGCCCGTCGACTACAAACGGGCTTTGCGAGAACTGGCCGAGCAGGAGATCGCCAAACAAGAGGCAGAAATGGCTACTGTACCCGATGATCTGCAGTGAAATTGTTTTTGTGAAATCATGAAACCACGAATGACACGAATAAGAAAGAGTTGAATGGTCGCAAAGATTGTTTACAAGGAAGAGAGTTACGCTGTTCTTGGTGCATGTTGTGAAGTTTACAACGAGCAGGATTGTGGATTCCTGGAGGCAGTTTATCAGGAATGCTTCAAAATCGAGTTTGGCTCTCGAAACATCCCATTCATTGCTCAGCCAAAGCTGAAATTGAGCTATAAAGGAAGACAACTCAAGCAACTTTACCAACCGGATTTTCTATGTTTAGAGAAAATAGTTTTGGAGATCAAGGCTGCTTCAAATCTGAGCGATCAGCATTGGGCACAAGTTCATAATTACCTCAAAACCACGGGACTTAAACTGGGTTTGTTGGTCAACTTTGGTCAATACCCCAAGCTGCAATATGAACGCATTGTGCGTTGAAGTGCCCGGTTTTATTCGTGTGATTCGTGGTTCCTTAATATCATTTGTAATCGGGTCGAACGGGATTTTCATGGGCAAGCCGACCGGATTCAAAGAGTTCACCCGCCAGATGCCGCGCGACCGGGATCCGCTGTTGCGGATACTCGACTGGCGCGAGTTTCACGAGCACATGCCCGAAGCCGAACTGCGCGAGCAGGGGGCACGGTGCATGGACTGCGGGGTGCCGTTCTGCCATACCGGCGATTTGATGGCGGGCATGGCCACCGGCTGCCCCGTTAACAATCTGATTCCCGAATGGAACGATCTGGTTTATCGCGGTCATTGGCGCGAGGCGTTGGAGCGGCTCCACAAAACAAATAACTTCCCGGAGTTCACCGGCCGGGTCTGTCCCGCACCGTGTGAGGGGTCGTGTTGTCTGGCCGTCATCGAGCCTGCTGTGACCATCAAGAACATCGAATCCGCCATCATCGACCGCGGCTTCGAGCAGGGCTGGGTGCTGGCCGAACCGCCAAAAGTTCGCACCGGTAAAACGGTGGCCGTCGTCGGCTCCGGTCCGGCCGGTCTGGCGGCGGCTGCGCAGTTGAACAAGGCGGGACACACCCTCACGGTCTTCGAGCGGGCCGATCGCATCGGCGGGCTGTTGATGTACGGCATCCCAAACATGAAGCTCGATAAGAAGGTTGTCCAACGGCGCGTCGACCTGCTGGCCGAAGAGGGGGTCACGTTCGTCACTAGCATCGAGATCGGCCAGGACGTTTCTGGCAAGCAGTTGCTCGACGAGTTCGACGCGGTCGTCCTTTGCACCGGTGCCACCCGCCCCCGCGATTTGTCCCTGCCCGGCCGAGACCTGAAGGGTATTCACTTCGCGATGGAGTTTCTGCACGTGAACACCAAGTGTCTGCTCGACTCGGGTCTCGAAGACGTCGGCTTCATTAGTGCCAATGACAAAAACGTGATCGTCATCGGCGGCGGCGACACCGGCACCGACTGCATCGGTACGTCGTTGCGGCACGGTTGCAAAAACCTTGTGAACTTCGAAATTGTCCCCAGGCCCCCTCAGCAGCGGGCTCAGAACAACCCCTGGCCTCAGTGGCCACGTATCTTTCGCATCGATTACGGACACGCCGAGGCCGCCGCCAAATTTGGACGGGATCCTCGAGAATTCTGTATCTCGACGACACAGTTCCTCGGCGACGAGAAGGGGCACGTGAAGGCACTGAAGACGGTCGACGTCGACTGGTCTAAACCGACCAACGGCGGACCTCCTTTCAGTCCCCTCGAGGGAACCGAGCGCATCTTCGAGGCAGAACTGGTCTTGCTGGCGATGGGGTTTCTCGGTCCCGAATCGACCGCGGCAGAGCAACTGGGCGTCGAGCTCGATCCGCGATCGAACTACAAGGCCGAATATGGCCAATATGAAACGAACGTCGAAGGTGTCTTTGCCGCCGGCGACTGCCGTCGCGGGCAGAGCCTGGTTGTGTGGGCCATCAAAGAAGGCCGCGAAGCAGCCCGCCAATGCGACCGCTGGTTGATGGGCTCAACACAGTTGTCCTGAGACTCGCCGAATCGCGAGCACCTGCACTCACGGGCACCAAAACTGGACTTGCGGCAATCCTGCCAGTTCGGGTAAAAGCTCCATCCTGATGATCTGTGCCCATCGGTCACAAACATCTGGGTGAACAGGAAAGAGGTCCCCGAAATGACGAACGTCTTGCAGTTGGCCGAAATGTTGGGGGGTCAAGTCTGCGGAAACGGCGAACTCGTCATCGAGGACGCGCAGTCGATCGAGAATGCCGGCCCGCACGACGTGACGTTTGTCGTCGGTGAGAAAAACTTGCGGACGTTGTCGAAGAGTGATGCCGGCGCGGTGATCATCAGCAACTCGCTGACCCGCAACCGGTCACTTGACGACCTACGAAAGACCTTCGTCTGCGTCGAGGATGCGCAGAGAGCGTTTATCGAGGTGCTGACATTGCTCCGATCGAGGCGGCCACGCCCCCTGATCGGCGTCTCCCCACGGGCATTCGTCAGCCCTTCTGCACAAATCGGTGAAAACACAAATGTGTATCCGGGTGCTTACGTGGACCACGATGTCATCATCGGCCACACGTGCGATCTTTATCCCGGTGTTTACATCGGTCCCGGATGCAGGTTGGGCAACCACGTGACGCTGTTTTCGAACGTCGTTCTGTACGCCGATGTGATTCTGGGCGATCGTGTGACCCTGCAGGCATCGGCGGTGATCGGAGCCGACGGATTCGGGTATCGGTTCGTGAACGGACGGCACGAGAAAATCCCGCATTTCGGATCGGTTCGCGTCGGAGATGACGTGGATGTCGGTGCCTGCACAACCATCGATCGGGCCATGATTGGCGAGACCGTCGTCGGTTCTGGAACAAAGATCGACAATTTGGTGATGATCGCACACAACTGCGAGCTGGGACGTCACAACGCAATTGTCGCACAGGTCGGTTTTGCCGGTTCGGTCACTACCGGCGACTACGTCATCTGTGCTGGGCAGGCTGGTGTCGTCGATCATGTCCATCTCGGCGAGCGCTGTGTGGTTGGATCGAAAGCGGGCGTGTGCAAGGACATTCCCGCCGGTGAAACCCAATATGGCATTCCCTCTCAGCCGGCCGAAGTGATTAAGAAGGTGACGATGGTTCAGCGAAAACTTCCGCAAATGCGAACGACGGTCCGCAAGCTGGAAGCGCAGGTTGCAGAGCTGACGGAAAAACTGGAGCAACTCTCTGCGACAAAATCGGCCGCATCGAGACCGGCTGCCTGAATGGACTCCCAAGGTGTAAGCGACGTGACGACTCGAACGACATGTCGAGGGCGACTCGGACTGCTGGCCGGCGGCGGGCTGTTTCCCATCAACTTTGCAAAGGCGGCACAAAAGCAGGGGTACTCGGTCTTTTGCTGCGGCGTACTCGGCATGGTCTCCGATGAGCTGGCCGACGTTTGCGACGACTTTGCCGTCGCACCGCTGGGAAGGATCGGCAAAGCCATTCGCTTGTTCAAAAAGGCCGGTATCGACCGGGCTGTCATGGCCGGAAAAATCGAAAAGATCGCCTTGTTCAAGCGATTTCGCTGGATTCGGCACATGCCGGATCTGCGCACGCTACACATGTTGTTTCGGTACGCCCGCAAAGACAAGAAGGATGACACACTCCTTTTAGCTGTCATTCGTGAATTCGAACGCGATCAAATTCTTTTCGAATCCGCACTCAAATACTGTCCGGAGCTTCTGGTGAATCACGGATTTCTGACTCGACGCAAACCCTCGCCGGCGCAGTGGCGCGACATTCGTTTCGGCTGGGAAATGGCAAAGGCCATAGGACGGCTTGACATCGGACAAACGGTCATCGTCAAGGACACGGCCGTCATCGCTGTCGAGGCCATTGAAGGAACCGACGCCACCATCCGACGCGCCGGAGATCTCTGTCCGCGGGGCGGATTCACGGTCATCAAAGTGAGCAAACCACAGCAGGACATGCGGTTCGACGTCCCCACCATCGGTATCCAGACGTTGCAAACCATGCAAGAGTCCGGTGGGCGGGTACTCGCGATCGAAAGTGGCATGACCATTCTGCTCGAACGCGATGAAGTTGTTGCACTGGCGGACAGGCTCGGAATTGCCGTCGTCTCGCTCAAATCCGACGAACTAAGGCTGAAAATGGCATCCTGACGGTCGCCGGGCGGCCCGAACTTCCAGACAGATCCCTCAAACGTCCGCCTCGTCGGACAGCAACTGCACATCGCACTCGTTGGGGAGATCCTCGGAATCGAACGGCTCGGTCGCGAGGGCGTCATCGTTTTCGTCCACAGAGATGTCGGGGCCCAAATGCACGCGAAATTTTGCGCCTGCGAACGCCAACTCATCTCCCGGCAACAGCGCCCCGCGGGTCACGCGTTGGCCGTTGACTTTCGTCCCGTTAGTGCTGCCCAAATCGCGGATAAACAACAAGCCATCGGTCTTGACAATCAGACAGTGTAGCTTTGAGACACTGCCCCGCTCGACGACCAGATCGCACAGATGCGATTTGCGGCCCACCAACGTAATATCTTTGAGAATCGGGATGGGGCGACCACCCTCAACGGGGATGAGTTGTGCTTGCATAGTACGCGCAAACCACGACCTAGATTGGAGATCAAACTACATCTATTCTCTCCGACCGCTATGCCCTGTCAAGCCTGCTTTGACATTGATCAGGCCTGATCAGTCTTTCATTCTGGTGCAAAGTGACCGAGCGAGGAGGTCTGGCCCATTGTTAAGAGCAACCTGTTCAGCACCACCGATCTTTATCAATCCGCAACCATCTTTTCTGGAGAGGGCCAGACCCTGTCCGAGACTCCAGGATGAAAAAATGATCAGCCCTTTGACATCAATGAGACCTCGAAAGAAGTGACGAGCGGTGATCCCTAGTTTTGCAACTCACCGCTGTTCAGTTCGGGTTGACGGGTTTTCGCGGCAATGCTAGTTTCACGCTCCATCTTCCGACAAGACAAGGAGTTCTGAATGGCGACGAATTCTCAATACGTCTATTTCTTTGGCGACGGCAAGGCCGACGGTAACACCACGATGAAAAATCTGCTGGGCGGCAAAGGGGCCAACCTCGCTGAAATGACCAAGATTGGGCTTCCGGTGCCGGCCGGATTTACCATCAGCACTGAAGTCTGCACGCACTACTACGCCAACAACCGTTCCTACCCTCCGGAGCTCAAGGAGCAGGTCGCTGAGGCGCTCCAAGGCATCGAACGGGTAATGGGCGCCGAGTTCGGCGCGACGACGAATCCGCTGCTGCTTTCCTGCCGGTCCGGCGCCCGTGAGTCGATGCCGGGGATGATGGATACTGTTCTGAACATTGGCTTGAATGACGAGACGGTGCAGGCGCTGGCCGCACAGGCGGACAACGAGGCCTTTGCCTGGGACAGCTATCGTCGCTTCATCCAGATGTACGGCGGGGTTGTGCTCGACATGAAGCCGCAAGAAAAGGAAGACGAGGACTATTTCGAAGAAATCCTCGGTCGGAAGAAGAAATCTGCCGGAGTCTGCTATGACTCGGAACTGACGGCCCAACAGCTCAAGGAGATTGTCAGCGAGTTCAAGGCGATTATCAAGCAGATCAAGGGGATCGATTTTCCGACCGATCCGCACGAACAGATTTGGGGGGCCATCAGCGCAGTTTTCGGCAGTTGGATGAACGATCGGGCGATCGTTTATCGACGGCAATACAGCATCCCGCACGACTGGGGAACGGCCACTAACGTACAGGCAATGGTCTTCGGCAACTTGGGGGACGACTGCGCCTCCGGTGTCGGGTTGACCCGCGATTGTTCGCTGGGCGCACCAGGCTTCAACGGCGATTACCTGATCAACGCGCAGGGGGAAGACGTGGTGGCCGGCATCCGCGCTAGCAAGCGGATCGAGAAAACACTCGGCGAAGAAATGCCCGCAGCCTACGCGCAGTTAAAGGAAATCGGCAGCAAGCTGGAGAACCACTACCGTGACGTGCAGGACATCGAGTTTACCATTCAGCGGGGAACGGTCTGGATGCTGCAGACCCGCAATGCCAAACGGACTGGTTTCGCCGCGGTCCGCATCGCCGTCGATCTGGTCAACGAAGGCCTGATCACGCCCCAGGAAGCGCTGCATCGAAAGCGCATTCCGGCTGACGATCTGAACCAGTTGCTGCAGCCGATTTTCGATCCCGCAGCCAAGACCCAGGCCCAGGAAGCTGGGACACTGTTGGCAAAGGGCATCAACGCCGGTCCCGGTGCTGCCACCGGACAGATTTGCTTCCACGCCGCCGATGCCGAAGCACTCTTCGAAAAGGACTCCGACGCCCAGCTCATTCTTGTCCGCCGCGAAACCAGTCCCGAAGACTTGCGGGGCATGCGGATTGCCAAAGGCATTCTGACCGCTTTCGGAGGAGCCAGTTCTCACGCCGCCCTGGTCAGCCGGCAGATGGGCAAGGTCTGTATCGTCGGCTGTTCGGCGCTGGACATCGACTACCACGCCGGGACGCTGACTATCGGTGACCAGGTCCTGGCAACGGGTGACTGGATCAGCATCGACGGTTTCAGCGGCGAAGTCTTCACCGGAAAGGTCCCCACCAAACCGAGCGAAGTTGTCGAAGTTCTGATACATAAAACGAAAAATCCGGAAGAATCGGAAACGTTCCAGCGGTACAAGCAGTTGATGGTTTGGGTTGACGAGCATCGCCAATTGAGGGTCCGTGCCAATGCCGAAAGTGATGAAGCTCCGGAAGCAGTCGCCTTCGGCGCCGAGGGGGTCGGTCTGTGCCGAACCGAGCACATGTTCTTCAACAGGCTCGACGACATCCGCGAGATGATCCTCGCCGAGACCACCCAAGCCCGACAAAAAGCGCTGGCGAAGCTCTTGCCCCATCAGCGCCAGGACTTCATCGATCTGTTCGGCACCATGCAGGGACGACCGGTCACCATCCGCCTGCTCGATCCGCCGCTGCACGAGTTCCTCTCAGAACACCATCTGCACGAGCAACCCAACCTGTTGCACAAGTTGGCTGACAGGCTTAACGTTTCAACCGACACCATCGAGCGCCGCATCGAAGAACTGAAGGAGTCGAACCCGATGCTTGGACATCGCGGCTGCCGGCTGGGAATCGTCTATCCGGAAATCACCGAAATGCAGTCACGGGCCATCTTCGAGGCTGCCTGTGTGGTGAAAAAGCAGGGCATCCCTGTGGAGCCCGAGGTGATGATTCCGCTGGCCGGCTTTCTCACCGAGTACCAGAACCAGGAGCAAATCGTCCGCCAGACTGCCCAGAGCGTGTTTGAGGAACAAGGGATCGAAATCGAATATCTGGTCGGCACGATGATCGAGCTTCCACGGGCCGCTATTTGTGCCGATCAGATTGCCGAGGCGGCTGAGTTTTTCAGTTTCGGCACCAACGACCTGACGCAGACCACGCTCGGCATGAGCCGCGACGATTACGGCGGGTTCATTGGCTACTACCAGGAACACGACATCGTCCTGGCCGATCCGTTCCAGACAATCGATCAGGCAGGGGTCGGCCGGCTGATGAAGATGGGCGTCGACGGTGGACGCAAGGTACGCCCCGATTTGAAAATCGGCATCTGCGGCGAACACGGCGGCGACCCGGACAGCGTCATGTTCTGCTACCGCATCGGGCTTGATTACGTCAGTTGTTCACCGTTCCGCATCCCGATTGCCAAGCTCGCCGCGGCCCAAGTCGCCCTGGAAGACGCATAGGATCTGCGCAGATCCTAAACGCGGGTGGATTCACTTTCGTCTTCGCTGGCCCCTTGTCCTGCCCCGAGCCTGCGGAGAGACTCCAGCGAGTAGATGCCCGTGTTGTGCCCGTCGCTGAAGTGAATCGAGTAGGCGTAGTTGCCGACCGGCTGCATGACCGTCGCTGTGACCGGCTGCGTTTCCACGACTTTGAGAACGGGCAACAGCAGCGGCGGTTCCTCTTGTTTGGTGCGGCAAGAGGCACAGGGACAGTTGTCGCGCAGCATCTGCCACCGCAGCCGATGCGTCACCCCGTCGCTCCACTCGATCAGCAGCGCCTCGCCGTCGTTTTTGAGCGACCGCGGCGAGAAGGGTTCACTTGGAAAGCCGGTCATCATACCGTCCCAAAAACCCAACCCCTGATTCTATGTTCTATCGCAACCAAACAAATCCGAAATCCATTCAGTCGGTATCCCGGGTATCGCCTGTATCAATTTCCAGCGGTCCTTTGATGTGCTCTTCCTCAACCGGCGGCAATGTCAGCACGCGGTACATGCAGAAGCTAACCAGCGCTAGCACCGAGCCGACCGAAAGTATCATCACCGTCCAGCCGCCTGGTGTCATGGCGTTGCCTCCGTCTGCTGAGTGAATGGTTCCTGGTCGGTGTGGTCGAAGCGTCCCTCGGCTTCCCACCGCCGTCCCGCAATGCGGATCATAATCAATAGGAAAACGAGGACGGCGCTCATGAACATAATTGAAGAAAATGCCACGTCGTCATTGCCGATCTTCTCGACGTATCCAGCCTTGTGAGAATAAACCGTAATCTCGTTGTCGCTCTGACGAATCACAATGCTCAACACGTTTTTGTCATCGCGGATCTCCCAGGTTTGCTGTTCGTGGCCGGGAGTCACCGAATAGGTTTTTGGAAGTTCCAGCTCGTTGTCATAGAATTCTGCCGCCAACTCGCCCGGGATTGCCCCTTGCGCAAGTGATTGAGCATGAGAGGCGTGCGATTCGAACTTCAATTCGTCGCTGCTTGGTAAAGACGTCCAGCAGAAGCCTATAAAAATCGCCAGCAGATAGACGGGAACGACATACTTAAGCATCAATTGCACGAACCGCGGAATGCGGAGGTGCGCCCCGCGATGCGCTTCTTTTTCACCTCGCTCGATCCCGAAGATCCACCCGTAGAGGATCGCCTGAACCATTGCCAGAATAAAGATCAGCACGCTGCCGATCCAGAAGTCGAAGGTATCTAACGCGACCAGTCCCTCCGAAAAATACAGCACGAAGCCGCAGCCCAGGGCCGAGATCAGACCGAGAATGGCCGCCGACGCGTGACGCTTCAGGCCGAAACCTTCCTCCAAAAACGCGATGACCGGCTGCAGCATCGACACGCTGCTGGTAATGGCCGCCACAAACAGCATGAAAAACCACAGGAACCCGAAAAATCGGCCTGCGGGCATCAATGCGAACACATTCGGCAAAGCTTTGAAACCGAGATCGAACGTCCCCATTCCGCCGGCGGCCACGCCCAGAAAGATGAACGCCGCCGGCAAAGTGATCAATCCGCCCAAACAGACCTCGAAAAACTCATTCATACTACTGGACGTTAGACCGCTGAGGACAACATCGTCGTTTTCCCGCAGATAGCTGGCGTAGTTGATGATAATGCCGAACCCGACCGACAGGCTGAAGAAGATCTGTCCCGAAGCGGCCAGCCAGGTTTTCGGGTCTGTGAGCTTTTCCGGCTGGGGATTCCACATGAAGCCCAAGCCGCCCAAAACAGACTGATCTGGTTTGGCCGGGTCCGGTGTTCCCAGAGTCAACACGCGGACAAGGACAATCAGGGCCAGCACAACCATCACGGGCATGGCAAATCGGCAGAAGGTCTCAATGCCCTTGGTGATACCACGGTAAATCAGCGCAAAATTCAGCGCGAACGTTCCTAGAAGAACCAGCAACCATTTCCGATTGTCGGCCTCCAACAGCGCCCCGTTTTTTTCGGCACCGACGAAATTGTCAAAGAACTTGGTGTACTTCTCCGGTTCGGAACCGAGTTGCAATCCGCCAGTGAGGTAGTTTATTGCATAACCCAGACACCAAGCTTCGATCAGCACGTAATACATGTAAATGATCAGCGGGATCAGCAATGCGATCCCTCCGAAATACTTCGCCAGCGGATTTCGCCAGATGACGGAAAATACACCGGGGGCCGAGTTGAACCCTTTGGTGCCTGCATAGCGACCCATGGTCCACTCGGCCCAGCAGAGCGGAATTCCGAGAACAAGCAGCGAAATGAAATAGGGCAGCAGAAAAGCGCCGCCCCCATTCTGAGCCGCCTGCCCGGGGAAGCGCAAAAAGTTGCCCAAACCGACGGCCGATCCGGCCACGGCCAGGATGACACCGATGCGGGAACCCCACCGCTCGCCTGTGACCTCCGATCCTTGTGCCACTTTCTGTCGCTCCTTTCGTCGATGCCGATCGAACTGCGGAAAGGCGTCAATCGGGCCTTTACGTTGCGGAACCGGTTCGCCATCGATCGACAAAATTTTTATCAATGTAGCAGTCAACGGTTTAAGGCGAAACCAACAAAGGCGAAACCAACAAAACAGAATTCTCGCGGTTGTTGAACATAAGGGATGTTCGAGAGGGAGAATTCAAGCTGAATTTTGACAGCTTCGGTTGTCGAAAATAGGATTCGAGCCTAAAATTGCTTTGTACGATCGGGAACAGTAAATCCGCACGAGTGAACTGGACCACTTCCATGGCTGGCTGGTCTCCCGCCGGTGGCTAAGCAGAGAAATCGTTGAGCTGCGTCTTGGTGAGATTCACGCTCAACCCGCCGACGTTTTATTTTACGACCCGTTCCGCCGTTTGCCCGCGGTTAAGGACGGTCCAAATAGGACCGGAGGGCGCTTGCCGACCATGAAAATTTCACTCGATCCCAACGACGAACAGTTTCTGCAACGGTCACACCGGTCGCAGTCGGTGACGATTGAGGAAATCTGCGCCGAGATGGGTGTCACGGCAACGACGGTCCGTCAGCGTTTGGTCCGATTGCAGGGGCTGGGTTTGGTCAGTCGCGAGCCGATCCGCACGGGACGTGGGTGTCCGTATAACACCTACCGCCTCACGCGGGCAGATTTGTGTGAGCTAGGCGACAACTATGCCGATTTGGCCATGATTTTGTGGCGGGCGATCCGGAACATCGAAGCGCCGGAGATTAAGCGCACAGGTTCTCAACAGCGTGCAGCAGGCGATGGCGAACCGTTTGGGAAGCGTTGTGCGGGGTGAAACACTGCGGGAGCGTATCGAACAGTTGAAGATGGCTTTGCTGGAGCGGGGCTTCGACGTCGAGGTGGACGATTCTGGGCCGCTGTCGATTCTTCGCGAGAACAGTTGCCCCTACCTGGATCTGGCCGGTTCCGATTCGAGGATTTGCGAGTTGAAGCACGAGGTTTACGAGCAGGTTTTGGGAACGCTGGTCACGCTGACGCAATGCTGTCTCGACGGACATTATTGCTGCGAATTCGAACATGTTGAGAAAAATTCGTGATTGATACGGTCTCGACGGGGTGATCGGTGGCTTCGTTGTTCGGAATTTGGATTATTGGTAAATTGGCTGATTCTGTTTTTGAATAACCTTGCGGGCATCTACATAGACCAGCGTGTCGGTCGCTACGTTTGCGCCGCACCGGATGATGGATGGAACGAAAAATGACTTGGTTTGAAGGGCGATTTGAGGAAAACGTCGTTGTGACGACTCTGGAACAGGGCATGAACTGGGCGCGGCAGTCCAGTATCTGGCCGATGACGTTCGGCTTGGCCTGCTGTGCCATCGAGATGATGGCAACTGGCGCCAGCCGATTTGACCTCGACCGTTTTGGGGCCGGCGCATTCCGTGCGACACCCCGACAGGCGGACTTGATGATCGTTGCCGGAACGGTCACGTTCAAGATGGCCCGCCGCGTCCGCCGGCTCTACGAACAGATGCCCGATCCGAAATACGTGATCGCCATGGGAGCCTGTACGGTCGGTGGAGGACCGTATTTCAAATACGGTTACCACGTCGTCAAAGGGGTCGATTTGGTGGTTCCGGTCGACGTATACGTTCCGGGCTGCCCTCCTCGTCCAGAAGCCTTGCTGGAAGGGATTATGCGAATTCAGGACAAAATCAAGGCCCGCAAGATGGACAAAGAGCGGGGAACGGCAGGCCTCTGGCAACAGGGCCAGAAGGTTGCAGACACGTTGCCGGTTCCACATCACAGTGGCTGTGCTGAGGTGCCCGAAGTGGTGAGTTAATTTAATAGCGGGCTGTTCTCCGCATTCAGCAGGGGCTGACGCCCACCGCTTGCCAGCACAGACGGTTTCCTTCCGCAGGCTGAACACACATACGATGACCAGTACTCTCAAGATCCAAAACTTACACGTTTCCGTCGGCGAAACTCCGATTCTTAAGGGAGTCGATCTGAAAATCAAGACGGGTGAAGTTCACGCTCTGATGGGTCCCAACGGTTCGGGCAAGAGTACGCTGGCCTATGCGCTAGTCGGTCATACCAAGTACGAGATCACCGCAGGCAGCGTAGAGATTGACGGCACCGACGTGCTGCAACTGGATGCGAATCAGCGGGCTCGGCTCGGCATGTTTCTGGCCTTTCAGTACCCGGTGACGATTCCCGGCGTCAAGGTGGCCGACTTCTTGCGGCATGCGGTTTCCAACATCCGCAATCCGCAGCGGAAAGAAGGCGAAGGTCTGATTCCCATGCGAGAGTTCCGAAAGGAATTGCGGGCCCGCTTGGCCGAGCTCGACATGGAAACAGAGTTTGCCCGGCGGAATCTCAATGACGGTTTTTCCGGCGATGAGAAAAAACGCATGGAAATCCTGCAGTTGGCGATGTTGCGGCCCCGCTTCGCCTTTCTGGACGAGACCGACAGCGGTCTGGATAGCGACGCGGTGCGGGTGGTCAGTGAAGGAATCAATCGTCTGGCTGGTCCCGACATGGGCGTGCTGATCATCACGCATCACCAGCGGTTGCTGGAGTTCAATTCGCCTCAGTTCACGCACGTGATGCTCGCCGGTCGCATTGTCGAAACCTGTGACGCTTCGCTGGCCCGCGAGTTGCACAAGCAAGGTTACGCGGCCGTGCGGGAACGGCATCCCGACGAAGCGGCTGAGGAGAGCGCCGCGGAAAAAGAGGCCGCGACGACCAGATAAGGCGAGCAAACGGCCGGGGCGGTCCGATGCGACAGCCTCGGTTGTCGAATCATTATCGAAAGCCAGATGCAATAAGCCGCAACAGCGGTATCGAGGAGATAAACAATCGTGGCCACTGGTGTCAAAAGCGAGGTCGGAGTCGGCGACTACCAGTACGGTTTTCACGACCCGACCGACAAGTACGTCTTTACGAGCCGCAAAGGCATCGACGTCGAAATCATCTCGCAGATTTCCGAGATGAAGGGTGAGCCGCAATGGATGCGTCAATTTCGGATCGATGCTCTGGAGATTTTCTTTCAAAAGCCATTACCCACTTGGGGCGGCGATCTCAGCCGGCTCGACTTCCAGGATATCTACTACTACGTCCGCGCCTCTGACCGGCAGGAAACCAACTGGGCCGACGTCCCCAAAAATATCCGCCGAACCTACGACCGGCTGGGAATTCCCCAAGTCGAGAAAAAGTACCTGGCCGGTGTGAAGGCGCAGTACGAGTCGGAGGTGGTCTACGGCAGTTTGCAGGAAGACCTGGCGAAACAAGGGGTCATCTTTACCGACACCGACTCAGCTCTGCAGGAGCATCCGGACCTGTTTCGGGAATATTTCGGCACGATTATTCCGTCCGCGGACAACAAGTTCGCCGCGTTGAACTCGGCGGCTTGGTCGGGAGGCTCGTTCATTTATGTGCCGCCGGGCGTGGAGATCGAATTTCCGCTGCAGGCCTATTTTCGCATCAATTCCGAGAACATGGTGCAGTTCGAGCGGACGCTGATCATCATTGACGAAGGTGCCTCGGTGCATTACGTCGAAGGCTGCACCGCTCCCACCTATAGCAGCGAAAGTCTGCATTCGGCGGTGGTCGAGATCGTCGTCAAGCGGGGCGCCCGCTGTCGTTACACCACCATCCAAAATTGGTCGAACAACGTCTATAACCTGGTCACCAAGCGGGCGATGGCTTACGGTGACTCGCTGATGGAATGGATCGACGGGAACCTTGGCTCACGGCTGACGATGAAATACCCGTCGATTTACCTGATGGAGCCAGGCGCCCGCGGCGAGACGCTATCGATTGCCTTTGCCAACAACGGCCAACATCAGGACGCCGGCGCGAAAATGGTACACTGTGCGCCGAACACTTCCAGCCGCATCATTTCCAAGAGCATCTCCAAGGGAGGCGGCCGTGCGAGTTATCGCGGTCTGGTGAAGATCGTCAAGGACGCCACGCACTGCAAATCGAACGTGGTCTGCGACGCGCTGATCCTCGACTCCCAAAGCCGCAGCGACATCTACCCCTACATCGAAGTCGATGAAGACAATGTTGCCGTCGAGCACGAGGCCAGCGTCTCCAAGATCGTCGAGGAACAACTGTTCTACCTAATGAGCCGCGGCATGACGCAGGCCGAAGCCTCGTCGATGATCGTCACCGGCTTCATCGAGCCGCTGGTTAAGGAACTGCCCATGGAATACGCGGTCGAGATGAACCGGCTGATCGAGCTGCAGATGGAAGGCAGTGTGGGGTAAAGTCCGTAAGAAAATAGGGAAAGAATGGTTCCCCGATTTCAGATTCCCGGAATTTTGGAGATTCCAGGGATCGTGCCTGGACACCGATCAAATGAATCGTTTCCCAGTTCTAAGCAAGGGCCGGGCCCTTTGAAATCCTCAATAAGTAGGTAGATTTTGTGTCGCAGGTCTGTGCGGTCCGCTATGCCGCAAGCGACAACTCGACCTCGAAAACCTTAAACAAAAAACCGAGAATAAAATTCACGTTTTGCAAAATGGCTCGAGTGATCTGGTTGCTGCGCGGCCTGTGATATTGAGGAAACCTGTCAAGACTCAGAGAACGACTGTGGCCAGCAACCTGATGACAGAAACCACAACTCCCCCGAGTTTCGATGAATCGGCTTTCAAGACATTCCTCGATTCTCGCGACGATCCCGGCTGGGTCGTCGATTTGCGCAAGCGGGCCTTTGCCCTGTATCAGGCAAAGGCCGCGGTTCCGCTGGATCCTGAAGAGTGGAAGCGCATCGACCTGCGGACCTTTCGACCGGAGCAGTTCGCCCTTTGCGGGGACTGCTTGCCCGCTGCCCGCCTCGAGACGCTGATGCGCGAGCGGGCGGAATTTGCCGGCACGGTTTCCCACGTCGACGGTCATTGTACTTTGGCCACGCTGAGCGAGGACGTCTCGGCCCAGGGTGTTTTGTTCGGGGACCTGTCGAGGCTGGTTCGCGACCACCGCGACGTCCTCGAACCACATTTGCTCACCCGGCCGGTGGATGTCGAAATCGACCGCTTCTCGGCCTGGCACGGCGCCTTTTGGACCGGTGGGACTGTACTCTATGTGCCCCGTAACACCGAAATCGCCTTACCGCTGCACAGTCTGATCGCCCTCTCGGCCGAAGGGGCGGCCGAATTGAGCCATACCCTGGTCATCCTGGAAGAGGGGGCCGTGACGACGCTGCTGGAAGAGACCGCTTCGGCAACACAAGACGTCGCCGGTTTGCACGTCGGGGCCGTCGAACTACTGATCGGACCGCGCGCCCGATTGAAATACGTGCAGTTGCAAAACTGGAACCGGAAAACATATCACTTCGCCCATCAGGTCGGGCACGTCGAGCAGGACGGCTCTTTAGCGTGGACGTTAGGTGGACTCGGGGCCCGACTGGCCCACATTCATCAACATGTCTCGCTGGACGGCCGCGGCGCCCAGGCCGAGGTCAACGGTGTTACCTTTGCGGTCGACTGCCAGTTGCACTCCTACTACACACAGCAATCGCACAATGCTCCCGGGACCCACAGCGACCTTTTGTACAAAGAGGTGCTGCGCGATAAATCGCGGGTCGTTTGGCGCGGCATGATCCGGGTCGAACCCGAAGCCCAGCAAACCGACGGCTACCAGCGCAGCGACTCGCTGCTGCTCAGCCCTACTTGCCGCAGCGATGCGGTCCCCGGTCTGGAAATCGAAGCGGACGACGTTCGCTGCACGCATGCTGCCACGGCGGGCTGCGTCGACGAAGAAGAGGTTTTCTACTGCATGTCGCGGGGTATGACCCGATACGAAGCGATGCACATGATTGTCGAGGGATTCTTCCACGAGATTTATAACCGCATCATGCCGAGTTCTCGGATCCCGGAAGACGACGAAGAACAAGAAGAACAGGAGACAGCAAAATCGGTAAAGTCGAATGGCAACCTACTGAATGGAGATCCGATCCGCATCGTCCGCGAAACGCTTAGCCGCGAGGTGGAACGAAAACTGGGAATTGGCGAGTAACACTGCTCGCGGTTTCGTCGCCGCCGAGTTGACGGCGATTGGCTGCCAGAGCGGAAGTCGAAAAGTCATTGATTGTACTGCTGGCAACTGGGAAAATTCGTATCGGAGTTTGAGCGGGTGGCAACCGTCGACGAGATTGCAGCGGGTGGCCGCAAGGCGGTCATCGTCAACGATGTCCCGGTGCTGTTGATCCGCGTGGACGACGACTTTTACGCGATCGAAGACATTTGTACCCATGACGGATAGCCGTTGACCAACGGGCCCGTCGGCGGATGCGAAATCACTTGTCTGCGGCATGGGGCGCGGTTCGATATCAAAATCGGCAGAGCAGTGTGTATGCAGGCCACGGAATCGGTGGCGACTTACGAAGTGGAGATTCGCGACGGTGGTCTCTATGTGAAACCGAGTCGGTGACCCGCTGCCGTCGCAGTATCGAGAACAAACAACTATCCGGTGGGCAATACCTGCCGACTTCCGAAATCAGGAGAGAACTGATGGCCGACGATGCCGCTTTGCTTGATGCACTCAAGCAGGTCATCGATCCGGAGTTGATGATCAACGTGGTTGACCTGGGGCTGGTTTATGAGATCAGGCAGAACGGGTCGAATGTCAGTGTTGACTTGACGCTCACCAGCCCGGCCTGCCCGGCCGGACCGCAAATCATCCAGCAGGCTAAAATGGCCCTCGAAGGGCTGGAGGGCGTCGAACAGGTCGAGATCAAGCTGGTCATGACCCCGCCGTGGACTCCCGACCGCATGACCGACGAAGCTCGCGATCAACTCGGGATGTTTTAGCGACGGATTCTGCTGTGGGGAGAGGGAAACGTGAATGTTGTCCGCATTAAGCAGTGCGCAGTTTCAGAGAGCGGGCGACCGA
>CAUZTK010000011.1:0-28089 GCA_963582395.1 Planctomycetota bacterium | reverse complement strand
CGAATATGTAAAATCAAAGTGGACCATGTACTAGCTGTCGCCGTCATCCTCGAGGCGTTTGAGCAGGTTGACCATCTCAATGGCGGCCAAAGCGGCTTCGGCACCCTTGTTACCCGCTTTTCCCCCGGCGCGGTCCAGCGCCTGTTGCATCGACTGGCAAGTGAGCACGCCGAAGATTACCGGTACCCCGCTGGAGACCCCGGCTTGACCGATCCCCGCAGCCACCTGCTGGTTGATGTATTCGTGGTGCGTGGTATCGCCCTGGATGACGGCCCCCAGACAAATGACGGCCGCGTATTTCCCGCTTTTGGCCAGCCGATCGGCCATCAGCGGAATCTCGAACGATCCTGGGACACGCACAACCGTAAGATGGTCGTCGTCCGAACCGTGACGGCGCAGCGTGTCGAGCGCGCCCTCCAGCAGGCGCTGGGTGATAAGTTCGTTGAAGCGGGAAACGACAACCGCAAAGTTGTTGTCACCGGCAAGCAGGTCGCCTTCGATTTGGTGGGGCATGGGGAGGGGTTAGGAGTCAGAGTCTTAGGTCGTCACATGTGCGCGCCGTGAGCGCATGTTGGAAATCTGAAATACGAAGCACGAAATTTGAAACAAATCCGAATTTCCAATGACAGAAACCGCCGGTTGCACGTTTTGAAAATTCGGATTTCGTGCTTTGAATTTGAAACTACGGGTTGCGGCTCCGTCGCTTTAAAAGTTAGATGTTGGGACGTGTTGTCCCAGACAACCCGAAATCCGAAATCCGCAATTGTTCAGCCCAAGTTCATGCTCATCAGAAATTCTTCGTTGGTCTTGGTGCGCCTCATGCGGTTGACAAGTAGTTCCATGGCATCGACGGGGTTCATGTCGTTCAAGACCCGACGGAGAATCCAGACACGACGAAGTTCTTCGGTATCCATGAGTAACTCCTCACGGCGGGTGCCCGATTTGTTGACGTCGATGGCGGGCCAGATCCGTTTTTCGACCATTCGGCGATCGAGGTGCAGTTCGGTGTTGCCGGTCCCTTTGAATTCTTCAAAGATGACCTCGTCCATGCGGCTGCCGGTGTCGACCAGCGCGGTGGCGATGATCGTCAGGCTGCCCCCCTCTTCGACGTTGCGGGCAGCGCCGAAAAAGCGTTTCGGATGTTGAAGGGCGTTGGCGTCGACGCCGCCAGAGAGAATCTTGCCGGAGTGCGGCACCTCGGTGTTCCAGGCCCGCGCCAGACGGGTGATTGAATCGAGGAAGATGATCACGTCCTGGCCGTATTCGACCATCCGTTTCGACTTCTCGATAACCATTTCGGAGACCTGAATGTGCCGGCTGGGTGGTTCGTCGAATGTGCTGCTGATGACCTCGCTGTTGGCGCTTTTGACCTGCCGTTCCATGTCGGTCACTTCTTCCGGGCGTTCGTCAATCAGCAGGACGATGACGTAGGCATTCGGATGGTTTTTCAGCGTCGCCTGGGCCAACTGCTGCAGCAAAATTGTTTTTCCGGCGCGGGGCGGCGAGACGATTAACCCTCGCTGCCCCATTCCGATGGGGGCCACAATGTCCACAATGCGTGTGCTAAGCTGTTTGGGATCAGCCGCCAGTCGAAGCCTGCGTTCCGGATGCAGCGGCGTCAAGTCGTCGAAGAAGACCTTTTCGGTCAGCAGGTTGGGGTCCTCACCGTTGATCGCCTCTACCCGCAACAGGGCGAAGTATCGCTCGTTCTCCTTGGGTGGGCGAATTTGTCCGGCCACCGTCGCGCCGGTCCGCAGGCCGAAACGACGGATTTGACTGGGACTGACGTAGATGTCATCTGGGCAGGGTAAATAGTGGTAATCGGGGCTGCGGAGAAATCCGAACCCGTCGGGGAGGACTTCCAGCGTTCCCTCTCCGAACATGAGTCCGTTCACCTTGGTGCGTTCTTTGAGGATCTTGAAGATCAGATCCTGTTTCTTGAGGCCCGTGTACTCGGTGATGCTTTCACCGCGGGCCAGTTCCAGCAGCTCCTTCATCGTGCATCGCTGGAGTTTGGCGATGTGAATGTCGCCGCGCTTGACTTGTTCGTAGCGGTCGTCGGCTGGAAAGGCCCCTGTCCGTTGGGCATCGCCGTCGCGCGATTCTTCGCCGTTGTCGTCGGTCGTCGCCAGAGACGTGTCGATTGTGGCTTCGGAGAGACGGACTTTGGTCGATTTCGCCATGAATGGAACCTTTTGAGTCGCACTCGAATAGAGGGGCCGGGGACGTATGTTCCCGAATCGGCCGAAAAGAGACCGATCGATATCTCGCGGATGTTTAAGACGGGTCCGACGGTTGGATGGAAATCGCTGTAAGAATTGTCTGCCGGTGATGACGTCGTTGGTTCAGGTTTGTTCCCGTGATCTAACTTCGATGATCGATGATTTGACTGACGATCTGTTCGAGCTGCGCGGCAGCCTCGTCGATCGTGCCGGAATTATCGACGATGAAATCCGCTCGTTCGCACTTGTCCTGCGGCGGTAGCTGGCTCAACTCCTTGTCGTGAAACTCCCTCTCGGTCCAGCCTCTGGTCTGGATGACCCGTGCGAGCCTGACCCGGCGCGGGGCGTCGACGAACACCACACGTCGGCACAAATCATGCCAGTCCGCTTCGAAAAGAACAGCGGCATCGAGGATGACCGCATCCGCGTTGTTTCCTTTTCTGGCGTCGGCAATCTGTTCAACGAACAACTCGCGAATCTTCGGATGCACAATTTCTTCGAGATCGGCCCGCGCCTGAGACTGCTCGGGCGCCGAACCGAAGATCCGCCGTCCCAGTTCTGCCCGGACCACATCTGCCTGCTCGTTAAAAACCGAGTCGCCGAAACGCTTTCTGATCTGCTGTTTGATGGAAAGGATTTGCAAAACCTGATGGCCTGCGGCATCGCCGTCGATCACGACAATCGGCCTTTGGGCTTGGAGACCATTTGCGACTGAACTTTTTCCGGAACCAACTCCTCCGATAAGCCCAACCACGGGCACGAAACGACGGTCTGCCACGTCAATCTAGGCCGTTACGAAAGAGCTGACGTCCGGGTGAAATCACAATCCGTTGCCGATGAAGGTTTGGAGGCGACGCGATCCCACCGCGCACGAGTCAACTTCAGGGAGGTTGCGAGGAATGCTTTAATGCATAATTAATCGTGAACAAATTGATCAAAGCTGTCAACGATAAATAATCGAACTTCCAGGATTTTACAGAATTTCTCGAAGGCGAGCGGTGGACGTCAGATCGCTGTTTGCAGAGCGCGTCGGCGAAGCGACTCAGACATTCTCCGTCTCCAACCAGTTGTCGCCGATCGAAATATCGACGACCAAGGGAACATTCAGTTCCAGCGCGCCGGTCATTTCTTCGCGGACCATCTCGATCAGCGAATCAGCCTCAGCGGCCGGGACCTCGAACACCAGCTCGTCGTGGATTTGCAGCAGCATGTTTGCCGGATGTTTTTTCCGCCGGATTCGCTGATGTAGGTTGATCATGGCCTGCTTGATCAGGTCGGCAGCGGATCCTTGAACCACGGTGTTGATGGCCGTGCGCTCGGCCAGATTGCGCTGGCGGCCGGCATCGGTGCGGATTCCGGTGATTTGGCGGCGGCGGCCCCAAATGGTGCGTGCATAACCGCTCTTGGCGCACTGTTCGAGCAGTTCCTGAAGGTACCGATCGACGCCGGCATAGCGATCGAAATAATTGTCGATGAACGTCGCCGCCTCATCCTGACTGATTCCGAGCGATTCCGAGAGTCCGAACGGGCTTTGTCCGTAGATCACACCGAAGTTGACCGCCTTGGCGACGCGACGCTGCTGGGAATCGACGGCCTCGGCGGGGACGGCGAAAATCTCGGAGGCGACGGCCGTGTGAATGTCGGCCCCGTCCCGAAACGCGGACAACAACACCCGATCGCCGCTGAAGTGCGCCAGAATGCGGAGCTCGATTTGCGAGTAGTCAGCAGCAACTAGCTTCCAGCCCCGATGGCCGGGCACGAATGTCTTGCGGATCTGCCGGCCTTCCTCTGTGCGAATCGGGATGTTTTGCAGATTGGGGTCGCTGGAACTGAGCCGTCCCGTCGCCGCCACCACTTGATTGAACGATGCATGAATCCGGCCGGTTTGCGGATTGACCATCTGCGGCAGCGCGTCGAGGTATGTGCTTTTTAGCTTTGCCAGATGCCGGTGTTCGATGATGGTGGCGGGCAAAGGATGCAGGGCCGCCAGCTTCTCCAACACATCTTGACTGGTGCTTACGCCGGTTTTTGTGCGGCGGATGACCGGTAGCTGTAAACGCTGGAATAACACCTCGCTGAGCTGTTTGGGAGAGCCGATATTGAACTCGCGGCCGGCCAATTCGTGGATCTTTCGCTCGAGCTGCTCTAGTCGTGTTCCCAGCTCTTGGCTTTGTTTTTGGAGTTCCGGGACCTCGACGCGGATTCCGGTAAACTGCATGTCCACCAGAACCGGGATCAAAGGCCGCTCCAAGTTCCAATAGAGGTCCCACAGCCCTTCTAGCCGCAACACGTTGCCGATCTTCTCGGCCAACTGCCAGGCGATATCGGCGTCCTCGGCGGCATATTCGGCCGCTTTTGCCACGTCGACTTCAAACATCTTTTTCTGCGTCTTGCCGCGGCCGATCAAATCGGTGATCGGAATCATGCAATGGTTCAGATATCGCTCGGCGAGACTGTCGAGACCGTGGCTGCGGGCACCGGCATCGAGCAGATAGTCGCCCAGCATGGGGTCCATGCCAACACCCCGCAGCTCAACTCCCGCCCGCCGTAGCACGATCATGTCGTACTTAATGTTTTGGTTGTCGATTTGGATATCCGGGTCTTCCAGCAGCGGACGCAGCGACTCGACCACAGTTTGCGCATCGAGCACCGGTTGGCCCGGCGGGGCATCGACCGGGACGTAAGATCCGCTGCCGGTCTGCCAGCTAAACGCCCAGCCGACAATGTCGGCTTGGACGGCGTCAAGCCCGGTCGTCTCCAAATCGAGGCAGAACCGCGACTGCTGCTTCAGCACGCTGAGAAAGTCGGCGAATTTTGGCGCCGTATCGATAATCTCCCAGCTCCGTTGCCTCCCGATTGCCGCGGGGTCATCTGTCGAGCTGCGGATTTCCTCGGCGAAGCGGTGGAAACCGAACTTGGTGAACAGCGACAACAACCGCTGGCGGTCCGGCTCAGCGAGGCGGGCCGTTTCCAGATCCAGCTCGATCGGCAGCTCGGTGTTAAGGGTCACCAGCCGCCGACTGAGTCGAGCCTGATCGGCGTAAGTCTTGAGGTTCTCGCGGAGTTTGGCGCCCTTTGCTTCGTCGGAGTGTGCCAGCACCTCGTCGAGCGTCTGGAACTGATCCAATAACGCTTTCGCCTTCTTCGGCCCGACGAGCGGAACGCCGGGAACGTTGTCGCTGTTGTCGCCCACCAGGGCCTGAAAGTCGATGACCTGATCCGGCCGAACGCCCCAGTCGGCCATCAGCCCCGCCTCGTCCAGAAACTCGCCCTTACGGATGTTATACATCTGCACCCGCGGGCCGAGCAGTTGCCGAATGTCTTTGTCACTGGTCACGATGCGAACGTCGAGACCCTGCTCGACCGCTCGGTGCGTGATGGTGGCGATCACGTCGTCCGCCTCCCAGCCGGGATACTCGACCGCCGGGATGCCAAACCCCTCAATCAGCTCCAGAATCATGGGGATCTGCGGGGCCAGATCGACCGGGATTTCGCCCCGGTTGGCTTTATAAGCGGGGTAAATCTCTTTGCGGACTCCGGGACCTTTACTGTCGAGCGCACAGATTAGGTGCGTCGGCCGCTTGTCACGGCGCAAATTCACTAAGTCGCGCGTGAAACCGAAGACCGCGTTGGTCGGCTGTCCCTGCGGTCCGGTCATCTCGGCCACGGCGTGAAACACCTGAAACATCAGGGAAAACGTGTCGACAATGTAAAGCGTCTTCACCATCGAACAGACCGTGTGCCTTTGTGCGAAAGAGATGCCTTCGGAACGGTTGCCGCTGAGAAACCGATTTTGGACCGCTGCGGTGGCTGGGTCAGAGCGAAATCGATTGTCCAGATCCGAGAATTCCGGGCCTTTCGGATGGTCAGACCCGGCCACCCGAACACATCATGAGCGAAATTTGGAAACTCCTGAAATTGGCTTTCGGGGGGAAAGCTTGGCCGTCTCCGTCAGGGGAAGATTATTTAGAATAAAAGCAAGAGTCTTTATCGTCTTTCCGGTATGCAGGCGTGCTGACTTGTTTCAACAAGTCTCGCCGAAAAGTTGTTCTCAAAGTCATTCCTGTTCACCGCTTGCGCCAACTAAATCGTCGCTTAACTGACAGCAATTCAAGTAAAAGTAAAACTCATTTTATGATCGCGAGGATTTGATGCAACCGCCAGGTCTGCACTGGTGTATTTGGAAGCCGCCTGTGGACACTGGAAGACCTGTTCGATGCTATCTCGGATTATTCATGAGGTGTTCGCTCGACTAATACAAGCACGAAGCGCAAGCGAGTGTGCACGGCATGGACTCACTCGCTTGCGCTTCGTGCTTGTATGCGCGGCGTTTTGGGCAAGATAGTCGCAACGCCTTTTCACCACTTTTCTTGCACGAGTTGAGGATCGCCTCATGGAGAATGCAGGCTATCACGGCCCAAGACCGGGATCAAAAGTCGATGAAGGAATACAAGCGGCTGGCGGAAAAGCTGCGATCCAAGTAATCTCGGCCGGATGGTCCAACGGAGATCGCCAACTATTTTCCCCAATTTTCAAATGCAGGCACTGCCGAAGACTGCAATTTGATCTCGTCTTGGTTTGGCTGGCGTCGCGTTTCACAACCCATCGGCAATAAGCATCCGTACCGCTTCGAAGCACCCTTGCGAGACCCGCTTCAGGAACGGCATGTCGAGCGTGTCTGGGGTATCACTCGGCAGATGGTAATGTGGGTTTCGCAAGAAGCTGGTGTCGGTAATCATCAAGGCTGAATAGCCGGCGTCCCAGAACGGACTGTGGTCGCTCAATCGCGTGGCCTGGAGGGACTCTCCGTTGGCGGGCACCTGAAGGCATTCCACGGGCAACTCCTCGGCGCGTTGCATTCCGCCGCGAAACCGTTCGATCAACTCTCCGGAATTCTGATTACCGATAATCGCTATGAAGTTCCCTGTGTCGGGATACAATCCCACAAGTGGTTCCGGCAAGGTTTGACTGTTCGGGCGTTGGTCGCAATACCCCAGCATTTCCAGCGACACCATTCCCCGCAAATCAATGCCGCCCGATTTCATCAGCCGGGCATGTTCAGAGCCGCCCAGCATCCCGTTTTCCTCCAAGTCGAAGGCGACCAATTCCAGTTCGAGTTGCGGCCGACTGGGCCAGTCCTTTGGAAGCAGGCGGGCGAGTTCCAGCAACGCGGCGACGGCACTGGCATTGTCGTCGGCGCCCGGGGAATCGGGTCGCGAATCGAGGTGCGCTCCCACGCAAAACCGCGGGCCGTCGGTGACGGGATGCTGACGATGCCGAGCGACCAGATTGACGCCCTCGAGTCGGCTGTCACCGTCGCACTCGGCCACGAACCGATGCCGCTCGAGAGACCAACCGGCTGCCTCGAAACAATCGATGAAGTAATCTCGCGCCGCTTCAAGTTCGCGGCTGCCACCGGGTCGCGGCCGGGCCGCCAGCCTGACCACATGCCTGCGGAGTCGTTCGGAGTCCACATCCATGTCTCGATCTCTCCCCCTCTGTTCCAAACAATTCTTGACGTTGTTGGCGATTTTCATCACCGGTTTGCACGGGATTTGAATGAAAGGTAACTTACGGCGTGCCCGAGACGTCTCGCAACCCGGCGACGAACTGGAAGTCGGGATCGCCACGAAACTGGTCGAAGTCCTTTTCGTTTGCAATCAGCTCCCGTAGTGACTTGTCCATTCGCAGCGCCCGGCCCAGCCAAGAGAGGGCGTGCATCTTGTCGCCGGCCAGAGAGAAGTAGCAGGAGAGGTTATAAAGTACGATCGATTCGTCTGGCCGAACGTGGTAGGCCTGCTGGGTGACGGCGATGGCGCGAGGTAGCTTATCGGTGCGCTTATAGCACCAAGCCATGCCGAGCAGGACCGAAATGCTGTCCGGATTTTCCGCCAATGCCAGGGTGTAGGCATCGATGGCCGCTTCGTATTCCTTCTTCTCTCGCAGCGCTTCGGCGCGCAACTGGTAGATGTCGCAGGCGCACTCCGCGGGATCGGTCACCGCGTTGAGTTCCTGTAGGGCGTGATCGGGCATTCTGAGCCACAAATATCCCCGCGCCGCTTCGAGCAGCCGCTCCCGCCGGAGACGCTCTCTGCTTGACATCGGTCTCTCCCCGCTAGCCTGAGCGATCCGATCCTTCACCACTTCTAGCAACTCGACAACCACCCGTCCACGGAAAAGGTGTGTGGTGAGTGGTATCGGGTCGGGGTCGGGTCCTTTCCAGAAGAGATGGTTACGGATCGATGTCGATCGAAGGGTGCTTGACGATTTTCTCGGACAATGGACCAGACCCCGCGCTCGGTCACGTTGTTCAAGTTTGAAACACGCTCCAGCCCTGCCCCGGCGGAGAATCTGCTTGCGAACTCTTCGTCTGATTTCTATGCTAAAATGTAACGACGACCGCCATGGCAGGTGGCAGGTAGTTTGAAGAAAATGCTCTGAACCGACACATCGGTCAAGGTGTCGTCCATGAGGCCCGACAAAGTCCCGGAACCGCACACGAAAGCATCGGAAGCAGTGCTATGAGGCGTTTCTGGCTGAGTGTTTTGGGGCTGCTTCTGAGTCTGAACGCAGCGCTCACCGCGCAAGCGACCGAACCGTACCTGCAATTCGTTCAAGGTTTGCGAGAGAAAAAATACTATGATTACGCTCTGCTCTATCTGAAGTCGCTCAAGGACCGGGTTGATGTGCCGGACGAGGTTCGGCAAGTGATTCCGTTTGAGCAGGCCGCCCTGCTCCAGGATGATGCCCGCTCCATCCGCAACCCGGACACCAAAGGCCGGCAGCTCGATCGGGCGTTGGCGTTGCTGAAACAATTCGTCGACGCCAATCCGCGGCATCCCAAAGTCGGGCCGGCCAACTCCCAGCGGGCCCGCATTCTGATCGGCAAGGCGGAGTTCGAAATTTGGCGTTCCCAATCGCCGGCCAACACTTCAAACAAGGGCCAATTGCAGGCCGACGCCCGCACGTTGATTAAGCAGGCCCGCGACGTCTTCCAGCAGGCGCACGATCAGCATCAGGAGTGCTGGAAGGCGTACCCGCCGTTCATCGACGAAGACGAGCAGCCCCAACTTTTCGAGGAGCGGCGGGGGGTCGAAGTTGCCTACATCCGCGTCCAGGTCGATCTGGCACTGTGTACGTATCACGAAGCGCAAAGTTACGATCGCCAGGCACCCGAATATCGCAAGCTGCTGACCAGCGCCGCGTTGGAATTTGAGGAAATTCACTCGCGGTATCGCAGCATCAATGCCGGCCTTTATGCACGGATGCGGCAGGGCAAGTGCTTCGAAGAGCAGGACGAAATCGGCAAGGCGTTGGGCATCTACAAAGAGCTGCTGGGACACGGAAATTCCACGCCCGGTGAGCGGCCCAAGCCGGTTGAAGAATTTTTGAGAACCCTGCAGGGCCAGGTTCTACAGTTTCAGCTCATCTGTCTGAATCACGAGAAACGTAAGGACTTTCAGCTTGTTGTGCAGAAGGCTTCCGATTGGCTGAAGGCCGCAGGACGCCGCGGAGGGCAAACCACCCGCGGACTCGCCATTCACTGGGAACGCGCCCGCGCTTATGAAGCGCTCGGAGCCGAACGCACCCTGCCGGAATCTGAACGAAAACAGTTTCTCAGCGCAGCCCTGACCGACGCCCGGGAAATCAACCGCTGGCCCGGCCAGTACCGCGATGTGTCGACGTTCATGATTCAGCGTCTGTTGGTGGCATTGGACAAAAATCCTCAGGATCCGAAAAACTTTGACGCGGCCCTGGGGATGGCCGACTATTTGATCAAACAGATCAAAGGCTTCGACGACGAGATCGAGGATCCGAATAACCAGGACAAAGTTGAGCAGCTCAAGCGGGACCGCGATGAACACCTGCAGGAGACGTCCCGCATTCTCAAGCTGGCCTTGAATCTCGTCACCGACGAAACCGAGCCAAAACAGTTTCAGCGGACACGTTATCTGCTCGGATACGTTTATTACCTGACCGGCGACAGCTACGAAGCGGCGATATTGGGTGAATTTGTCGGCCGGCACGTCGACAAGGACAACTCGCAGATGGGCCTCGATGCAGCTTATTTGGCGTTGGCCGCGTTCCTGCAAGCCTATACCGACGTTCCCCGCGGTGAGCCTCGATACTTCGAGATGCAGCAGATGACGCGGGTCTGCAGCATGATCACGACATCCTGGCCTCAAAGCGACCACGCCAACGACGCCCGGATGACTCTGGGCCGCATCTACGGACAAAGGGAACAGCCGGTCCAAGCCGCCGAATGGTACGACGGCGTCCCCCAGACGTCGCCGCGGTACACCGAGGCACAGCTCGCCGCTGGTCAGTCGTATTGGTCGGCTTATTTGACGGCAGCGCCGCTGCACGACGATGATCCAAACAAGCCGGACGTCGAGAAGCTCCAACACTGGCAGGACGCGGCGGCCAAACATCTGGCCGTCGGCATCGTCAAATCGAAAGAGCAACTGCCGGAAAACGTCACCAGCGGTGCAGGCTTCGCGGAATACATTGCAGCCAAGGTCTCGATGTCACAAATCTTCATCAGCCGGGGAGACTACCAAAAAACCGTCGAGCAATTGAGATCCGATCCGCATCCGGTCATGAAGATGATTCAGGTTCCCGAAGGAACGAAACGGCCGGACCAGGGAATCAAAAGCCAGAAATTCGCCGGGCTTTGCTATCAACTGCTGCTGCGGGGTTACGTCGGCAT
The DNA here is from genome assembly GCA_963582395.1 of Planctomycetota bacterium. Taxonomy (GTDB): domain Bacteria; phylum Planctomycetota; class Planctomycetia; order Planctomycetales; family Planctomycetaceae; genus CAUZTK01. Next base: position 17,157 of record CAUZTK010000011.1, on the reverse strand, counting down.
CGGCGTCCGGGAAATCGAGAACGCCCTGAAGACTATGAGAGACCTGGAGAAACTCACCCCCAACGCCGAGGACGTGCTGAGCATTTACGTCCAGTTGGGCCGCGAACTCGAACAGGAAATCGAACGTTTGAAGGGCCGGAAACAATCGCAGCGGCTAGCGGAAGTCCGCGCATCGTTCGAGAAGTTTTTGAACGAGCTGTTCAACCGCAAGCAGGACATGGCCGCCGGATCGCTCCTGTGGATTGCCGAGACCTACTACGGGCTGGGCAAGGGAATGAGCGACGACAAAGCCGCCGCGGCCAGCCAGTACGAGCACGCTGCCGAGACCTACCAGGAAATCATCAACAACGCCGAACGCCAAGGTACGAAATGGCTCGACCCGGCTCATGTGGCCGGGGTCAGGCTGCGTTTGGTGAATTGCCGCCGGCATCAGCAACAGTTCGAGACGGCCCGTGAAATCGTTGCTGCCGTCCTCCAAGAAAAGCCCAATGCGCTTGACGCACAGATTGAGGCCGCTTACGTGCTGCAAGATTGGGCCGACAGCGGGCAGGGCGACAACGGGAAGCGGTTTTTGGAGGCGATCAAGGGGACCGACATCGGGCCAGACCAGACACCCGTCTGGGGCTGGGGCCGAACGGCCCTGTTCTTGCAGCGAAGGATCGAAGTCGCAGCACCCGATCGGAGCCGGAAGCTCTACCCGAAACTCTACGAGGTCCGCTACAACTCAGTCTGGTGCCGGCTTCGCTGGGGCCAGGCACAAATTGGCACACCGAATAGGACGATGGCCTTTCGGGCCGCCAAACAGGAAATTCTGGCGTTCGTGGCAATTTCCGACAGTATCGACGAGGAGTGGTGGAAGAAGTTCGACATGCTTTACCAGAACATCCTGCGCAATCTGGGCGGTCCGGTCGTCAAGCTGCAACAGCCTCAAGAGTTCAAGCCGGTCGCAATGGTGGATATGGATGCCGCGACACCAACCAAAAAAAAGAAAACGGCGGCCGTGGCGCCGAAAACTACTCTGCCGCCTGGAGGCCCCGGCTGGCTGCTGGGCGGGCTCGGTTTCGTTCTGGTGTTGGGGGTTTTCGGCTACACGATCTACTTTCTGATATCTCAATCGGCCCGGCGCCGGCCCGTGACCGTTTACGCCGAGACGGCTCCAATTCTGCCGCCCGAACTCCGACGGCCGGCTGCAAGAAAAAATACAGTCGCCGGAAAAACGCAGGCCGCATCAAGGGCGGCTGCGAAGAAGCCGGCAACTCCCAAGTCGGGACCCGGCCAATAAACCGCATCGAAACGGAACCCTTCCTGAATGAGTTTTCGGTTACATCTTTGCCCCTGTTTTGAGACCAGAGACCGCCACGTAGAGCAACGGTCGCCGATGCTCAGCTACAAGAATCAACCACAAGAGTCGCTGGGTCGCTGACCGTCGGCTCTCCAACCTTTCCTGACGGAGACGTGCCATCATGCCAAACCAGTTCATCTGGGGGCTTTTCGTCCCCGTTCTGCTGGCCGTCGCAGTGGAAACGCTGAGTGCGGCCGATATTGTCACCATCAAAAGCAGCGAGAAAAACGTGTCGGGCGACGTCTCCCAGGTCACCAAGACAGAGCTGACAATCAATGCCGGCTTGAAAAAAGACAAGATCACCAAAATTCCCGCCAACGATATTGCCCGCGTGAAATGGGATGGCGAGCCGATCAGCTTGCGACTGGCAATCAACGCGGAATTACAAGGACATTTGGCGGACGCACTTCAGCGCTATTCCCAATTGCAAGCCGACAACAAATCAAATCGCCCGTACTTGAAGGCCGACCTGAGCTTTTTCATCGCCCGGACGACGGCAAAGATCTCTCTGACCGACCCCACCATGCTCGACGAAGCCGCCCAAAAGCTGGACGACTTCTGCCAAGCGAACGGCAGCAGTTTTCGGTACTACGAAGCGCTCTCGCATTTGGGAGAAATCTATTTAGCCAAGAAAAACTTCAATCAGGCCCAGGCCACATTTCAGCAAATTGCCCAGGCCCCCTGGCTCGACTACCAGATGGCGGCCCGCTCGGCCGGGGCGAAGCTATTGTTGTTTCAGAGTAAAGTTTCTGAAGCGCAGGCCGAATTTGATGCCGTTAGTAAAATGCCCGCCAAAACGGCGGCCGAGCTGTCGCAGAAGTACGAGGCCATGCTCGGCAAAACCGTCTGTTTGCAACGGCAGGGGCAACATCAGGCGGCCATTCAGGAATTGGTCACGGTGACCAATCAGGCCGATGTCGAGAACACCCGCCTACAGGCCGAGGCGTATGTTCGTCAGGGAGACAGCTATCGGCAGTTGGATCTGCCGCAGCCGAAGTCTGCTATTCTCGCTTATCTCCACGTCGACATTCTGTTCAGGAAAGAAGCGGCCCTGCACGCCGAAGCGTTGTACCGCCTCTGGCAGTTGTTCACCGCCGTGGGTGACCCGGACAAGGCGGCTGACGTCGCCTCGCGGTTGGAAACGCGTTATCCGAATAGCGAGTGGACGAAAAAGCTGGCTGATGTGGGAGGGGGTTGAAGGCGCCGAGACCGGAGTGCATAACCGCAGGCCGCAGATATCGAAACAACAGACACTAGAATCACCATTGATCCGCTCATAGAATCAGCGTTCGGTTTGTCATCCGACCCGAGGCGGAGAAGCGAAGAGTTGAGCACGGCGCAAACGATCCCCAGTCCGGGAAATCGCGCTCTGGAGAAAAGACGATGTTGAACGCCAATCAGCCGAACATCCGACGCTGGGACTGCATGGTCGTCCTTGTCCTGGCGATCGGTCTGACCTTTTGGGGGTCTCTGACTGTCGGCAACTCGCCGGCGCAGGCATACCAGGACAACGGTAGCCAGGACGAAGGCGAACCGGTCGAAAAATCCGACGGCGGAAACGACTCGGCGGCAGACACCGCCGCTCCCAACGCGGGTGCCGCCGAAGATAAAGCTACCGAAGAAGAGAACACACCCCAAGAGCAAAATTACCTGAGTTGGGCGCTGAAGGCCAACGGTCTGATTTTCGGACCAATTCTGCTGATTCTCTCCTTCATCATGGTGGCACTGGTCGTGATGAATTTCATGCAGATCCGCCGAGACACGCTGCTGCCTCCGGCCTTCATTGAATCCTTTCAGCAGCAACTGGCCGCCGGGGACTATCAGGGCGCCTACGAAACTGCCAGGTCGGATGACTCGATTGTCGCCCGTGTTTTGGCGGCCGGTCTCAGCCGGCTGAAACGCGGCTACAACGAAGCCATTGAAGGCATGCAGGAGGTTGGCGAAGACGAAAACATGGCTCTGGAGCACCGGCTGAGTTATCTGGCGCTGATCGGCACGATTGCCCCCATGGTCGGCCTGATGGGGACCGTCTACGGCATGATCAATAGCTTCCAGGTAATCGCCACCAGCACCACGCAGCCCAAACCTGCCGATCTGGCCGACGGCATATCGACCGCCCTGTTCACGACGCTGGAAGGCCTCGCCATTGCCATTCCGGCCATGGTTTTCTACAGCCTGCTCCGCAATCAGGTGGCGCGGCTGGTCTTGGAGATCGGCATCGTCAGCGAGGGCCTGATGAGCCGTTTCGCCATCGTCGGCAAGCGGGCATCGACAACGGCGACCGCGCCGGCAGCCCCCAAACAGCAAAAAACCGAGTCCGAATCGTAGCCGCGGGCGGTATCCCAAAGTTTTCTCCAACGGGAGTTCAGGTCGAACAGGTCGGCAACACAGGAACCCCAGCCATGCGGATCCAGCGAAATAAGCCGAATCTCGCCGAAGTCGATATGACTCCGATGATCGACATCGTCTTTCAGTTGATCGCCTTTTTCATGATTGTCACCAATTTCGAGAACACCAAAGCCGACGAGCGCGTCAAGCTGCCCGTTCAGGATCTAGCCAAGCCGGGCGAGGTGGCACGTCAGAAGGAGCTGATGCTCAACGTCGGCTTCATCCGTGATCAAAACGGTGTGAAGCGATCCAAGACCCTGCTGTTTTATGCCGGCGAGCAGATTCCCATTCTCGAATCCGCACGCGTGCTGAAACGCGAAATGCAGATTTACAAGGACCTGAAAACCGACCCCCAAGATGTCACCGTCGTTATTCGTGCCGACCGGGCAGCTCCCACCGGATTGATACAGGAACTCATCCGGCTCTGCCAAGAGGCTGAGTTCCAGAAATTCGCCCTGAAAGCAACACAGGAAGTGAACCGCTAAGGGTCCGCACAGAAATAAGTTGGTCAGTCTCAGTTCCCAAATCCGAAACAAATCCAAATCTTGAATGTCCAAAACGTCAGAAGATAGCAGCAGATGACTGGGAAGTTTTGAACATTCGTATTTCGAGAATTCGAATTTGTTTCGTGCTTCGAATTTCGGATTGGGAAGCAGGAACAAAACTCACGTTTCGCATCCGAAAACCGCCTCATCATGTTGTGCAGCCAAACCGTCTATGATTCACCCTTTGAATCGGTCATTCAGGGGCGCAATCGGCAGGTCTTGCCGGACTTCGGCCCAGATGGGCATTCGAACGTCGAAATTTCAAAAAATACTGTCGAGAGGTCTTGACCCGCTCAATCAGTTTTCGGTATTTATCCCGCCCTCTTCTCCACTCTCCCACTGACAGCACATTCCACATCCATTTCACCGTGGTTCGCAAGGCAACGAGGCGCAGTTAAAACTGCATCCGTCTTGTGAGCTTCATCGCGAGTTGCGCACATGTTCTCACCGGCCGGTGGTGCGTGTGTCGACTCTCCAGAGATTGGTCTTGATTCCGAGTATCAACCCCGAGACCTGAGAGTCGCTCACCGGAAATCTCTTGGGACCTGAAGGAGGAACAGAACGTTGGCCAAAGCAATCGGATTTTTCGCCTGTACAATTTTGATCGCCGTTTCGGTCTGGGTCGCCCACTCGTCGGGCCCCATCAAGACCGTACGCGCCGACACCAACACCAACACCGGAAACGGTAAACATGTACAAGGTCAGTTTCAGGTTCCGACCAGCGAACAACGACGTTCGATGTCGGCCCGCGAACACCTGAAGAGCGGAGAACGGCTCTTTGACAAAGGCCGCTATGCCGAGGCGACCAGCGCCTTCAAAGCGGCGCAGTTGGATCCCGGCCGGCTGAGCTTTTTGGAAAAACGAAAGCTCAATCGGTATCTCTCCCGTTCGAAGCGGCGAGAACAACAGGCGGGCACTGACGGCCGCTCGAGATCAAAACAAGATCGAAACGCCACAACCGACCCCGCCCGCAGCAACAAGCAGTCCGATTCTTCATATCTGGTTGCCAGGCAGATACTCAACGATGCCCGCAGATACGCTGCTCAGGGTGATATTGCTAAAGCTACCCAACTCGCCCAACGCGCCGACTCTTACCGAGTGAATTGGAAGCCGGGCGATCAGTCGCCCGCCGAGTTCCTGCAGGAACTGAATTCCGGAAAACGATCAAGCGGCCTCGGCGCGCGTCCCGACCAAACCAGTCCCTTTGCCGATTCACGTCCGAAACAGTCATCGACCACCCGCAGCGAGAAACCGCTGCCAGTCATTCAATCGGCTGGCCAACCGAAGAACGTGCAGTTGACGGCAAAGCAACGCGCCATCCGTCTGATCGCAGAGGCCCGCGCCGACATGATTGCCAGGCGTTATGAGCCAGCCCGCGAAAAAGCGGCGCAGGCCCAACAACTCGACGTGACTTGGGGTCTGTTCGAAGACCGTCCCGAACAGGTTCTCTTGGCCATCGAACGTCAAACGGGACTCGTCAAGTTTCCTCGCGAGATTCCGCAGGTCGAGTCCGCTCGCAGCATCCCGGTCATTCCCGACCAAACTCCGAAAACCGTAGGAAATGACGCCAAACCACCATTCTCGGAACAGAATCCGGCACGCATCGCAAAGATGGTGCCCGCGGCACCGACAGATCTGATTGCCGGCATTTCATCGCCGTCAGCGTCAACTGTTCCCTCCGCGGCAGAAATCAACAATGAGGAGAAGAAACAGCAGTCGAATACACTCCTGACACAGGCGCGTCACGAGGCTGGGAAAGGCCGCTTTGCCTCGGCCCGCGACAAGGTCGCGCAGGCGGAGAAGCTGAACGTTGTTTACGGTCTCTTCGACCAGCGGCCAGTTCTTGTTTCAGAAGAGATTCATCGCGTCGAGGCCGCTGCTTCGCTGGTCGATCTCAACCAATCTGCCCCCGGAAACGCCATCGTCCAGGTCAGCACGCCACCACAGGCTAGCTCGCCGCAGAAATTAAGCGACAAGCGAACGGCCGAAGTGCTGCTTCTCCAGGCGCGAAGCGACATTAAAGCCGGGCGGTTCGATGATGCCCGCCGCAACGCGTTGCAGGCGCAGCAGCTCAACGTCTCTTACAAGCCTTGGGAAGACCGTCCGGAGCTTGTCCTCAGAGACGTCGACCGCATTCTGGTCAAGTATCCGCCTTCGAACACCATCACCCAGATGCAGCCGTCCACTCCAAGGAACTCCTTGAGGCAATATTCCGACACCATGCTGCCGTCCTCTACCAATGCCGGAAATTCATTCTCGGCTCCTGGGACAGCCGGACCGACGCAGAACGTGACCGAGCAGGTTACACTGGTTCACCCGTCGGGTATCTCGGCGCTGGAGCTGTACAACCAAGGCGTGCGGGAATTGCAGCAGGGGAATCGGCAAGCCGCCTACGCCGCGTTCCTGGCAGCGTATCAGTCGGGACAAAAGCTCGATCCGTACCAAACTCAGCAGCTCCAGGACTTCCTGCGAACACTTCGGCCACAGCGACGCCAGGACATCAGGCTTGTTCAGAATCAAACCAGCGATCTTAGACAACCGTTTGGTCCTGCCGCTGGGTCGGAATCAAACCAGTTCGACGTCGTCGAGCGCCAAAATTCCATCCGATACGGCCGACTGCGGACCGAAATGCTTAACGCCATCTTTCGCGCTCAGCGGTTGAAGGAAAAGGATGCACAGGCGGCCCTAGAGGTCCTCGATCAGTCGATGGCTGAGATCGAAAGCTCCGATCTGCCGAAGCAGACGCTGGCTCCTTTGCTCAGACAATTGCAAAATTCCAGGGCGTCAGTCCAGTCGCACATTCGGCAGTTTGAGCCGCTGCTGCAGTTGCAGGCCCGCAACGAGGAAGCCGAAAGCAGTATTCGGCGACTGCGCGAGCATGAAATCCGTGTCGAGCAGGAACTGGCCGATCTGGTCGAGGAATACAACGAGCTGTTCCATCAAAGGCGATATGCCGAAGCCGAAGTGAAAGCGAAGCAGGCCGAAGAGCTCGATCCGACCAATCCCGTCGTTATGAATATGAAATGGAAAGCTCTCTTCGCCCGCCGTGTTGACTCGAATAATCGGCTCCGCGATGACAAGGAGAGGTCCTTTTGGAGGCAGCTCGACGATGTCGAACAAGCCGTGATCAACCCGGTCGGCGACGAGCATCCGTTGGTCTTTCCCGATATCAAGGAATGGAAAGCGCTGTCGGAATATCGCAAGAAATACGACAGGGCCGATAACCATCAGAACACCGATCGCGAACTCGAAATCGAAGAGAGCCTGAGCCGGCAGATTTCTCTGCACTTCGAGCAGGCACCCCTGAGCCAGGTCATGAAGCACATTCAGGCCGTCACCGACGTCAACATTTGGATCGACGGAACAGGTCTGGAGGACGAAGGGATCACGACCGACCAGCCGATTTCGATTAACGTAGACGGCATTATGCTGCAAAGCGCTCTGAATCTGCTGCTCAAGCCGATGGACCTGGCTTACACCATCGAGGACGAGGTGCTGAAGATCACCAGCCGCATCCGTCAGCAGGGACAGTTGATGACTCGAACCTATCCGGTGCCCGATCTGGTGGTTCCCATCCCCAATTTTAATCAGGGTGGGGTCGGATTGATGCCGATCAACGGTCCGTCAACCAACGGCATTGCTTACACCGGGGGCGCCAATCTGAGCGTCGCATCGACCGGCGGTTTGCAGCGCCCGGCGGGTGCCCAGTTCCAGGTGGCCGATAATTTCGTCGGCGGCGCAGCCCCAAACCAACAATGGCCCGGTACCGGGCCGAACGCCCGCATCTCCGGCGAAGGAGCGGCCATCGACTTCGACACGCTCTCGCAGTTAATTACCCATACCATCGAGCCCGACTCTTGGGATGAAGTGGGCGGTTTAGGTTCGGTACAGAATTTTCCGACCACGTTGAGTCTGGTTATCCGTCAGACTCAGAGAGTTCATGAAGAAATTAGGGAGTTGCTGGAACAGCTTCGCCGTCTGCAGGACCTGCAGGTGACGATTGAAGTCCGCTTTATCACCATTGCCGATCGATTCTTCGAGCGGATCGGTGTGGACTTCGATTTTAACGTTCAGGACACGGTCGGCGATGACCCGACAGCCCCGAACTTCGGCCAGATTCTCCCCGACATGATGGGCATGGCTGGAATGGCTGGAATGGCGGGTGCGGCTGGTGCGGCTGGTGCTAATAACATGGGTGCTGGCGGCATTGGGGGCGGAAGCATGGCCCTCGGAAATCTCCTGCCGATGCCCATGGGAATTGGTGGCAATCCGGCCATCGGCATTGGCGGCATTGGCGGCGGCCTCGGAGGGGGTCAAGGCGGTCAAGTCGGTCAAGGGGGACAAGCGGGACAAGGAGGTCAGCAAGGACAGGGAGGGCAAGCAGGGTTACAGGGGATTACCGGTTTCTTCGATATTCCCAACACCAGGGCATTGACCGCCCAGGACTCCTGGCCCAAAACGGGAACTATTGTCGGTTTGTCGTCTCCCGGCATGTTTACGCCCGACCTGGACGTCCAATTTCGGCAAGGCTCCTTTGATATCGGTGTTCCCGATTTCGGCGGCTTCAATCCAGATGCCGGCATCCAGGTCGGTTTGGCCATCCTCAGCGACATCGAAGCGTTCTTCTTCATCCAAGCGGCTCAGGGAGACGAGCGATCGAATCTGCTGTTCGCGCCGAAGATCACGCTCTTTAACGGTCAAACGGCGACAGTCAGCGACCAAGTCTCGCGGCCGTTTGTGACCAGCTTGATTCCGACGGTCGGGTTTTTCTCGGTCGGCTTTACTCCGCAGATCACCGTGGTCCCCGAAGGCGTGCAGCTCACGGTCCAAGCGGTCATCTCGGCTGACCGGCGGTTCGTCCGACTGACGGTCGCGCCGCTATTTAGCAACATCACCGACGTGTTCACCTTTTCGTTCCTCTCCGGCGGCGGTGGGGGCGGTGGGCAACAGGGTCTTGGTGGCGGTGCCCAAGGTCAGGGCGGCGGCGGGATCCCCGGCGGCGGTGGATTCGGCGGCGGCGGTGGCGGCCAGGGCGGTGGCGGGATCGGCGGCGGCGGTGGTGCCATCGGCCTAGGTGGAATCGGTGGACTGGGCGGTGGCCAGGGTGGTATCGGCGGCGGCCAGGGCGGCGGCCAGGGCGGCGGTGGATTCGGCGGCGGCGGTGGCGGTCAGGGTGGCATCGGTCAGGGTGGCATCGGCGGCGGGGCCACCGAAATCACTGTTCAGCAGCCGGTCCTCGAACAAGTCACCGTCAACACCACGGTGAGCGTTCCGGACGGAGGCACCGTGTTATTGGGCGGCATCAAGCGGCTCCGCGAGGGACGCAACATGGCCGGTGTCCCCATTCTCAACAAGATTCCCTACATCAGCCGGCTGTTCAAAAATACGGGCGTCGGCCGAGAAACGGAAAGCCTGATGTTGATTGTGACGCCGCGAATTATCATCTCCGAAGAAGAGGAAGAATTCTTGCTCGGCGCAGCACCGTAATTTGCAGTCGAGCCGAGCAAACCAAAAAACACCGCCGCGAGTCTTACCAGACCCGCGGCGGTGTTTTGATTGAATGGATGCCGGTTAACCCAGATTATTCATGAGGCGAGCCTCAACTCGCGCAAGCAAAGTGGTGAAAAGACGTTGCACCTATCTTACCCAAATCTCTGCGCATACAAGCACGAAGCGCAAGCGAGTGAGTCTATGCCGTGCACACTCGCTTGCGCTTCGTGCTTGTATTAGCCGAGCGAACACCTCCTGAATAATCCGGGTTAACGTCCCTTGCCGGCCGATGATTCCGGCCGGCCGTCGTCCTGCGGGAACAACAGAACACGGTCGTGTGCAAGAATGATCAGGTCGGCGCGACCATCGTTGGTCACATCGTCGATGAGGGCCTGGCGCGGCTCCGTTCCGGTTGCCGTAGCAGCGGTAAAACTCTTCTCTTCGAAAAGCTTGAAGTGCAGCGCGTGCCGCAGGCCGAGTTTCCGATCGTAATCCAACAGCTCGACATAATGCGATCGGGTGTCGAGAACGGCCAGGTCGGCCCTGCCGTCACCGTTGAGATCTCCGACGACCACGCGTCGAAAAAAAGTCCGCCGTAGTTTCGTCTCGAATGTCGCGATTGTGCGGAGCGTGGGGTCGGTCCGGCCGGCATAGAGGACGGCAAATTTACCCCGTCCGAACAAAACCAGGTCGTCCCGCCGGTCACCGTTCAAATCGCCGACACGCGCCGACTGATACGGAAACGAGCCGAGCTCAACTTCACGCCAGGGGCGGAACAAGGCCCCCTCTCGTCTGAGCACGCGGAGCTTGTTGATGCCCGAATCGACCAGCACTACCTCATTGCCGGGTCGGCCGTCGAGATCGAGCGCCGCGATGCCGACAATCTTGGCCTTGGCCTCGGCTGCGTTGTACTGATCGACGACCTGCCAGCGGCCGCTGGCACCCAGTTGCAAGTTTCGCCCGAAGTTCTGCTGCGCCACGAGCACCGCCGGCTTCTCCAACCGCCCCACGAAGACCGAACCGGCGGAGGCGTTTCCCAGACCGATGCCGCCCTGTGCCGACACCTCGACCAGGACCCCATCTGTATTCATCGTCAGCAGATGCGACTGGCGGTCCAAGCTAAGAAACACGATGAAGTCGGGACGACCGTCGGCGTTGGCATCTAGACGAACCAGACGAACCGGCGTGCCGCGCAGTGCAATCGGCACTTGCATTTCGTCCCCAAATCGGTATGGTTTCCATTCGCCGTTCTCAGCACGGGAGAGAGCGTGCAGAGCATATTTCGAGTCGCGGCCTGCCCGCTTCCGCGCAATGTACACAATTTCGACCCGGCCGTCCTCGTCGAGGTCCGCCAGTTCAAGGGCCAGCGGTTCGTCGACCACCGGCAGCGCGTGCGGAAACGTCAGCCGGCCCTCGCGCAGCCGGCTGAGTCCGAGCGTCTTCTCCCGGACGCTGAGCACGAGAACTTCGTCTGTTTTGTCGCCGTCAACATCGGCAATGCGGACATGTTCGACGCCGAGCAGTCCCGGGAACGGCGTTCCCAGATCGAGTCCCTGACCGTTTCGCTGACGGAAAACGATCATTCGGGCCGCCTGCGGGTCGGTCACGACCACGTCCGTCAGCCCGTCGCCGTTGACGTCGCCCAGCGCCAGGTCGCGACCGCGGCCGGAATCCTGCTGACCGAAGCCGTACTGGATCAATCGCCCCGCCAACTCCCCCGGCTTCGACCGGGGAGGTTCGAGCTGCAACAATTTGAGACGATCGGTGCGCGGCTCGATGGTGATAATCTCGCTTCCGGGGCGAGCGTCGATGTCGAACAGTGTGACCAACCGTGGATTCTCCAAGTCAAAACGCAATTCGGGACCGAGCCGCCCCTGTTCGTCCTGCAGCCGCGCACACAAGATGCGGGTTTGTGCTTCGGCCGCGAGATAGCATAGATCGTTGCGGCCGTCGCCATCCAGGTCGGCAATTTGCGCTCGGCTGAGCTTGTTTGATGTATTCATCAGCGTTTCGGCACGACTCAATTGGCCATCGGCCTGTTGATAGACCACGTAGGTGACGTTTTCACCCAGCACCACCAGGTCGTCCCGATCGTCGCCGTTCAGGTCGCCGCCGGCGAGGTTGTGTGATACGGCGTTCACGTCGGGCAGACGGAAGCTGCGGCGCTCGCTCCACTGGTCCGAACCGGATTGATACCGCACGATCAACCGGTCTGGGACACCGAAATACGCCACGTCGATGCGGCCGTCGTTGTTGAAGTCACCCAGCGTCAGCGAGGCGACCTGCTTATCGACCGGAATCTTGCGATGTTCAAACCGCCAATCTGCGCCGACTTCATTAACCGGCAAGGTACCGGAACCGGCGTGTGAGGTTGGTTTTTGCTTTCGCTGTAGCAGTAGATCGAGGCGGCTGTGACTGTTGTCGACTAAAATCAGGTCGGTCAACCCGTCGTCGTTCAGGTCGCCGGAGCGCATGTTTCCCGAACGCTGCTCGAGCTTGAAAAACTCGATCTCTCGAAAGCCGTAATACTGCGAAAGGTCATTCGTGGCGTCACTGGACCCGGGAGGGGCCGAAACGACGAGCCCGATTCCGAGAACGGCAATCGCCAGGAACACCGCAGCCACGACGAAGTTTCCTCGTCGTTGATGCCCCGTCATGCCGTATCACCTTTGTGTTGGTCTTGATGGATCACCGATGGATCACCCGTTCAAAAGACCTTGGGTTATGTTCCAACAGGACGCCTTATTTCAACGTCTCCAGGTACTCCAACAGGTCGGCGACTTGTGGGGCCGTCATCTCGCGCAGCAGCAGTTCCGGCATCAGCGATTTGCGTTGCGGAGCGAACAGCTCGACGTCGTCGGCCGGGATGTGGGTCAGCTTGCCTTGGTTATCCTTGAGCACCACTTCGTCGCTCGTTCGCTTGTCCAACAACCCGGTGAAGACGCGGCCCTGCTTGGTTTCAACCAGATAGACAAGATATTTCTTCTCAATTTTCTTTGACGGTTCCAGAATGGTTTCCAGTAGCTGAGCGCGGGTGTACTTCTTGCCGATCTGATTCAAATCGGGACCAACCTGTTTACCGTCCTCGTTGATGCGGTGGCAGTTCTTGCACTCGACGCCAGCCGTGTTGAAAAACACCTGACGACCACGTGCTGCATCTCCTTTGAGTGCCAACAACTCTGCCGGCTGAATCACGCTGCCGAGTCGCTTGACCCGCTGTTCTTCCGGGATGAAGCGCTCGAACAGTCCGCGGATTTCTGGCACCGGATGCGAGGTTGCTTTCTCGATGACTGCTTGCTGCACAGAATCGGACAGCGGTTTCTCATCCAGGGCCGCCAGCAAGACCAGCGCGCCGCTGGCCGATGAGAGAAGTTGTTCGATGGCCTGCTCGGCGGAGCCGTTACCGGTGCGCAGATTCGAGACGGCTGTGAGTTGTTGTGCTTGAAGTTTTTGGGTCGTTTCGCTTTCGGTGTCGGCACTGTCGGGCTTGGCCAACTGATCAATCCAATCGTGGATTAGGCGCAGGCCCCGCCGGTCGATCATGCTGCTCCCGAGTTTCGGCATGTGACCGTTGCCAAGCTTCGCCATGCGGTAATAGAGGACCGAATGGTAAGGGTCGCCGGCGGCCACGTTCCGGGCAGCGTGAATGTTGAACGTCCCCTGTGAGGGCCGTTCGCCAACCAGTTGCAGTTGGGGGAAGTCGAGATGATACAGCAGCACGAACTTGGCCGTGCCGCCCCCGCCGCGACGGTGGCATTGACCGCAGTTCACATACAGATAGGCCCGCGCCCGGTCACCGAGGTCGGCCGTCTCGTCGAACGGGTTTGTCATACGCCGGACGCGGTGTTCGGGATTGGCTGACGGCTGGGCATACGGGTCGTCGAACAGCCCAATGTGCACCAGCGTGCGTAGCTGGTTGTCGATGACGCCGCTGTAGTCCTGGTCCCGGTTCAACTGCGGCGGTGTGAATCCGTAAATTGACCCGCCGCGGGTCGTGTGACAGACGAGACATTCGGTGCGGGCGGCAAAGTGCCAGGTTTGCTGACGGCGGCCGTTCGGGGCGTCGGCGTCGATGATCGTGAAGGTGCGATTCAACCCTTCGGCTGGTGCCAGCACGGCATCGGTCTGCTGGTCGTTCCAGATATACGTGTAAGCCTGCCAGTTGTCGCCGTGGCGGTGCAGAATCTGCGTTTCCAGTCTCCGTAGACTGTCGGGGTTTCCCGTTTCCATTTCCAGGGAAAGCGTCTTGGAAAAAACGCTGTCGATCGGATAATTCCAGTTACCACTGATGTTGCCCCGTTGGGTGTTCGTGGTCCCCCACAGCGGCAATTTCGGTGCGTGGGGAACAGCGAGGGACCGCTCGGCGACCGCTCCGTCGGCCCATGGTTGGGCGTTGATGGAATAGGGAATGACCCCCGCCGCCATCTTGTGATTCTTCACCGAAGCGAACAGGCCGGTTTCGCTCAGATTTTTGGGAAAGGCGCGGTTGACACTGGTATTTTCGTTCGGCACCAGCCGGTTCAGCGTCCCGCCGTGTCCCAAGATAAACAGCTCGCCGTCGTGGTCTTCTCCGAAGCCAACAATAGCCAGCGACGTGTCGACCAGCTCCCGCTTGGCGGTGATCTTTTGGCCGTCGTAGCGGACCCCCCAAATTTTACCGGTCACGTAATCGCCGTAGACGTACTCGCCCTGCAACTCCTTGTATCGCTGGCCACGGTAGACGTAGCCGCCGGTGATCGAGCGGCTTTCGATGTGCGAATGGGCGATGGCGGGCGGTAGAATTGGAGTCGGCCCTTGCTCGAGTTCCGGCCTGACCGACTGCGGTCCCTCGACGATGCTCCAGCCGTAATTCCCGCCCCTCTCGACACGGTAAATCATCTCCCACATTTCCCAGCCGACGTCACCGACCCACAGCCAGCCGGTTTGGTGGTCGAAGCTCATTCGCCACGGATTACGAAAGCCGTAGGCCCAGATCTCCGGTCGCGCGCCGTCGAAATCGACAAACGGGTTGTCTTGAGGAATGCCGTACGACTTGCCGGGATCGGGGTGATCGACGTCGACACGAAGAATGCAGGCCAGCAGGTCGCTCACGTTCTGTCCGGTCGACTGGCTGTCGGGAGGGCTGGGATTGGAACCGTCACCGGTGCTGAAATACAGACAACCGTCTTCCGGACCGAACTTCAAGCAGCAGCCGTTGTGCCCGCCGCAGTACCATTCGATGATCACGGTCTCACTGGCCGGATCGATCACAGGCGGATCGGTCTGTTGGACCCGGAAACGCGAGACGCGGCTGCCTTTCGGATCGCCGTCCTTCATCACGTAACTGAGGTAGACATAGCGGTTCTTCTCAAAGTCGGGATGAAAGGCGATGGCATAGACGCGAGTGAAACCGGGAATGTGCTGTTTCAAATCGAACAACAGATCGGGCTGTTTAACGCCGGGATCGTTTCTGAACGAAGAGACCTTCCCCTCGACCTCAACCACAAAAAACCGGTCGCTGCCGGGGGCCGTGGTGAAATCGACGAGCTGATCGAACTTGAGATTGGGAAAGGATCGCTCGATTTTGTAGGGCTGCGGCGGTTCGAGCGACCCAGTGATTCGTGAGGTCGTCCAGGGGGCGCGCTTCTCGATGCCGTACGGGGTGATCGCGTTCTGCCCTCTCGGTTCAGCATTGGCCGCGGCGCGATGATCGGTTCCATCGGCACCAAGTTTCAGGGCCAAGAGGGAAAACAACGTGATCGAAAGCAGCACAACCGTTCTCATGGGGTTCCTCTGGTTGGTGTTCTGTTTGGAACTGACCAGATGCACGTAATTGAACCGAAACAACGAGCATAGAATTACTGTAGGTCAGGCACCCCGTGCCTGACTTCAACGTCACGGTTCGCCTGCCGATTGCTTCCTCTCCGCGCTCAAGTCCCGAATGTCAGGCACGGGGTGCCTGACATTCGACTACGACTCGAATTCGAGTCGGCCGCAACTCGAATTGAAGCGTGTTCAACAACATCCTAACGCACCGGCGGAGGGTTCGCTATTCCTCGCGGAAACGGTTGTTGGGGGATTCACGCTGCTTGGCCCGTTGATAGATGTCTTCCATGTCGCGGAGGCTGGCATCACGGATGTCGCGGCCCTGCTGGCGAAGAACCCGTTCGATTTCGCGGAAGCGTCGCGCGAATTTTCTGTTGCTGCGGCGCAGAGCCTCTTCCGGGTTGACGTTCCAGCGACGCGCGATGTTGGCAATCACGAACAGCAGATCGCCGAGCTCGTCCTCGATCCGGCCCTGCTGCGCCGAGTCAAAGGTGGGTTCGTCTGGGGTCGGCTCAACGTCCACCGTGGCGGGGACGTCGGGAATTTTCCCTTCCGGAAAAAGTTCGTTTGCCAACTCAGCCAGCTCTTCGCGAAGTTTGTCGAATAACATGGCACGGTGGGGAAAATCGTAGCCGACTCGGGCGGCCTTGTCCGCAAGACGGGCGGCCCGAGCGAGTTGCGGCAGATCGGCCGGCAGACCGTCAAGAACCGAATCGCGGCCCTTTTTCCTCTGCTTAATTTGGTCCCAGTGACGTTTGACGTCGCCGACGGTTTCGGCCTGGGCATGACCGAAAACGTGCGGATGACGATCGATCAGTTTTTGCGTCAACCCTTCGACCACCTCGATCAGCGTGAACCGGCCTTCGTCGGCGCCAATCTGCGCATCGAGCATCACCTGCAACAGCACATCGCCCAGCTCTTCGACGATCGCTCGATCGTCACCCGAGTCGATCGCCTCCAACAGCTCGTATGTTTCTTCAAGCGTGAACGGCTTGATCGTCGCCAGTGTCTGCTCGCGGTCCCACGGGCAGCCTTCCGAGGAACGCAAGTGGGCCACCACCTCGCACAGCCGACGGAATGTGGATTCCATTCGTAGTGGTTCGGGCGGAGTACCGGCCGTCGGATGTTGATGCTGCGGTGTCGATTGCGTCATGCTGAGAATATACGTCGGCGGCGAAGGGCCGTCAAAGTGAAGCGGCACCTTCTTCGATCGGCAGAGGTATTGCTGGATGTGTTGGCGAAGTCTTCGACAAATTGTCGCTGTAGTCCGAATTGCAACAATGATACGATGAGCGTTTGCCGCGAAATTGACCAGTTGCGAGTCCACACATCACGGCTTGCGACAACCAAGAGGAACGACGAATCACCCGGCCGGCCGATTGGGAGGTGTTATGGACAACACGGTCACTCTGATTCTCGGCGGAGGGAAAGGGACACGGTTGTTTCCGCTGACCGAGTACCGTTCGAAACCCGCGGTTCCGTTGGCCGGGAAATACCGCCTGATCGATGTTCCGATCTCCAATTGACTGAATAGCGGCATCAACCGCATTTACCTGCTGACGCAGTTCAACTCGGTCAGCCTGCATC
>CAUZTK010000010.1:0-28406 GCA_963582395.1 Planctomycetota bacterium | reverse complement strand
AGATGGCTGTGCGTGCGAATGAGGGACGAAAGTTGTAGGTGGCGGGCCGTTTCGGGCAGATGCTCGCAAACCTGCACTCCTGGAACAGAAGTGTCGATCGGCTTGAACTCGCCCCGAATCTCGACCGGAGCTTCAGGCTTCATATCGCACATGTCGATGTGACTCGGCCCGCCTAGCAGGTTGATGAGAATCACCGCTTTGGCCGGTGCATCAGGATTCACCCGCGACTCAGCCTTCGCCTGCAGCATCCCAGGCAACGACAATCCACCAAATGCCGCCAGCGCCCCCGCTTGTAACACTTCCCGGCGAGTGGTTCCGTCACACAGTTTTGTTTCGCGTCCCAGGACCCGCAACATGATTCACCTCCGGTTCTGAAACCCAGACAACGCATGCATACTAACGCTTGCGATTTTATTTGTCAAAGTGAATGCGGAAAACTTTGCGTCCGGGAATGCAAAACGGGGTTTGCGCGGGGGTGGTGATGTGGTCGGACTCGCTTGTGGAGATGGATGAATGACAGGACTGAATAATCTCCATCCCTCCCATTACCCCTTCGACTTGGTAGAATTGAAGATGTCACGAATGCCCGTTGTTTTCCATCCGGGTCGGTGACCGGCCATCTTTCGAAATCTGCTTTGTGATCAGAGGACAAAACCGCGGACTACTAATTATCGGGAGGAATCAAACATGCGCAAGATGATCGCCCTAAGTGTACTATCGGTGTTCGCCGTCGGACTGCTTCAAGCCGTTGCGCAAGAAGAACAAAAGAACAAAGAACCCATCGCCGCCCCGACTCCAGCGGCGATGGCCATTGCCAATATTCGTGCGCTGGGAGGCCACGTTCTGGAAATCGCTCAGGACGACAACCGGCTGGAAGTCGCCTATCACCTGACCGACGGCAAAGTCACCGGCGAGCATCTGGCTCCGTTAAGATATCTAAAGCAGAGTCTGATCCACCTGAACCTGCGCGGCACTGCCGTCACCGATGCCGACCTCACGCAACTAAGTGACTTGACGGCGCTGACTCGGTTGCACTTGGAAAAGACCAAAACGACCGATGCCGGACTGGCGCATCTGCAGGGGCTGGCCAACCTCGAATACCTGAACCTATATGGTACTTTAGTCACAGATGCGGGACTGAAACACCTGGCCGGCATGAAGAAGCTGAAGAAGCTTTACATTTGGGAGTCGCAGGTCTCGATTGCCGGGGTTATCGAATTCAAGAAGACGCAGCCGAGCACACAGATTATTCCCGACCTCGTCGTCGAAAAGGCGAAAGCGGAAGCCCGCGCCAAAGCGTTGGCCGAAGCCCAGAAGCTGGCCGAAGTAGCTAAGAAACAATCCGCAGAGGCGAAAAAACTCGCCGAAGCCGAGCAGAAGGCTGCTGAAGCGTCGTTGAAGGTGGCCGAGGAGGCACAGAAGACCGCCGCCGGCGAGGCCAAAAAGGCCGCCGAGGCACAGAAAAAAGTGGATGCAGCCATCAAGGCCGCCGAAGCCGTCAAAAAGGCCGCCGAGGCCGCCAAGAAAAAAGCAGACGATGCCAAGACAGAGGCCGACGAAGCGAAGAAGAAAGCCGAAGCCGCCAAAAAAGCCGCCGACGAAGCCGCCAAAAAAGCCGAGGAGGCCCAGAAGGATGTTTCCAGAAATACTTAGAGCCTCCATCAGGACCCAGGGATTTTCTGAAATTCCTGGGTTGGGCAACATCGAAGCGCCATGAAATCCATTTCTTCGATTTGTTGGTATCTTTAGCGGGCTCTTTGTTTGTGCCTTGTTTGCGACCAGTGCCATAACGGCCGCACCTGGCGGAGAGTGTTTTTTCGCGGTCATGATGCTGTTCAATGGCTTCTGCTCAAACCTTTTTGGTGTACTCGCACTCGTATTTCGGCGACGCCAGCCTTCGCAACCAACTTGGCTATTGCGTTTGTTCCAAGGAGTCGCTGTCGTTGCAACTGTTCTCGTATTGCTGGTTTGTTTGTTTCGGGTAATTGTCGTCCAACAGCGCACAGCCGCAGAGTTTGGCATCCATGCCGAATCGCCTTGTGCTTTGAGCCACGCTTCAAAATCTGTTAAGCGAAAGCCGGTGTATAGCCTGTTTGATGTCGCGATGTGTGGCGACGGCTGTGCGGACCCGTTGGGCGTCAAAATGGAGATAATGGAATGTCTCGTAACTCGCAGTCCGTCGTTGTTGGTTGTTCAGCTCTTGTCCTGCTTGAAGCGGGGTCACTGGTGATTTCTTCATCCCCAAACCGCTCAGTTCGTACTGCGACACCTGCTCCTGAGAGCACGCGAGAAATCCTTCCATCTCTTAAAAGACCTGAAATCGAGAGAAGACGTTCAATTCTTCCCAGGCGGGGGGAACCGATACGATACGCTGGACGAATACCGGGCCGAATTCCAACGCATCAAAGCCGCCCTCAAGGCCACCCAACACGAGGATAGCCGCTGAGCTGCAGCATCTATGCCGCAGACGCCTTGAGCTTCTCCGGTAACTCCGGTCGGCTACAATTCCGAAAGTCCGCCGGCCCTCTTGTTTCGCTGAGAGGCGACAACGGTTGTGAGGACCCGTTGGGCGAGCGAGAGAAAGCTCGGAATGGTCAAACTTACAATACACAGGCGTCGCTTCAGCCTGATGAAGACGATGCTTTTCGTGGCAGCGGTATTCTTTGCTGGATACCGTCTGGGATTCCGCGCAGGTCGCGACTCCGAAACTTGGGTAGAAGTAGATATCGGAGATTCTGGATCAATGTGCACATTCACGACGATAATCTCGTGCGGCGTTGACGTGAATGACGCATCGACTGACGGTTCGAATAGTACATTTGGGTCGCCAGAGTAAACATCTACCGGCTCAGCCGGTAGATGTTTACTTCAGGGGGGGATGGGTCGGACCGCTCGACTTTTCGGCCGGTGACTGTCTGGAAGATTTTGATCGTCCCCCGCTGATCGGCTGAAGCGATTTGGCGGCCGTCCGGACTGAACGTGACCGATCGGACCGGGCCGGAGTCGGCCGGGATGTTCAACGCCTGCCGGCCGGTGGCTGCGTCCCAAAGCCGAACCGTTCCGTCGCGGCCGGCCGAGGCGATCCGTTGGCCGTCGGGGCTGTAGGTGACCCAGGAGACCGGGCCGGCGTGTCCCCTGAGCATGAGCAGCATCTCACCCGATTCCATTTCCCGGATGCGGACGACGCCATCGTCTCCGGCGGTAGCAAACCGCCTGCCGTCCGGATGGAATGCGACTGCGAGTACGGTATCGGCTGTGGTTTCCACGGACCACACTGCCTGCGCATCCTTCACATTCCAGAGCCGAATCAATCCGTCGGTGCCCGCCGAAAGGACCCGCCTGCCATCGGGATGAAATTCGATGCTGCGGATCGAACCTTCGTGACCACGTAAAATTGTCAGCGGCTGGCCGGTGTACACGTTCCAAATTTGAATGGTTTCATCGTCACCACCGGAGGCCACCCATTTTCCATCCGGGCTGAAAGCCAGACAACGAACCGAATCGGTGTGTCCCTCAAAGGAACGCAGCCGCCGTTTCGATTCGACGTCGTAGAGGGTCACCGTGCCGTCGTTACTTGCCGAAGCCACGAGCGCATCGGCCGGAGAGGCGGAAACGGCGGTCACCAAATCGTTGTGACCACGGAACGTGGCGATGACTTGCCGGGCGGCAATGTTCCAGAGCCTCACGGTTTGATCGTTGCCACCCGAAACGAGCAGCTTTCCTGTTCGGTCGAACGCCACTGAATTGACCGAGATCATCGGCTGCGTATCTTGGCGCAAGACTGAAGCTGGGCCACTGCCCAGCGTCTCCCAAATTCTGATAGTGGCATCGATTCCGGCTGAGACCATTTGTGTTCCGTCTGGAGTGAACGCCAGGCCGTAAATGGACTCGGTATGCCCGCGGATGGTTTCGACGGCCCGTTCGGTGTTCGCGTCCCAGATCCGAATCGACATGTCCCGCCCGGCAGAGGCGATGTGTTTTCCATCGGGCAGAAACCGCACACAATAAACGGAATTCAGATGTCCGCGCAGGACATGAGTTTCAGCACCGGTTTCGGCATCCCAAATTCGGACGGTCTCGTCCTTGCCGGTCGTGGCCAGAAGCCGGCCGTTCGGGCTGAACGCCACATCGTAGACCGGTCCGCGGTGTCCTTGGAGAGTGAAGATAGCTGTGCCGGCGTCTGCGTTGAAAATCTGTGCCGTCCCGTCCCAACTGGCCGTCGCAATGCGTTTCCCGTCCGGGCTGAACGAGGCACTGTAGACTGTCTGGTCATGTGCCCTGAATGAAGACGTTTCCTCTCCGCTGGCCACGAGCCAGATTTTCAGAACGCCCGTTTCCCCTGCCGAGGCGATCCGACTGCCGTCGGGGCTGAACGCCACAGAATGAACACGGTCGCGGTGACCGCGGAGCGTGTGGAGCTGGGTACCGGTTTCTGTGTTCCAAATCCTTACGGTATTGTCGTCGCCGGCTGATGAGAGCTGCCCTGGGTCAGGACCGAAACAGAGACTGCGAACCCAACTGGTATGTCCTTCCAGGACCCGAATCAGCGTTCCGCTTTCGGTGTCCCACACTCTGACAGAACTGTCTTGACCCGCCGAGGCAATCCGTTTTCCGTCCGGGCTGACGGCCACTGCGTAAACAACGCCGGTATGGCCGGTTAATACGAACCGTTCCAGTTGGCACACCCGGTTTAGATAATCCCATTCCCAGCCGCGGATATCTTTCCAATGTCTCAGCCGGCGGGGCAATGAATTGAGGATTTGTTCGGCAACGGAGACGTGGTTGGCCAACCATTCTCGCTGTGACGCGCTGATCTGGTTGAAATAGAGGCTGATTTCAGCGTCGATAAGCGCTGCTTCGACATCACGCCGGGCGCCGCGTTCGCGCTGGGCGGCTTGCTGCTCCTTCTTTCTGGCTTCGTCGGCCTCACGGGCTCGATTCCGCTCTTCGTCCCGGGCGCTTTGGGCGTCTGTGAGCGCGTTCTCGACACGGCCGCGCTGCCGTTCGACTTCTTGCTTCTCTTGTTTGACGACCTGCAAAGCCAACCCTGTTTGCGCATAACCGATCCAACCGACAACCACGACCAACATCGACAACAACATCGCAAGCAGCCCGAGAGTGGCAATGACCGGTTTCCGCCGACACCAGCGCCACAGACGAGTCACACGGGAGACCGGTCGAGCCAGTGTCGGTTCGTTCCGCAGAAACCGTTTCAAATCGCTGGCGAGCAACTCGGCGGTGGCATACCTTTTTTCGGGCTGTTTTTGCAGACACTTCAGGCAAATCGTCTCCAAATCTTTCGGCACCGAAGTGTTCAAGCGGCGGGGGGAGACCGGATCCTGCTCGACGACTTGCCGCAGAGTTTCCAGAGGGTTGGAAGCCCCAAATGGGGGACGGCCAGTTAACAGCGTGTAGAGAACCGCTCCCAACGAATAGACGTCCGATTTCGGTCCAATCTCATCCAATTGGCCCTCCGCTTGTTCCGGAGGCATGCAGGCAGGAGTGCCCAAAACCTGGCCGGTGGTGGTCAGTCCGCTCTCATCACCGATCTGCTTCGCGAGTCCGAAGTCGGTAACCTTGGGCAGACCGGCGGCGTCGAGAAGAATGTTAGCCGGCTTCAAATCGCGGTGGATGACTCCCTGTTGGTGGGCATAATGGACCGCCTCGGCGATCTGGCAAAGAATTTTGGCGGCACGTTTTGGCAGCATCGGCCCGTCGGCGACCGCAGCCGTCAGATTTTGGCCGTCGATAAACGCCATCGAAAAGTAGTGCCGGCCCTCATTCTGACCGACCTCGTAAATCGGCACGATCCCCGGATGGTCGAGATTGGCGGCCGATTCAGCCTCTGTGTGGAACCGCTGGACGTCCCTCTCGGAGGCGAGTTCACCCGAGAGGATCACCTTCAAGGCGACAGTGCGGTTAAGCGTTGTCTGCCGGGCCCGGTAGACAACGCCCATACCGCCGCGGGCGATTTCTTCCAGCAAAACGTAATCACCAAAGGTGCGGCCGATCTCGTCCCCGGCGCCGGTGGTTTTGAGCGGGCGCTTGACGTCAGAGTTGCCGGGGCGGGGCGGGCCCGTTGTCCCTGGCCCGAAAGCCTCTGTCGCATCTATCAGCGACTCGTTATCGGTATTGTCGAGTGTCGCCGGTGAATCGGCAGGCAACGTATCGGCGGCGAGCTCGCCGTCAATTTGTTCCAGCGACAAGGAGAGTTCCGATTCGATCTCCGGAAAACGATCGCTATATTCGCTCTTGTTTGGCAGGTCGCCCCAGATACGGCGGACCCGATACTCTTCGGCTGCAAGTTCGATCCGCCGCTGACCCGTCAAACTCAGTGATGGAAATCGTTTCTCGTATTGCTCAATCAGCGGTGGCGCGGACCCTTGACGCATTTCGGGTTTTGGATTTCGAATTTTGGATTTGCGGTGCGCCTGCCGCCAACGGTACTCCAGGTCGATCTTGACGAGTTCCACGAGCACGCCGTTGCGGGCCAAGCGGCCGGAGGCGGAACTGGCCGCGGGCCTGCGAGCTAGAAACGTGTCGATGTCTGGCTGCTCGTCGTTTCGCCAGGCGACGTCGAACTCATCGATGAGTTGCTCATCTTCGGCAGACAGTTCGCATCCAGCGTCTGCGGATGTGCCCGACGGGACATGTGCATCGGCGTGTTCAGAGTTCATCAGTCCGGGTTTGCCTTCAATTGCTCTTCGAGTTCGATGCGGACTTTTTCCAGCGCACGGCGGACAGTCCGTTCGGAGCGTCCGACGTCCTGGGCAATTTTCTCGATACTCAACCCTTCCAGCCGCTTCTCAAAGATCTCTCGCTGCTGAGATGTCAGCGATAAGATGACGCGATCCAGCTCTTCAAGCACGGCGATCGCTTCGGATGGTGTGGGGCCGGACGCAACGGCCTCGGCGTTGATCCAGACGTCTTCACCGGTCAGTGGAAAACTGTCTTCCCTTCGAAAGGATCGTTTGGCGGCGGAGTGAAATTCGATGTGGCGATGCAGCTTATTCAACGTAATGCCGACCAGCAACCGCCACAAATCGCCGCTGCGTTTCAGCACGTATCGATCTTCACGGACGTTTCGGAAGAACGTTCGGTAGACCGACTGCACGATGTCTTCAGCGTCAAACCGCCGCCTGAGCGCCGGGGATATCCGCAACCGCGCCAGTCCAACCAGCCGGGCAACATAACGCTCGAACATCTCTGCGGACGCTTCTTCGTCTCCGTCGCGCCAGCGTTCCAGCAAGTCCACCGATTCTTTCTGTTCTTCAAGGTCCTCATGTTCATTGTTTTCATTCTCCATACCGCCGTCGCCCTCATTGGCTGAGAATAATCACAAGTCGTGCGATGATGTCCTGATGCGATCAGCGCGTTGTTAGCCCGTAACAATCATGTCATCTCGAACCGTAATTGCCAAGACGAATCTTCAACCCGAAACGAAGGTTGTGGCCAGAATTTCTGGCATTGTAGACGGGGTAAAATGGCGAGTGGTCCGTGGTCAGTGGCGAGTGCTTCACTCATTACTTGTCACTTCAGGTGTCCGGCATTTGAGGCAGATCTCGGCGAGGAGGCCACTTTCGCTTTCGACTGCCAGAAATACTTGCCGCATTTATCACGACATGTCTTTTTTCGGGTCAAAAACCGATGTACATGATAGAGCTTGTCCGCAGAGCGACTCTGGCGGGGTTCCAACACTGACGATCTTGACATTGGAAGCAGTTGTCCGGCATGGTTAGCAAAGCGAGATGCTGTTTGTTCGGCATACAACGAGGGCAGCCGATGTGTATTTGGTTCGTTTCAGGAATCTTCGGGCTTTGTTTTCTTCTACAGTCGCAGTCCGGATTCGGGCAGGCTGATAAGCCTCGTCTGGTGCTCAACACAGGCGGTCCCACCGGCGCCGTTCGCGTACTACGGTTTTCCCCCGATTCGAGCCGGCTCTACTCCGCCGGCCTCGACAAAACGGTGCAGGTTTGGTCGCTGCGGGAGAACCCTCCGAGAGGGCTTGTGAAGGCCACCCTCGTTCGAACTCTTCGCTGGGAGATCGCCCGCGCAAACCGCGGCGTGATCTATGCCCTGGACGTCTCTCCCGCTGGCGGGCAACTGGCCATCGCCGGTTACAGCACGCGACAGGTGACCGGCGATGTTCTGGTGTACGACCCGGCAACGGCTGAGGTGGTCCGCATGCTGCCGGTCGTCAGGAACGAAGATCTCACCGGCGGTCACATCCAAACGGTCGTGTCTGTTTCCTACTCCCCAAGTGGCCGACGATTAGCAACGGTGAGCATCGATGGTGAAATCCGCGTCTGGTCTGCACCCGACTGGACCTCACGCCGGTTTCGGGCCGCCCGGAAACGGCACAAGTTTCCGCAGCCGGTCCGGTTCCTGACCGAGGACGTTTTCGCCGTCGCCGGCAGCCAAGACTGGTCCATCTCTCTCTACGATTTGAGGCATCAAGACGGACATCCGCGATTGCTGGGAGAACGACACTCCGGCGGCGTCACGGCCATTGCCGTCGATCCCCATTCCAGACAGTGGGCCAGCGCCGACGAGGCCGGAACGATTTACCTCTGGAACGGGACGGTGAATCCCTCTGCCAGCCGTTTGCGAACCGGCCGGCGGGCCGCCAGCCTCAGTTTTGGACGTACTGGTCTGTTGCTTGCCTCGACCTCGCTCGACGGCAACCGGCAGTCCGTGCTCGAACTTTGGGATACGAACAACCGCCGCTTGGTCGATCAGATTGAAGTCGGAACGACCGACCACAGCTATGCCTGCGCCGTCAGCCCAGACGGCAAACGGGCCGTTGTTTATGGGATCGACAACAACGAGATCTGGTTGATGACGCTCGTCAATACGGACGGCACCCCGCGTCAGAAACCGTTCAGTCAGGACCGTGTCTTGCGGTTGTCCGGCTCCGGCCACACGATTTGGAAAGTTGCGTTTGCCTCCGACAGTTCATATCAACTCGGTTTTGATAAAAAACGCAGGACCGGCAACGACGGCGACATCGCTGAATCTTTCGACCTCCGCGAACTAAAACTGTTGCGGGGAGAAGAAATTCCGCGTCGGTGGCGTTCACCAAACGACGGCGCTGCCAACTGGCGTCTGGTCTCGGAAAATAACGGCCTGCGGTTGAGGCTGCTGCGGAACGGGCGCCAGCGCTGCCGAATCAACCTCGATCGGAATATCCAGGGACCGCTCGCATCCTTCTGCTGGCTGGCGGACGCGAAACGCCGGCCCTTTGCGGTCGCTGTGGGCACGCGCGGCGGGAATGGGATTTTTATCTACGAGTTGGTCGGCAGCGGTGATTGCCCCTTGTTGCGATACTACCGCGATCATAACGGGCGGGTGACGTCGCTGAGCGTTTCGAAAGACGGCAGGTTCCTGGCATCGGCATCCGCCGATCAGACAATCAAAATCTGGAGCCTGGAAGGCATTCGCAAAAAGGGGGGACCGTTTGTCCGGGAGAATGCCTGGGGAGCCGTCTTCATCAAACGGAACGGGCGGGTGGTTTTATCGTCGCTGTTGGAGGCGGGGATTGCAGCGCACCGAGATCTGAATGCGAATGATGTGATCCGCTCGGTAAACTATTCGCCCTCGCCGGGACATCGCGCCGTCGCTGGGGATGCCGACGAAATCCTTCGTGTTCTGCGGCAAAATCCGCTCTGGGAGACGCTGGTCCTGGTGGTTGAGAGAAACGGCAACGCTCTGGAACGGCCGGTGCTCTTGACCCCGGCGTGGGAACCGTTGGTCACCCTGTTCGTCGACCGTCGGGGTGAGTGGGCGTTATGGACCCCGCAAGGATACTACAATGCCTCGGTCAGCGGTGATGAACTGTTCGGCTGGCAGATCAATCTCGGCCGCGACAAAAAACCGGCCTTCTACCGGGCAGATCAGTTCCGCAAAGAGTTAGAGCGTCCGGAGTTTATCCGCCGTCTGCTGACAACCGGGAGTTTACCCGCCGCCATCCGCGCGGCCAACGTACAAGTCCCCGACGGCCTCAATACCCGAGTGACGCAACTGGCGCAGCAACTTCCGCGGGTGACGATCCTCAGTCCCGTGGACAAGCAGCAGTTGCAGCACGGCGTTCCGCTGCGGGTCGTCGTCGAGGTGGAATACCCGCAGCAGCGCCGGCAGGACGAGTTTGTGGCTAAAGCGTTCATTAACGGAGTTCCAGGGCCGGCTCCGCAAATCCACGTCGAGAACGGCCGGTGGAGATACGAATGGACGCTGACTCCTCCTGACCGATTCAACCGGGTGGAGGTTGTCGTCGAAGAAGTAGGCGGATGGGCCGATGCCGGTTACGTCGCCGCCATCGTTCACGTCGATGCGGACGTCGGCCTGCCGAAAATCAGGGTACACATTCTTAGCATAGCCGCCGAGAAATACGTCGGCGGCCTGGAGCTCGATTTCGCCGTCGACGACGCCAGCAGTGTCCTGGAAATGTTCCGTCGAAACTCCGGTCCGCACTATCAGCTTGGCCATGTACACTTCCTGTTGGACCACGAGGTCACGGCGGCAGCGGTCAAGAGTAAGATTGCGGAGATCCGCAAACAGTTGGCTGACGTCGGTCCCAACGACTTGCTGGTCGTGTTCGTTTCGGGTCACGGAATCGCCTACGGACCGAACTACTATTTCGTTCCCCCCGATCCACGGTTGAGGAAATTCGACCGGGCGCTGGTTCAGAAAGTGGGTATCTCTTGGCAGTTGCTGCGAGGTCTGGAGAGCATCGGTTGCCGAAAAGTGTATCTGCTCGATACCTGCCGTTCGGGAAACATCCGGTTGGCGGAAAGCAAGGCGGCCATTCGCCCGCTGAAAAAAGCGAGGGCGATGGTGCTTAGCGCCACGTCGCCCAACCAGGATGCGCTGGAAGACCCCGTTGCAGAACACGGATACTTCACGCGGTTCCTGCTGGCGGGCTTTGAGGGCAACGCGGACGGTTTCAATGCCGACGGCGCTGGCAAGAGCCGTGACGGCAACGTCGATCTCCAGGAGGTCGTTCGTTATGTGGCTGCCGAAGTCGCCCGCGAGACGTTCAGCCGCCAGGAACCGATCTACACCCCCATCGAACTCTTCGACCTCGCGGAGATGCCGCTATTCCGTTGCCGGGACCGATGAGAGAATCCGCGAAGCAGTTACAAAACCAGGACACCCAGCCCTTACTTTCGGGCAGATCGAAAATAGCGCAAGGACTCTGGCAGTGCTGTGGGAGTTCTCGGCTGCACTGTTCAACCACAAAAGCGAATAGACCCGCGGTGAAGTTGCAGCGGGGATTCTTCCGGCTGCCAGCCTGATTTCTTGCACGTCCTGCGTTGCCTTACGACCCTTCACACTGAGTCTCCGTGCGCAACGCTTTCCAGAGGCTCAAGCAAATGACGATCATGAGAACACTCAACGGTAGCCCCATGGTAATCGCGGCCGTTTGCAGTGCGATCAGTCCGCCGGTCGCAAGCAAGATTGCGGCCACGATTCCTTCCGTGACTGCCCAGAAGATGCGTTGACCAATTGGCGGGTCGGGGTTGCCGCCCGCTGTGATCGTATCGATGACAAGTGACGCCGAGTCCGAAGACGTGATGAAAAAAGTTGCAATGACGATTGTCGCCAAGACCGAGCTGATTGTTGGCCAGGGAAGTGTTTCGAGCATGACGAACAACGCCGTGGCAGGACTTTCGTTGGCCGCCGTGGTGATCCCGGATTTCCCGAAGAGATCGCTGTGTAACGACGTCCCACCGAACACGGCGAGCCAAACAAACGTCAACAACGTCGGCACGAAAAGTACGCCGAGAATGAACTCGCGAATTGTTCGCCCCCTGGAAATTCGGGCGATAAACATGCCCACAAAAGGTGCCCAGGAAATCCACCAGCCCCAGTAAAACAATGTCCAACTCTTTTGCCATTCGCTTCCGGTAAAAATATCCTTTCGAAAAGTCATCTCGACGATCGTCAAGGGATAACGTACTAAGCTCTCGGCAAGAAACCGGCACAGAAAAACAGTGGGACCGGTGATCAAGACAAACACGAGCAGCATCAACCCCAGCACAAGATTCAGTTCGCTGAGTCGGCGAATTCCTACGTTGACCCCCGTCACCACAGAGACTGTTGCTACAGTGGTGATCCCGGCGATCAGCCAGAGCTGATTCAACAGCGACTCGTCCAACAGGTCCACATGCTGCATGCCCGCGTTGATCTGCTGGACACCCAGCCCGAGCGAGGTGGCAACACCGAACAGAGTTCCGAAGACGGCCATGATGTCTATCAGGTTTCCGATCGCTCCATGAATGCGATCCCCCAATAGCGGGTAAAAGACCGATCGCACAGTCAGTGGGAGACCATGTCGATAGGCGAAATACGACATCGAGAGTCCAACGACGATGTAAGTTGCCCAGGCATGCAGACCCCAATGGAAGAACGTGATTCCCAAGGCACGCTTGGCGGCCTCAATGGTGTGAGGCTTTCCGAGCGTTGAATCGCTGAAGTGCATCATGGGCTCTGCAACACTGAAGAACAGCAACCCAATACCCATTCCCGCGCTAAACAACATCGCGAACCATGTCGTTCGGTTGAATTCGGGAACGCTATCATCTTCTCCGAGGCGCACGGATCCATAACGGCTGACCAGCAACCAAATCGTAAACAACAGAAAAAAGGTAACCGCCAAAATGTAAAACCAGCCCAGCCATGAGACAATCAGATTCTGGACCGTTGCGAAAGCCTTGCCCGTCGTTTCAGGGAAACCTGCTCCTGCAGCGACAAACAGGGCGACAAGTCCAGCAGAGACGAAGAAAACGACGCGGTTAACTTTCACTTGCTTCTCGTTGGCGAAGAAGTTGTCGTGGATTCGATTCCGCGGAACCGAGAGTCCATGAATCGGGCTGCCTCTTTCTCGGTCCAGCTAACGGTGCTTCCCCAATTCGGGGGGGAAGACCGTCGGTGCCCAGGTCAAAAATCCGGCTCAGCGGGAGCTTCGCCCTCCCGATCAAACCGGTCCTTTGAGATTTGACAAGGCACTAGCACTGGAGTCTGAACAGCGAGCACCCTGATTCAGGTCATGATTCCCTCAACCACACGGCCGGCGACGTTCGTGAGCCGGAAGTCGCGGCCGGAATAACGGTACGTCAGCCGTTCGTGGTCGAATCCCATCAGGTGCAGGATGGTGGCATGCAGGTCGTGAATGTGGACGCGGTTTTCGATCGCCTTGAAACCGAAATCGTCGGTGGCTCCGTACACCATGCCCCCTTGAATCCCTCCGCCGGCCAGCCACATGGTGAACCCCAGTGTATGATGGTCGCGGCCTTTGGCTCCTTCTGAAGTCGGCGTGCGGCCGAATTCGCCGCCCCAGATGATTAGCGTCTCATCCAACAATCCCCGCGACTTCAGGTCTTTCAACAGCGCGGCGATGGGCTGATCGGTGGCGCGGGCGTGGTTGCGATGATTATTGATGTCTTTATGGTCGTCCCAAGGCTGGCCGTGACCGTAATAAATCTGGACCATCCGCACGCCCCGTTCCACCAAACGGCGTGTGACCAGACAGGTGTCGGCGAAATAACCGCTACCGTAAAGCTGCCGCGTGCTCTTCGATTCTTTGCCGATGTCGAACGCATCCTGTGCTTCGAACTGCATGCGAAAGGCCATCTCTAACGAGGCAATCCGCGATTCGAGCTGGTCGTCGTGTCCACGAGCCGCCAGATGTTCCCGATTCATCGATTGTAGAAAATCGAGCTGCCGGCGCTGCAGAGACCGCGGCAGATGCGGGTTGTTCAAATGTTTGATGATCGTCTTGGGGTCGATTTTTTTGTTGTTGATGTGCGTGCCTTGGTAGATGCCCGGCAGAAAGCTATTACTCCACAACTGCGGGCCGACCACCGGTTTGCCGGGACAAAACACCATGAACCCCGGCAGGTTCTGGTTTTCGGTCCCCAGACCATAACAGAGCCACGAGCCCAAACTGGGACGGATGGGCTGCGGGTTGCCCGAATTCATCATCAGCAAGCCCGGCTCGTGGTTGGGATTGTCGCCGTGCATGCCGCGAATGACGCAGATCTCGTCGATACACTCGCCGATGTGCGGGTAGATCTCAGTCACCTCAATGCCGCTTTCACCGTAGGGCCTGGACTTAAACGGCGAGGGCAGCAGGCCGCCCTTCTTTTTTCGACCGGTGTCAGTTTTGACCGTCTCGGGTGTCTGGCCGGCGTATTTGGCCAGCGCTGGCTTGGGATCGAAGGTGTCGATCTGCGAGGGCGCACCGTTCATAAACAGGAAGATGACCCGCTTGGCCCGTGGACGGAAATGAGCCGGTCTCGGCGCCAGAGGATTCAGCGCCAGCGGTCGCTGGGCGGATGATTCTTCAGCCCGCAGAGACGTTGGCCCGAGCAAATCAGCGTCAGCCAGCACGCCGGTTAGCCCCAGTGTGCCGAAGCCACCGCCAATTGACTGCAACATTCGCCGGCGGGAGAGTCCCCATTCAGGTTGGTCACCAAGGTTCGGCATGGTCATCGGCGATCCTCATCAGTCGATGTACATAAACTCATTTGCGCTCAGCAGCACCTGAGTGTATTGTTCCCATTTGTAGAGCGACACCGGTTCCGATCCTTCTGCGGTATTGCTCTCTGGCTGCAACTCGGCCAGAAATTCTAAGCCTCGTTGCAGGTCGCGCTCGGTTGCCTCGCGGCCGAACACCAGCCGGAAAGCCGTGCGAATTCGATCGGCGTTGCTTTCATCCGGATTTCGTGTCAAATGTGCCGCCAGGGCTTTGGCTTGGCTCAGCATGAACGGGCTGTTCAACACAAAGAGTTGTTGCAACGCAACAGTCGTGACGCTCCGCGACCCGGCGGTAATGTTCGGATCGGGAAAGTCGAACAGCCTGAGCAGCGAATCGAGATCGTGCCGGCTGATTTTGCCGTACACCGTTCGGCGGTGGTTGTCCGGCGAAGTCAGGTTCACCGACGGCCCGCCGACCGTCCGGTCCAGATTTCCTGAGACCGAAAGCATTGCGTCGCGCCACGCTTCAACCTGGAGACGGCGACGGTTCATTCTCCACAGCAGCCGGTTCTCTGGGTCCGCCCGCTCGTTGATCTCGTTTCCTCTGCCGGATAATTGATAGACGGCCGACGTCATTAGCTCTCGGTGCAGCGTTTTCATCGACCAGCCTTGGTTGATGAATCGAGAGGCTAGATGGTCCAACAGCCACGGATGTGTCGGCCGTTCACCCAGCGCACCGAAGTTGCTGGTCGTGCCGACCAAACCCCTGTCGAAATGAAAACTCCAGATGCGGTTGACAATCACCCGGGCCGTCAGCGGGTTATCTGCCCGGACAATGACTTGGGCTAGTTCGAGCCGTCCGCTGCCCTTGACGAACGGCGGCGAATCTTCATCAGCCAGAATCGACAGAAACCGCCGCGGTACGATCTCGCCCGGCGTTTCCGGATTGCCGCGAATATTCACCGGCACGTCGCGAATCTTGGCGCCGTCCTTGAGAGAATGGGCAAACGGATATTTCGGCGGAGCGGCTTTTTTCAACCGCTGCACTTCCTGGCGCATCGAAGTCAGTTTCTGCTTCGATTCGTTGGGCAATTTCTTTTCAACCTGCTTGCGCGGCAGCTTGAGCCGCTTCGCCTCGGCCTGGATGAACTCGTCGATCTTCTTCTGCTGCGACTGGATGGCCTCCTGCGCCCTGTTGTATTCCTCGACAATCTCCTGGTCCACCAGCGGGGCTTCGGTGTATTCGGTGCTGGCGATGATGCCGACCAGCGAGTAGTAATCCTGCGTGGGAATCGGGTCGAATTTGTGGTCGTGGCAGCGGGCGCAGGCCACGGTCAGACCCAGCACGCCCCGGCTAAGCGTATCGATTCGGTCATCGTACTGGTCGAACATTTTCTGATCGCCGTAATAGACCGGTCCAAGCGTAAAGAACCCCAGCGCGGGCAGCCGCTGTCTCCGGCCCGGTTCATCCAGCAGGTCTCCGGCAATCTGCTCGACGATAAAACGGTCGTAAGGCAGATCCTGGTTGAACGCCCGAATCAGCCAGTCTCGGTAGCGAAACCCGTTTGGATACAGCCGGGGCTGAAATGAGTGAGCCTGGTCTTCGGCGTAACGGGCCACGTCCATCCAGTGCCTGGCCCAGCGCTCTCCGTAGTGAGGCGATTCCAACAGCCGGTCGACCACCTTGGCGAACGCATCAGGTGAATCGTCCCGCACAAAGGCATCGATTTCATTCGGTGCCGGGGGCAGCCCGAGCAGATCGAACGTCGCCCGGCGAATCAGCGTCCGTTTGCCGGCCGCGGCAACAGGATGCAACCCCTGCTCCTCCAAGCGGGCGAGCACGAAATGGTCGATCGATGTCTTCGGCCATGATTCTTGGTTCACGCGCGGAAGCGGATGATCCTGGATCGGTTGAAACGACCAGAATCGGCGGGCCTGCGCCAGATCGACCCCGGTAGCCGCCGCCGGTTTTTTCTTCTTGAACCGCGGGTCCACCGCGCCCTGTTTCACCCAGGCCACGAAATCCGCGATGACGGTCTTGGGCAACGGTTTGTCCGGCGGCATCTCCAGTCCGTCGTACCGCAGCACCTGAATAAGCAGGCTGTCATCCGGATTGCCCGGCACAACGGCTGCGCCACTCTCGCCCCCTTTGCGGATACCCGCACGGGTGTCGAGTCTGAGATCGCTTTTCAGTTCCTTCGCCGAGGCAGAGTGACATTCGTAGCACTGTTTGACCAGGACCGGTCGAATCTTCTTCTCGAAGAAGCGGATTTGTTCTTCCTGAAGAACGTTGCGGTCATCTGCTTGCGAATAGCGGGCGTCAGTCAATTGTGTCCAGAAAAGCAGGCAGCACAAAACGCACCAGCGTAGACCATTACAAGCCATCGCAAACGATTCTTTGAAAGTGGCCTACCTTGGCGAGACCGGGACAACTACGAACCGGTCCTCTCATTCGAAGCGACCGAAACAAGCAAGAGCACAGAGCGTTGGTACTATCCAAAACAAAACCGTCGGGTCCACGCTCCCAAAGCAACAAATGACCCTATTCCGAATTGTAATGCAAGACGTATTGGGAAGTCATCAGTTCCGACCTGGAGAAGTTGTCGGAAGAATGCTTCGAGGACATGAGGCTGGAAGGGGAGCTTGCCCCGGTTCTCTCTTGCCCAGCGCCCGGTTGCATGTGGAAAGTGGATGAAAGATCGGTGGAACCGGCTTCTCTGTCATCCCTTGCGGAGATTCGGCGTCTGTATTTCAGATGTTTCCTCAAAGTTTCATGGTGAAAAATCTGCCGAGACGTTACACGAACCGATAACAAGTTGGTAAGTTTAGATTCGGAAGACACTAGCAGAGACAACAAGCACAGACACGTCGCACAGCGACCTGTTAGTTGTGCCCTGCCGAACCACATCCGTTGAGTTTTTGATGACAGGAGACCGTGGACCCCTTATGGCCAGCAATCTCGACAGTGAAGTGCCGGAGTCTGAAGAGGAACTCGTCGTGCGAGCCCAGACCGCAATCAGCCGCTGTAACTGGGTGGTCGGCGAGTGTGCCGTCAAGTGGACGGTCAGGTATGCCGAGGGTCGCACCGATGCCGACTTTGCAGCCTTGGTCGGGCTGAGCCCTGATCAGGTCTTCCAACGTCGGCGGGTGTGGGAGACGTTCGGCGACGTTTACAAAAACTATCCGTCTCTGCGCTGGTCGCACTTCTACGTTTCGCTGCGTTGGGAGGATGCTCTCGACTGTTTGCAATGGGCGGTCGAAAACGGAGCGGCCGTCGCAGAGATGAAAGCGTGGCGGCGGGCCATCCGCGGTGAAGATCTGACCGCCGAAGCGGAGCCCGACGAATGGGGCGGCGATCCCGCAGTAACCTACGTTCCCAGCGAAGTGACCGCGGTCCGTGATCCCGCCGCATTGGATCCGGGCGTGGAGGGCCAAGCGGCGGATGCCACCGCAAGCACCCGGGATGCGAACGAACCGGTCGAAACACTTGCCGGAGTCGCTCGGGAAGCCGAAGCTCCAGAAGGAGAATACGCACCGTTTCGGCAAGGAGCCGGCAGCCCCGCACCGGCAGAATCGTCCGCCGGAACATCCGTCGCGGAAAAGCCAAATCTATCGTCGCAACAACTGTTACGGAGGCTGACGATGACCGTGGATCGCCTGAACAGAGCGCTCACGCCGGAATTGATTCAGCAAATTCGCCGACTTCCCCAAGGAAAGCGGGAACGATTGGTTCAAGTGGTCGCCGAACTAAGCACCAAGACCGCGAAGCTGATGTGATAGCCAACCCCGCTATCAGGCCTCGCGTCTTAATCATCGAATTCGGCGGATGCGAGACGGGGTTTGTGATTTCAAGCGGCGGCGGTTTTTGTGGGACGACAGCCGATCATTCGGTGGGGGTGGTGATATCAGAATGCTTCCAGGGGCGCTGTTTCGCTCAGCGTGTCGGCTTTCAATTGCAGTCAGGCCTCTGCTTCCAATTCTGACCAGAACTTCTCGGTTCCCTGCACGCGGTGGTTCAGCAGTTTGACCGCCGATTCGATGTGACCGGCAGCTCTTGTACGGTTTGGCTGGCTTGTTCAACCGTTTCTTTTTGCTAGACTTGGTCACTGGTGTCACCTTTCGCATTTCTGGTGTCAAGGTGGCATCAATGACAACGCCGCCCACGGCGAAAGGTTCAATAAACCCTGAAATATAAGCGTTTTTGCCTGGTAGTGTAACGGTAGCACGAGTGACTCTGAATCACTTAGTCTAGGTTCAAATCCTAGCCGGGAAAATATATAAAGCATTTTGTGAAAACGAGATACGAAATTATTGTTTCGTGAGCAGGTGTGCTGATTCTATGTGTGCAACAAGAGTCAACGCCGTGCATCAACTGTGGTCAATCGCGGTAGCAGGGGAGTTGAAACAAGCCGATGGACCAACTGAACTGTGGCAGGGAAGCCGTACCATCACCGTCGGACTTACGAGAATTGCGATGACCCCTTCATTGCAGGTATCGTCCCGCTCGCGAAACAGTTCGCTACTGCGGTGATGCAGCCGGGTTGGAAGACTTGGGCGAATCCCCGGATTCGACGAAATGCAACGAGGCCGAGTTGACGCAGTAGCGTAGTCCAGTGGGAGTTTTGGGGGCGTCGCGAAACACGTGACCCAAATGTGCGTCGCACCGCCGGCAGAGGACCTCCATCATGGGGCCGGCCCTCTTGATCTTTTTCGCGGCGATCGGATCCCAGAAGCTTGGCCATCCGGTACCGGAGCGGAATTTTGTATCCGAGGAAAATAGCGAGGTCCGGCAGCACCGACACCGATAAATGCCCTGCTTCTTGTTATCCCAATACTCGTTGTTGAACGACTGTTCGGTCTCCTTTTGCCGTGTGATCAAGTATTGTACCGGTGTCAGCACTTCCCTCCACTGATTGTCGGATACCGGCAATATGACTTCGCCGTTGTCGTTTAGCTGCAGGCTCTGTTCCACCCGGTCTTCACGGAGACCGGTCGAATCGCGTTCGAAACGACCGTGTGCACCTTGATCGGAACACCCACCCAACACCAAGATGCACGCCAGACAAATGGTGGCGAGCACCGCCGGTTTGGTTGAGCGTCGCTGACTTTTCGTTTGTTCGATAACCATCGCTGCTCTCCCCTATGCGTAACGACGCTTACAGCTTAACCGTCATCGGCATGATGCACTACCGCGCAACGGCAAATTCCCGTTAAAGCCTAACTGTTGGAGTCCACCGGCAGTAAGACACGCCCGGTGCCCAGATGATCGTTCGAATTCAGCAGTGAACATTTGATAGTCACAGTGCGTGCCATTCGGGTCTGGTCTCTTTTAACACCGAAATTTGTGACACAAGCGAACTTGAGTCCCCCCCTCGGAAACGTTTGTCTTCGAGAGGGTCAGACACTTTTCCCTCGTCCAACAGAATCACTGACCTGTCCTGGCTACCAAAGCATTCGATTCAAAGTACCCGTGTGAACGGTTATGATCAGAATTCGATTTTCTAAAATAAAACTGCGTCATCTCATCTGACCGCATGGACAGGATTTTTTCGTGAGTCGAGCTTCCGCGATTTTAACTGTCAGTTTGGTGCTCATCGGCAACGTTTTAACGCATGGTGAGGATACATATTGGCCGCAATGGCGGGGCCCGAAGCGAGACGGGGTCTCGACCGAAACCGGACTGCTTCGTTCGTGGAATGTGCGAGCTCCCAAGCTGGTCTGGAAAGCGTCGGGGCTCGGCATGGGCTATTCGAGTGTGGTCGTTACCGGCGGCACTGTATTCACCATCGGAAAACGAAACGGCCAGGTGTTTGCGGTCGCGCTGGAGGTTGCCAGCGGCCGGCTGCTGTGGTCGAGGGAAATTGGGGCCACCGATCGTATGCCCTCATCAACACCGACTGTCGATGGTGAGCGTCTCTACGCGCTGGACCCCGACGGAGACCTGAACTGTCTGGATTCTTCCAGCGGCGAAATCCTGTGGCACAAGAGTTTCCTGGATGACTTCGATGGTCGCCTGCAGTCGAGCCGCGGTTATGCGGAGTCTCCCTTGATCGACGGGGACAAGTTGATCTGTACGCCGGGCGGCAGTCAGACGACTCTGGTGGCGCTCGACAAACGGACCGGTCGATTGCTTTGGCAAAGTGCCGTTCCTCAGGTCGGCCCGCGCGGCAGCGACGGGGCCGGGTTTTCTTCAATCGTGGTGACCACAGCGGCCGGCGTTCGCCAGTACGTGCAACTGATCGGCCGCGGGCTGATCGGTGTCGGAGCGAAAAACGGCCGGTTTTTGTGGGGCTACAATCGCTTGGCGAACCACACGGCGAATATTCCGACGCCCGTCGTGCGAGACAATTTCGTGTTTGCCGCCAACGGCTACAATGCGGGCAGCGCTTTGCTCAAGATGCTGCCGGATGAAAAGGGTGGAATCAAAGTCGAAGAGGTCTACTTTCTTGGCGGTGGTCGCTTCCAAAATCACCACGGCGGAATCGTGTTGGTGGGCGACTACATTTACGGCGGTCACGGCAGCAACAACGGATTGCCAACTTGCATCGAGTTGAAAACGGGCCGAATTCTGTGGAAACGGCGTGGGCCCGGGACAGGTTCGGCGTCGATCGTCTACGCCGACGGACACCTTTACTTTCGCTACCAGAATGGAATCATGGCGCTGATTGAAGCCACCTCGGACGGTTACAAGCTGAAGGGCACTTTCAAAGTTCCCGGAGCGAGTGGCGACAGTTGGTCGCATCCGGTTGTCGCCGGCGGCAGGTTGTATCTGCGAGAGAAAGATCGTTTGTCGGTTTATGACGTGACAGCGCGGTAAACGTGCGATCAGAAGCGACCCGCGGCAGATGGCCGGCCCAGCCATGAGCGATTTCGGCTCAATCCAGTTTCGCCTCGTCCATCTCGTCGCGGGGCAAGACGTCCAACGAAATCCAGTCCGAGGGCGGCAGCGGTTCAATTTCCTCGCCTGTCAACTGCAGTAGATAGAAGGCGACGAGTGGCCGCACAGAACTGTCCGGAGCGATTTCGAGAATTTTCTGGAATATTTCTGTGGCGGCTTTGTTGCGTCCTGTTTCGAGGTGAGACAGAGCAACGTTGAGCAGCAGTTGAGCGTTTTCATTCGGGAGCGATAGCAACGCGGAGGCGGACTGCTGAAGATGTACCAGCGGCCAAATTGGCAACGGCTGCGTGGCACAGACAAGGGGAAACGATGAGAA
This sequence comes from Planctomycetota bacterium, assembly GCA_963582395.1. GTDB lineage: Bacteria > Planctomycetota > Planctomycetia > Planctomycetales > Planctomycetaceae > CAUZTK01. Next base: position 6,714 of record CAUZTK010000010.1, on the reverse strand, counting down.
CAGAGAATTCATCCGCCGGTCATTCGTGTTGCTGCGTTGATCGGTCCAAAGCTGAATCGCCTGTTGATAGTCTCCGTTTGCCAGTTTGACCATGGCCAACGGTGTCCGCCAACCTGGCAGGCCGATCTGCTCGGCCATACCCTGCACATTCAGCAGTTCTTGCTCGGCCTCTTCAAGACGTCCGGCTTCCATGAATAGCTCCGCCCGCATCAGCGGCGTGGCAATCATGTTTCGACGCGACAGTTCTGGATCGTCTTCGAGTAGCTCTAGGGCACGCAGGGCACAGCCGTTCTGATAAGCGAACCGGGCCACCAAAACCAAATCTGCGCCCGAACTGGCGATCTCATTGATCTGCATTAGCCTATCGTTGACCGCTTGGGGCAACGCCTCGCGGGCGCGTTGTTGTTGTTGTTGTTGTTGTTGTTGTTGAATGGTAGCCTGTTGATCGGATGGGCCCGGTCGGTGGATCTCAAGACGTTCGTATTCGTCGAGCGACTGCAGCGCCAGCTCGACCTGCCCTTTCTGCGCATAGATCCGGAAGAGCATCTCGTGTACGTCTGGGTTGCTGGGCTGCAGGGTCCGTAGCTGGCCGAGCGCGTGAATGGCCTGACGGGTTCGCAGTGCGGCATCGTAGTTCAAGCCACTGCGCTGGCAAATGATCGATTCTCCCGCTTGCAGGAACAAATAGGCACTGACCAGGGCACGAAAGGCTTCGGCCGACTGAGGATCATCAGCCAGCCCCTGGTTCGCGTAGCGAATCGCCAGATGGGCCGCCGCGAACCCGAGTTCCGGAGATTGCAGCAGCGCCGAGCCTGGCTGATTCTGCAAATACCGTTTCAAATACTGGTTGTAATGTCCAGCCGCTTGAACCGAAACCAAACGGTTGGGCTTGGGACGTGTGAGAAAATTCTGGTAAGCCGAGCGGGGCCGCGGCCAATCGCCCCGCGGTGTTGGCTCTTGCGATTGCTGCCGAAATGCCTTGTCGGGCATGTCAAACTGATGTGCGTCCAAATACTCAGCCAGCTTGGGGTACTGTTTCCGGAAACTGGTCCGATAGAAAACGGACGTCATACTGCCCAGGTTGGCCAACTGCCAGTCTGGGGATGAGAGCAGGGCGAAGAAAGTCGGATAATCCGAATTCGGACCGGAGAGCCGAGGTAAAACGTGGGTCACGTCAAAGCGGTCGAACGTGGCCTTCCAAATCTCGTCTCGGCCGCTGAAGGCAGACCGTTGCTGACGGACACGCAGGGACCGCCGAGTTTGATCGTGGATCGTCAGCAGATCGTCCCGGCCCGTACCGCTGTAAACAGAGACGCGGCTGTCGACAAAAACTTTCCGATCAAGCCAAATCAGTAAATCTCCCTGACGAAAAATAAAGTTGAACGGTCGGCGGTTGAAGGAGTTTTCTTCCTCGAGGTCGGTCCGGAGTCCCTCGATGGTCGTCTGGAGTTCCGGTTGCAAGCCGAAGCCGATTCGCCGATCATTCGGGTCTTTCAGCCGTCCGCTGGAGGCCAGAAACGCGACGACAAAAAACGTCAGCACGGTCACGGCCCGACCACCGCTGGAAAAGATACGTTCGCTGAGTTCGATGGAATACGTCTGCGGATAATTCTCGCGGTACCAGTCTTGCGCGTTTAAGGTACACAAGACGCAGGCCACGACGGCGGCTGCGGCAAGCTCGTGGCTGGCGACCATCGCCAACACCACAAATCCGACAAACACCGAGACGTGTCCCCATTCGACCTTTTTGCGGTTCATCACGAGGACCACCGCCGTAGCAGCCAGCAACAGCAAGCCGGTTGCCGGGAGCAGGCCCAGCTTTCCCCAAAATATCTTGCTTAAAATTGGGTAGTATTGCAGTTCGCTCGGCCCCGGATTGATGAAGTAATGATGCCGCAGCGCCGGATACTCGATACCGTACAGCGTGAACGGGGCCGTGAGCGAATTCCAGCCGAACGGATTCAGACAAGCAGCCAGCAAACAGACCGCGATGACGCTCCAAAGCTGACGGCGGCGAGCGGCGTCGGAGAGGCCGTTGCGGCCGAACCACGAACCCACCAGCTCTCCGGCGGCGTACAACAGCAGCAGAACCAGGCCGAGAAACATTCGATTGTCGAGATTGCTCCACAGGACGAACGTGGGAACAAGCCACCAGAGGGTTGCGGCCGATGTGCCCATTTGCCAGCGCTGCATGATCCAAAGCGTCAGCGCCAGACCAAGCAGCGTGACCAGCTCTGGAAGGATGGTCAACTGTGGATAGCAGGCGAGCAGTGCCAAAGCCGCACACACCGACCCCCACCATGTGGAGGCGTTCGAGCGCACGCTGAAGACGACAATTAGAATCGTCAGCGTGACCAGGAAAATCTTGAAGATCGTCATCGCCACCACCCCGCCGAGATCAAACGTCAAGGATAGCAACAGATCGAATAACCAACTGAGGTTCACCCACGGGCGTTCTTGGGCGGTGTACGAAAAAACGTCGGTTCGCGGGGGCAGCCAACCGTGGCTCCCTAAATACTGGCCCGTTTTCACGTGGACCAGTGTACGGGTTTCGGCGATCTCAGCGCACCCCAGCAAAACGGCCAGCAGGACCACAAAAGCCCGCAGCATGAAGTCGCCGCGGATCGCTTCGTCTTCAACCAATTCCGGCGTCAATGGAATCACTTCCGGCAACCCATCGTCGTCGGCCGGTTCTTGCAGATTCGCTTCAGCGGCTGGTTCCGCAGGGCCCTGTTCGATCGGTTCCGAAACACTCTCGCCGAGTGTTTCTTCAGCCGGCTGGCCGCTTTCTGCCGCCGTGTTGTAATTGGGCCGATCTTGATTTTCAGCAGCGCTGGAATCTTCAGAACTGCCACCGGCCAACGGCGTTTCGTCTACGGGATTGGTCACTGGTCTGTTGGAATCCTACTCACGGGTTTGAGAAAGTGCTTCAAACGGCAGAAATCACTCCGAGGGGACAACTGTACAATTGCGGGGGAATAGGCTGTGTAACTGTTGGGTCATGGACTCGGGGTCTCTCTCCATGCTAAGCCCGCGCTTCAAAAGCGGTCAAGTACAATCGGAACGGCTCTGAACGGAAACAGAGAGTTCGCTTTGAGCAATTGATAAGATCGCTTCACCTGAAGATCAAGGAGATGCCGTTGTGACGATGGAACCGTTTCGGGACGTTTCGACATGCCCGTTCTTTTGCTTACGTTGCCGTACCCAGCAACGTTGGTCCCCTTTGGAACAACCGAATTTGACGTGAGGAGTTCAAATCGGGAATCAGCCGATCTTCTCCTTTCCGACCCAGGGTCGCAGAACTTCGGGCACGACGATGCTTCCGTCGGCCTGCTGATAATTTTCCAGGATGGCGATGATGGCCCGTGTGACCGCCACGGCGGTTCCGTTCAGCGTATGGACAAACTGCGTCCCCCGCTTTTCAGGAGACTTGCAGCGGGTGCCGAGCCTCCGTGATTGATAATCTGTGCAGTTCGAGGCCGATGTCACCTCTCCAAATTCGCCGCCGTCACCGCGCCCCGGCATCCAGGCTTCCAGATCGAACTTACGGTAGGCCGGGCCGCCCAGCTCTCCGGTACAGGTATCTATGACTCGGTACGGAATCCTCAGTCCCTGAAAGATCTCCTCTTCGAGACGGACAATCAGCTCTTGAAATTCATTCGAGACCGCCACGTCGGGCGCGGTGACACCGAACATCTCGACCTTGGTAAATTGGTGGACGCGGTAAATGCCCCGCGTTGCCCGGCCGTGGGCTCCCGCTTCGGTCCGAAAACAGTGCGACATGCCGGCTGACATGATCGGCAAATCGGCGGCGTTGAGGACCTGGTCCTTGAACATCCCGCCCAGAGTGATCTCGGCCGTGGCCACCAGACTTAAGTCGCTGTTCTGAATCGAGTAGATCTGCGTTTCCTCGCCCCGAGGAATAAAACCGATTCCCTCCAAGACGTCGTCCCGGGCCAGGTCTGGAGTGCTGTACAGCGAAAATCCGGCCGCTTGCACTTTCTGCATCGCAAATTGCACCAGCGCTAATTCCAAGAGGACAGCCTCGTTCTTCAAGAAGTAGAAACCGTGCCCGGCGACGCGAGAACCGGCTTCCAGATCGATCAGATTGTGCTGTTCCGCCAGCGCCACGTGATCGAGCGGCTCGAAATCGAACCGTGGGATCTCACCCCATGTCCGTAGCGTGATGTTGTCTTGTTCGCCCCGACCGACCGGCGCGTCCGGATGGGACAGGTTCGGAATCCGTGCCTGTTCGATTCGCAATTCGGCTGTGATTCTTTTCAGCTCGGCTTCGTTGCCCGCCACAGCCCCACGAAGTTCTCGGCCACGGGCGATCAGCGTCTGTTTCTCATCGGCATTGCTCGCATTGGGGATTCCCGAAGACGTTTCTTTCTGCTCGTGACGGAGCTGATCTCCTTCCTGAATGAGCCGCCCCCGCCGTTCGCGTAGCTCGATGAGTCGCCGGAGGTCGACCTCGACACCACGATTCCGGCAGTTCTCGGCGACTGCCTCAGTGTTTTGGCAAATGTATTGAAGGTCGAGCATGTGTTGGCCAGAATTTTAACAGCACCAGCGACGGATGGCGCGGTCGAACATTTCGGCCCCGCGCTCCAACTGTTCTAGTTCGATCCACTCATCATGAGTGTGCGCCTGCGCGATGTCTCCCGGTCCGAAAACCACCAGTTTTTTCAGGGCCGTCAACATGGTGCCGTCAGTTCCGTACGAGACCGTTTTCGGTTTCTGCCGACCCGCCAACTCCAGCATCTCTTTGACGAAATCCGATTTCGGATCGACATACAGTGGATTCGCCTGCGAACGGACTTCGAACTCGATCCCGCATGCCTCCGCGATCGACTGAGCACGCTGAATCAAAGTCTGGGGTTGCTGACCCGGCATCGGACGAAAGTAGACGGTGCAAATACTCTGTGGCGGTGTGATGTTGACGGCCTTGGTGTGATCGTTGATGCCGATGTTCCAACTGACCGTCGGCGGATCGAACTCGTCGTGCTGCCAATTCGGGTCGGATTCGGTTTCCTTGTGCATCGTCTTCATTTCCGCCAGGAATGGAATCATGGCCAGGTTGGCGTTAAGTCCTTCGCGGGTGCTGGAGTGGGCGGCTTTGCCCCGACTGGTGGCTTTGAACCCGTAAGTTCCCTTGTGGGCATAGACGACTTCGAGCATGGTCGGCTCGCCGATGATTCCGTGCGCGTCACCGGCGACCATTTCCCGGAACAGTTCCGACCGCTTAGCCACCGCCCCTGCTCCGCCGTAACCGATTTCTTCATCGGCCGTACAGGTGACGTAAATCGGCCGCTTCAATTCGGGCATCGAGAAGTTCTCTGCCGCCGCCAGCATGCAGGCGATCGAACCTTTCATGTCGCAACTGCCGCGACCATACAGCCGGTCGCCTTTGATGGTCGGTGTAAACGGTCCGTGTTCGTCGGTGAACCAGGGATCGGCCGGCACAACGTCGGTGTGACCGAAATAGGCCAGCCCACCGGTTCCGTCCCCTTTCTTGCCGACGACGCTCACCTTGCGAATTCCATTGACGTCGTCGTATTCGATTCGCTCCGTTTGGAATCCCAGTTTCTTGAGCATCTCGTCGACGTAATCACTGATCGGCGCGTTCGACAGCAGACTCGTTGATTCAAAGGCAACCAGATCTTTCACATACTGCAGGGCGTCCATCGATGGTCCTTTCTGTTGAGCGACCCGGAAAAATCGGACATGAAGCTGACAATGCGGCCGGAGGTCCGCCGTCAGGCTTTCAGATGTTTGGCGAACAGGGCCTTCGTGCGCTTCCACATTTCGGCTGAAAGCACGTGGCCGGTCCCTTCCTCAATATAACTAGAGAAGTTTTTTTCGGCATGCATGCCGGCATAGGCGTTTTCGATGATCTTCAGTCCCGCGCGGACCTCTTCGATCGGGCTTCCACGGTCTTTTCCCCCGAAGTTGAGGTGTAGCGCTCGGGGGGCGATCAAAGCGGCGATGTCGGGCGTATCGCCATATTGAAAAATGCGGGGGATGAAATTCGGAAAGCAGTGCAACATGTGATGCCGATGGATCGCCTTGTAGGTCGGCAAACAACAGTTGCCCACCAGACATTTCAGCCGTTCCTCCCAGGGACCGACCAGCCAGGTATGGGTTGAACCCATCGAATGCCCGTAGCAGCCGATCCGTTCGCCGACGACCTCCGGCCGGCTGACCAGAAAATCGACGGACCGCTTCATGTCGAGAATATTCATTCCGGCCAATACTGGTATCTGCGTAATGAATCTGTCATAATAGCGGCGGCATTTTACCCGAATCAGTGCAACACTGCACTCATGTGAACAAAGGACCAGATTTTGATGGACGAAATCGGATTTTTCATGGCGATTGAGCCGCTGTTGTGCGACTCTGACAGCGTTCTGGTGTGCCCAGAGTGTGAAATCGGAATATTGCACAGGAATGACAGTAACTGTCTGATCTGTGACATGTGCGACACTGAGTTCACAATCAATGCCACCCAGTAATACCTTCAGATTCGGACTTTTTTATGGCACGACAGATGTCAAGGGTAGGATTTGCTTAGTCGGATTCGATATATCGACTGTCCTTCCCAAACATATCTCTTCAACACTCTGATAAGAAAGAGACCGCCAAATAGGAGAAAGGAATTGCACTTTGTTGGCAATACCATTTTTATTTGACGGCCCCTCCCCACTTATTAAG
>CAUZTK010000009.1:0-29285 GCA_963582395.1 Planctomycetota bacterium | reverse complement strand
CATTCCCTGGCTGGAGAAGATCGTCAGACTGAAACGCGAAGAAGCCGAAGCCATCGGCTACGGGGATGGTGTGCCCTACGATGCGCTGCTGGATGGTTACGAACCGGGTGCGAAGACCAAAGAGATCGATGCCGTCTTCACGCCGTTGCGGGACGAACTGGTCGATCTGGTGGCGGCCATCAACAGTTCCGAAAACAAACCGCAGGTCTCGATCCTCACCCGGAAGTATCCGATCGATGCACAGCAGGAGTTCGCCGTCGAAGCCGCCAAACAAATCGGCTTCGACTTCCAGCAGGGTCGGCTCGACGAAACGACCCATCCTTTCTGCAGCGGGTTTGGTCCGGGTGACTGCCGGCTGACGACCCGCTACGACGAACAGCACTTTCCCGGAGCGTTTTTCGGCGTCCTGCACGAAGCGGGTCACGGAATCTACGAGCAAGGTCTCGACAAGGACGCCTTCGGCACGCCGATGGGAGAAACCATCTCGCTCGGCATTCACGAATCGCAGTCGCGAATGTGGGAAAACTTTGTCGGCCGCAGCCGAGCGTTCTGGCGGCACTTCTACGAACCGGCACAAAAGGCGTTTCCGAATGCGCTGGGCGACGTGGACGTCGAGGAATTCTACCGGGCGATTAACGATGTGCGTCCTTCACTCGTTCGTGTCGAGGCGGACGAGGTCACCTACAATCTGCACATCATGCTGCGGTTCGAGCTGGAACAGTCGTTGATCTCAGGCGATCTGAAACCGGGCGACGTGCCGGGTGTCTGGAACGAAACCTTTGTTCGCTATTTCGGCATCACGCCGCCCGACGATGCCCGCGGCTGCCTGCAGGACATCCATTGGAGTGCCGGGCTGATTGGCTATTTCCCGACCTACGCGCTCGGTAACATGTATGCGGCCCAGTTTTTCGGGGCCGCTGGCGAGTCGCTGGGTGATTTCGATCAGCAGTTTGCCGGGGGAGACTTCGCTCCGTTGAAGAACTGGCTGAATGAACACATTCATCGTCCGGGCAAGAAATACCGGGCCAATCGTCTGGTGCAGGTTGTCAGCGGAGGGTCACTCTCATCCAAACCGCTGTTGGAGCATTTGCACGCGAAATTCGACGAGCTGTACGCTCTATGATCTGTAAAACGGTTCACAGAACCTGCGGATTGACCGCACTATCGAATAGAATTGAAAAAGTAAATCGACACTGAGGGACGTTTGTCTCGGAATGACGCCAACCAGCTTGTCTGAACAATCGCTCAAAATAACCGATGGAGAGAGCATGAGTATCGAACACGAAGAAAGCGGCCAGCCACCGCCGTTAAAGTCGAAATTTCAGGGTCGACCAGTGTTTTTGATGAGGGTCGTTGGGATGGCAGCCGTCTCGATGCTGCTGATCTTGGTCTGGAGTGGCTGCGACGTGAGCGGAACTTCGACGACAAGCGGCCTTCGGCCGAGAGACTCTGCACCGCCGATTCTCGCCAGCGGCTGGTTGAACGGCGAGCCCCTGACACCGGAGGACCTCAAGGGCAAAGTCGTCGTCCTGAACGCGTGGTTCAGCCAGTGAGGCTACTGCCGCACCGATGCGCCACACCTAGTTCAGGTGTATGATAAATTCCGCGAACGCGACGACATTATCTTTCTGGGGTTGACGTTCGAAGACGATCCTTATGTGCCGTACATCGAGCAGTTTCTCGAACAGACCGGCATCACTTGGCTCAACGGCTACGGGGCAGAGGCAACGCTCGAACGTTTCAAAGTGAAGCTCTTTCCAACCTTGTACGTGATCGGCACCGATGGCCGCATCGCCTGGGTCGGAAGCGCCCCGACAGACGGCTTGGAAAAAGGTATCGAGCAAGCCCTGGCCCAGCGGAATGCCAAATGACAAACTGGGCCGTTTCGTCTCCGAACATCGGAAGCCGCGCGCCGGAGAACCCGGATTATTCATGAGGTGTTCGCTCGACTAATACAAGCACGCAGCGCAAGCGAGTGTGCACGGCATGGACTCACTCGCTTGCGCTTCGTGCTTGTATGCGCGGCTTTTTGGACAAGATAGTCGCAACGCCTTTTCACCACTTTGCTTGCGCGAGTTGAGGATCGCCTCATGAAAAATCCGGGAGAATCGATCGGAGACAGGTGCATCTGTGCGGGAAGCTCCCTCGAAAAGCGCCCTTTGCGCGACCTGCGCGGGTTTCCTCGGTGTTTATTGAGTGACGGATCCGCTTTCGGGTGGTTTGGCGTTGTCCTCGGTCCGGCGGGGGATGCCAATGCCCGCCGGTTGTCGTAAGCTGCACTGTCACCTGACGATACAAATTGTAGGCTGATCAGGGCCGCAATTCGTTGACGGTTCGGGCAGCCAACATCGCGAATGTGACCGGCATTTTTTGCCGGTTCCGAGGGAGTTTGAGGAGTCAACTGCCACCCGGCTGGTCTCCGAACCAGTCACTTTTTGCCGATCTCGACAGGTAGATGACTAGACAACCAGGAGCTTGTCCCATGGCCGAAGTGACACCCGACTCGGCTGAGACTCAGCAGTTGCTCACTCAGGCCCAACAAGGAGGCCGTGCGACTTTCGATCGTCTCTTTTCCCGGCATCGGTCTTTTTTACGCCGGGTGATTGAGCTTAGGCTCGATTCGCAACTTCGCTCGCGGATCGATCCGTCAGACGTGGTGCAGGAGGCCCATCTGGAAGCGTTCCGGCGGTTTGCGGATTACCTGCGGCGCAAGCCGATTCCGTTTCGGCTTTGGCTGCGAAAAACCGCCTGCGAGCGTTTGATCATGATCAGACGACAACACATTGATGCTTTGCGTAGATCGGTCGGCCGAGAGCTTCCATTCCCAAACTCGTCTTCTGTTCAGTTGGCACAACATGCTCTGGCGACTGGCCCGTCGCCCAGCCAGCAGTTCGGACAGTGGGAAATGGCACGCCAGGTTCGGCAGATGGTGGCACAGCTTTCCAAGACCGATCGCGAGATCTTGTTGATGCGAAATTTTGAGGGGCTTTCCTATCGGGAAACGGCAAAGATCCTGGACATTGATCCTGCCGCGGCCCGAAAACGTCACGGGCGGGCCTTGCTGCGGCTGCACCGGCTGCTCACCGAAAGTGGTTTGACGGAATCACAGCTATGAACGAGATGCCATCACCCGAACAACGCGGGCCTGTGTTGGATGAAGCCTCGTTGGAATTGTTGACTGCCGAGGTCACCGACGAGTTCATGGAGCAGGTCAACAGTGGCCAGCAACCGGTCGTCGAGGATTACGCCCGCCGGTACCCGCAGATTGCCGACGTGCTGCGAGACCTGCTGCCCGCACTGCGGGCCATGCATTGGTCGGCGTCGGGATCGCTGCCCGCCAGCGATCCGCTGCCGGACGAGGCGGGCGTCTCCGGATGTCTGGGGGACTACCGAATCCGAAGAGAGATCGGCCGTGGCGGTATGGGCGTCGTCTACGAGGCCGAACAAATTTCTCTGGGGCGACGGGTCGCTCTGAAAGTCCTCTCCTTTGCGGCGGCGCTCGACTCGAAGCAGTTGGAGCGGTTCAAGCGGGAGTCGCAGGCGGCTGCCCACTTGCACCACTCTAACATTGTTCCCGTCTACTCGGTCGGTTGCGAGCGGGGCGTGTACTACTACGCGATGCAGTTCATCGAAGGGCAAAGCCTTTTAGAGGTCGTTACGGGGCTGCGTCGTCTAGCCGGGCACGAAGTGGGACAAGAGGCATCACCAAGCAGCACGTTTTTCGACTCGATCAGCTATCTGGTTTTAGGCGGAGACTCTTCGGCAAGTCCCGATTTCAGCGGATCGCATTCGCCCCAGTCTCAGAGAGAGTCCGAACGATCCGACGCGGCACCATCGCAGTCAGCCGCTGCAGACCGAACCGTCGAGATGCAGGCGGCGATTTCCACGCAACAGTCGGTCCGCGGCTCCTCATTCTTTCGCGTGGTGGCAAACCTAGGCATTCAAGCGGCAGAAGCCTTGGAACACGCACACGCTCAAGACGTCGTGCATCGAGACGTCAAGCCGGCGAACCTGCTGGTGGACATCCACGGCCATTTGTGGGTGACCGACTTCGGGCTGGCCCGGTATCAGACGGACGCTAATTTGACGATGACGGGCGACATTCTGGGAACTCTGCGTTACATGAGCCCCGAACAGGCGATGGGCAAGCGAGGCGAAGTCGACCATCGCACCGACATCTACTCGCTGGGGGCCACGCTTTACGAACTGCTGACGCTGCGGCCGGTCTGGAAAAGCCGAGATCGCCGTCATCTGCTGCACGAGATCGCTTTTGACGAGCCAGCTCCGCCGCGGCAGTTCAACAGCGCCATTCCCACCGACTTGGAGACGATTGTGTTGAAAGCCCTGGCCAAAGAGCCAGGAGCACGTTACGGAAGCTCTAAGGAGTTGGCCGACGATCTCAATCGGTTTTTAGAGCACAAGCCGATTCTGGCCAAACGACCCACGTTGCGCGAGATGGCGGCCAAGTGGTCTCGGCGGCACAAGTCGGTCGTGGTTTCTGCCACGGTTTCGGTGGCCGTCCTGTTGTTGATGGCGGTTTTCGGGTTTGCCTACGGCTATGTGCTACTCACACAGAAACAGACGGAAACCGCTTCCGCCTTACAGGCGGAAGCCAAACAGCGGGGCCTCGCCGAACAGAATTTTCAACAGGCGCGGCAAGTGCTCGATTCCTTTGTCCGGCTCAGTGAACAGGAGTTGGCAGACAATCCCGATGCGCAGGAGGTTCGGCTGAAACTGCTCGAATCGGCCTTGAAATACTATCTCGATTTTGTCGAAACGTGCGGCGACGATCCATCGACCCGAGCGGATTTGGCTGCCAGCCTGTTCCGTATCGCCGAGATCTTCAACGAAATCGGCTCCAAGCCCGATGCTGAGGCTGCATTCGATCAGGCTCGCGAGATCCGTGAACAACTCTTCCAGGACCACCCAGCCGATCCGGAGATTCAGCGGGGTCTGTTTGCAATCTATCGTCATCTAGGCGTGCTCCGGGGGCATGGTCGGCTGACAGTCGTTCGTCAGCTGGCCGTCCAGCGACATTTGCATTTGGCTGGGGAACAGGTGGCTATCATCACCGAATTGGAAGAGAAATGGAAAGAGAATCGTCCGCGCTTCAGCCGCAGTTCACACAGCTCACGAAAGGCAGCCTGGAATGAGTATCGCAAACAATACGAAGAATTCACCAAGGCGGCGGATCAAGAGATTGAACAGAACCTCATGGCGGATCAGCTTCAAAGGCTCGACCAGATTTTGCTGCAATTACGGGGCACACGGGCCTTCCGCGATCCGGAGATTGCCGAGGCGATCGGTTTCACCGCCCTCCAACGGCAACAAATCGACGAGATTCACCAGGAGGTGAAGCAGGCGTGGAAAAACTACCATCGCGGACGTCGTTCGAAAACAAGAGTGCAACAGTACAAGCAGCAGTTTAAGACCGAACGGAAAAACGCCAGCGAAAAGTTGTTGAACCTGTTGACGGCCGGTCAGATGGCCCAATGGCGGCAACTGGCTGGCGAGCCGTTCAACGGCGAACTGAATTTTGGGTACTGCTGCGGATTCCGTTCGCGTTCCGCAAATCAACCCGACAAGAAACAGACCGACCGGCGGGCCGAAAAACTGTGATGTTTCGCGTTCTCGGCCGGCAGTAGTGCATCTGAGTAAGGAACAATTTCGACAACCAAGAAAATTGAAGGGGAATGTGTGTTTGACGCCGGCTCGATTTTTAACTCTCTGTCGTCGAGGAACCCATCACAACCTCATCGACTGCGAAGAAGGAGGCCCACAATGTCTATGCGTGTCTTGACAAAACTTGCCGTTCTGTCCCTGGCAATTCTGCTGGTGACCGATTCACTCGGAATGGCGCAGCAGCGCCGGCGTGGATTCAGTGGTCGTCGCTTCGGCGGCATCAACAAGAGCACCCTGCTGAGGGCCGAACAGGTCCAGAACGAATTGAAGCTCAGCGAAACTCAGATTGCCGAATTCAAAGAATTGTCGACCGAGGCCCGCAGCCAGCAGCGAGAACTGTTCGCCGGTCTGGGGGACCTGTCGCGGGAAGAACGACGGGAGAAGTTCCGCGAACTCGCCCCACAGCGACAAAAACTGACCGCCGAGACCGACAAAAAACTCGACGCGCTGCTGAACGCGGATCAACTGACCCGACTCAACGAGATTCTGTTGCAGGTTCAGGGGGCCCGGGCATTGGCGGCGGACAGTGCTACCAAGAGGTTCAAAATCACTGCTTCTCAAAGGCAGAAAATCCGCGAGGCCCTTGCATCGGCTGGCTCCAGACGACGGGAGCAGTTCCGGGATTTCCGAGACCTCTCGCGTGAAGAGCGCCGAGAAAAGACCGATCAGTTGAACAAGGAAACCGATGCTAGCATTCTGGATGTGCTCACTGCTGAGCAAAAATCAGAGTTCGAGAAGGCCCAGGGCGCGAAATTCGAACTCGACCGTCGGGCCCTGTTCCAAAGGCGGCGGCGCAACAATTGAGTGGACTGGGGTGGTGCAACTGCATCAAGCCGCACCTCTCCCGGTTCGACGGTGACCTGCCCCTTTGACGGAGGCGAAACGTAAGTCCCCTTCTCGAAAGAAGATTGTGACTCGTCGCTGCTCTTCGTATCATAATAGAATACATCAAAGTTAGCTCACGCATACGTAATCGAAAACTAGATGTCCACCCCGTTGGGGACATGAAACATCAATCGGGTGAGTTCACGTTTGGCCGACTGAGAGAGTGTTTGCGGGTGCGCTACCGCGAACTGTGTGACCCCCTGCAACCAGCGAGCGATCCAGGATGATGACCACGATGAATCAAATCCGTTGGACGGCTGTTCTTCTGCTTGTCGGTCTGCTGGCAGGGCTGACTCAACCCGGTTCCGCTGGGGCGCAAGGTGGGCGGGGAGAATTAGGTTCTGACGGCCAACCGGAGACCAAACCGCAGACGCTCACGTTTCACTTCCAAAACACCCCTTGGGACCAGGTTTTGAGGTGGCTCACCGACGCGGCCGATCTGAATCTGCACGTTCGGGATAAGCTGACCGGGGGACTCAGCTATCGGGACCCCAACCAGTACACGCCCACCCAGGCTCTGGACGTCATGAACCGCTTGCTGCAGCAGCAGGAGTTTCTGCTGCTGCGTCACGACCGCTTCCTGACCGTGCTCAACTTCAAACTGGGGATTCCCGATCATCTGGTCGATCACGTATCACTCGAGGAGTTGGAGAAGCGGGGCGAGACCGAAATTCTCAAAGTCAGTTTTCCGCTGAACGATCGCGACGGGCAAAAAACGGCTGACGAAATCAAAGCCATTTTAGGGCCGCTGGGAAAAGTGGCTGCGTTGGAGTCGGCCAATTCGATTCTGGTGACCGGGACCGGCCGAAAATTGTGGCAGATCAAGGGTTTGTTCGACAACAATCGTAAGCTCGGCAAAGAAGAGTTGACCTTCAAGCCGTTCAAGCTGAGGTATATCGCGGCGGCTGACGCCGAGCAGATTGTCCGCAGCCTGTTCAGCCTACAGAGCGGCGTGCAGAACGTAAGCGCCGGTCAGTCGGGTGTCTCCAGTTCCTCCGGGAGAAGCCGCTGGTCCAGCCGCAGGCGCGGTTCCAGTTCCGATGACCGCCGCCGGGCCTTCTTCGAGCGGATGCGCAGCGGTTCCAGAGGTGGTTTCGGCAGAGGAGGCGAGTCTGGCGTCCGGGGCGGCACACCGTCGCGACAGCAGCCAAATCAACAGCGGAACGCCAACGAACCGCAAGTCACCGTCACCATTGTGGAGGCGACCAACACGTTGCTGGTGAACGCCGGCGCCGCCAAGATGAAGGTCATCGAGCAAGTCGTTCAGGCAATCGACGTGAATTCGGGCACGGCAAGCGGCCCCGGCGGTTTCTCCAGCCCGTCGGACAACAAACCCTACTTCAACGTTTACCAGCTCGAAAACGCCGACGCCCAGGAGGTGGCCCGATCGCTGGGCGTCTTGCACCCCGGCTTGGTGGTCAACGAGGACGGGCGGCGGCGGCGAATTCACATTTACGCCAACCCCGAACAGCACCAAAAAATCGCCGAGGACATCCGGCTGATGGACGGGGACGGGACCGTCGGGGAAACACTGGCCCGTATTCCGCTAAGCGGGATCAGCGCGGTCGAGGCGGCCAACATGCTGTTCTCGTTGTATGTCAACGTAGACAAAGATGACGCCCCCAGCTTCCAATCCGATCCGTCCGGAAAAAACCTCATCATGCGGGGAACCGGCAGTCAGGTCTCGCAGGCTCGTTTGTTGCTGTCACAATATGGCAGGGGAACCGAGGCCAGCTTCGTCCGGCAGACCGGCCCGGTCCGTACGATTCCGTTGGGCGGTGGCCGCAGCGCCGCAGAGGTCGCGAATACACTCAAACGAATCCTGGAAACGGCCATTCCTAATTCCATTGAGGTGATCAATCCCTCTGCGCCCAATCAAGATCGTCCCGCACAAACTCCCCCCGGCCAGCCACGTCGAACGAATCGTCGCCGACCGCGCGATGCCGACCGCCGCCCGCGCAGTGACGCCGTTCGCAGTGACGCCGTTCGCAGAGATGCCAGCCTGCTGCGAGAGAAGGGTCTGCGGGTTTTAACCGCCAGCCAAACCAGTTCGGGGCCGTCTGATCAGCCAGCGGATGGTCCCACCGATCAACCGGACGATCAGCCGCCAGCCAAACCAGACGACGCCTCTGGGCAACCTGCGGATGATTCGGCCCCCACAAGCGATTCAAACGATGCCCAGAAGCCCGCATCGCAGCAGAAGCCGCCAGCTGCCCGGCTGGTGATTCATGTCGACTGGGACAATCTGAAGATTATCTCACAGGATGAAAAGTTGCTCGATTACGTGCAAGGGATCTTAAACAAGGTCATGTCGTCCATGCCTGCTAAAACCAGTTGGAGCGTCTTTTATCTGCAGTCGGCCGATGCGACCGAAACCTCCGTCATGCTCCAGCAACTGATGCCGAGCAGCACGACCTCCTCGCTGTTGGCCGGGACCAATGGATTGGTCGCCGCGGCCAGCTCAACAGGGCTTCGCATTGTTCCTGAAACGCGGACGAACGCCCTGTTTGTCACCGGTCCGACGGCGCTGGTGCAGGATGTGCGGAATTGGCTGAAAGTCCTCGATACCGACGAGGCCGACTTGCCAGCATCGCTCAGGAGCCGGATCCCGCGGATGATTCCGGTGCGCTACGCCAGCGTGAACCAAGTGGCCGAGATTGTCCGCGAAGTTTACAGTGACTCCATGCAGTTACCCCGGTCCGGCGGCGACCGCAGCCGTTTCGGCGACAACCCGTTTGATCGCTTCCGGAGCCGTCGCAGTTTCAGCCGAGAAAGCGGCCGCAGTAACGGCAACAACAGCAGTCGCAATAACAACACGGTGCGGTTGACGTTGGGGGTCGATACTCAGAACAGCCAGTTGGTGGTCTCCTCGAGCGACGCACTGTTTCAGCAGATTAAGGAACTGGTGGCCACGCTCGATGAATCGTCTTACCAAGCCCAGCCGACGGTCAGCGTATACGCACTCAACAACGCAAACTCGGCAATTGTGCAGCAGGCGCTCGGCTCGCTGTTTCCACAGGTGACGGTCAGCACGACCCAGACAACCAACTCGTCCAACAACAACCGGCGGAACTCCAGATCCAATAATACAGACCGAAACCGTTCGTTCGGCGGCATCGACTCCGAGCGGTTTCGACGGCGGTTCGGTGATCGTGGTTCTTCCGGATTCCGAGGCGGCGGAGATCGGTCCCGTTGGTTCCGCGGAAATGGGGGTGACTCCCAGCGCGGCGGCAATCGAGGTAGTTCCTCGGATGGCAACCGGGGCAGATTCTGGAGTGGCAACCGGAGCGGCGGCTCTCGGCGTGGAGGTGATCGTTAGCATGTCGGTCCTGAAAAAACTCCATCCTTACGGTCCGTCCAACATCCCTCGACCAGAGTTTCCCTCCTCTAATCGGCATCCCAACGTCGCTGCCGGGAAACCGGGGCGGTAGACGATCTTTAATCAGTCACGGTCATCAGTCATGGAAATCGGCGAGGTCCTTGTCAGCCGTGGTCTCATCAGCCGGCATCAGTTGGAACTTGCGCACGAACAGGACGGCGGCAAGCGGCTCGATCAGGCCGTCGTCGAACTCGGCTTCCTCTCTGAGGAACAAGCCCTCAAGGTACTGGCCGAAGAGCTCGGCATGCGCTTTGTCGAGCTGAAGAACTTGACCATCGACCGCGAACTGCTGCTGGAGTTTCCCACAACGGCCATCTTCCGGCACTCGTTGCTGCCGCTGGAACGAAGCAACGGCTGCGTGGAAGTCGCCACCAGCGATCCCTACGATCTCGAAGCGCTGGACGAGCTGAGTTCACTGAGCGGATTTCAGTTGCGGCCAGTGCTGGCCCGACACGACGACGTCGAGCAGTTCATCAAAGAAAACCTCGGCGTCGGCGGCGATACCATCAACGAACTGGTCGCTCGCGCGTCGGCAGACGGAGTCGAACTGCTCGAAGATATCTCAGAAGTTGACGGCGAGTTGGGCGACGAGGCGCAGGCCGCCTCGGTCATTCGACTGGTGAACGAACTGCTCGTCGAAGCGCTGGCCCAAACTGCAACCGATGTGCACATCGATCCGATTGCCGGCGGTTTAAGTATTCGCTACCGAATCGACGGCATGCTGCGTGTTCAGCCCATTCCACTGGAAATCAATCAGTTCGCCACGGCGATCGTCACCCGGCTGAAGATCATGTCGCGGCTGAACATTGCCGAGAAACGCCTGCCTCAGGACGGCCGCATCAACCTGCGCATTCAGGGCCGCGAAATCGACGTCCGCGTCTCCATCATTCCCATGCTACACGGCGAAGGAGTCGTTCTGCGTCTTTTAGACAAGGGTCGCATGGTCTTCGATCTGCGGAGCGTGGGCATGCCGGCAGAAATGATCGAGACCTATCGGGAACTGATCACCCAACCCTACGGAATCATCCTGGTGACTGGGCCGACCGGCTGCGGCAAAACAACCACGTTGTATAGTGCGCTCAATGAAATCAAAGATTCAGCCACCAAGATCATTACGATCGAGGACCCGGTCGAATACCAGATGGCCGGGATCAACCAGATTCACGTTCATACCAAAATCGGGCTCACGTTTTCGGCCGGGCTGCGGAGCATTCTGCGTCACGATCCGGACGTGGTGCTGGTGGGTGAGATTCGCGACAAGGATACGGCCGAAAATGCCATTCAGGCGTCTTTAACCGGCCACCTCGTCTTTAGCACACTGCACACCAACGATGCGCCCAGTGCGTTCACACGGCTGATCGACATGGGAGTCGAACCGTTCCTGGCGGCCAGCACCGTGGAAGCGGTGATGGCGCAGCGGCTGGTTCGTATCTTGTGTCCTGATTGCAAAGAGTCGTTCCGGCCATCTCCGGACGATTTGCCGCCCGACTTTCCACAGCCGTTTCCCGACCGCTTGTGGAAACCGGTCGGCTGCCGGGAATGCCGCGACACCGGTTACCGCGGCCGAACCGGCATCTTCGAACTGCTCCTGACCGACGAAGGCATCCGGGATTTGTGCATCGAGCGGGCCAGCACCGCCCGGATTCGGAAACATGGCCTCGAGCAGGGGATGATCTCGCTTCGTCAAAACGGCTGGCAGAAAGTAATTGCCGGAATCACCAGTCTCGATGAGGTGCTCAGAATCACCAAGGGCGACATCTGGCAGAAACCGGGACCTTCCTCGTGAACCGCCCGATTTCCGCCCGAACGAGACCCACCGGTGGCTAAACTAGTTTGTACTTCCTCTGCAAAACTTTGCTGCTTCGTGCCATTGTGTCGAATCGGTTGAAAGTTTCAGTAGACAATCTCGGATATAATGGTTGGAAAGGCGGGAGGAAACCAGCCGACAACAGCAGGTCAACGATGCCGGATTTCCAGTACACCGCTCACGAGATTTCCGGGCAGCAGATCACCGGAGTGCTGACCGCCGCCAGCAAGCAGGAGGCGCTCAGTTCGCTTTCGACCCGGAACCTGTTTCCGGTCCGTGTCGAGTTGACCGAAGAGGCTGGGGTGAATCGGGCGCGGCTGGGCCGGAAGGTGGGGGCGCGGCATTTGGCCGTCTTTTACACGCAACTGGCCGATCTGCTGCGTTCCGGTGTTCCAATGCTCCGTTCGCTGGAACTGTTGGAAAAACAGTCGTCCAACCTGACGCTGAAACTGGTCGTGCAGGAGGTTCGCGGAGAGGTGGCCAACGGAACCCGCCTGGCCGAGGCCATGCGGCGGCATCCGCGTGTCTTCGGCGAACTGGCGGTCAGCATGGTGAGGGCTGGCGAAGAGGGAAGTTTTCTGGAGGACGTGCTCAAGCGAATCGTCGCATTCACCGAGCACCAGCAGGAACTGAAAAGCCGGGTGGTGGGCGCCATGATCTATCCGGTGTTTTTGTTGGTGGTGATGACGGCGGTCGTGGCGGCAATGCTCATTTTCTTTGTGCCGAAATTCGAGCCGATTTTCGAGGAGATGTCAGAGCAGGGCGCTTTGCCCTGGGCGACTACGGCGCTGATGTCCCTGAGCGATTTCGCCCAGAACTACGGGTTAGTCGGCCTGCTGTTGGGGGCCGGCGGAATGTTCGCCCTGGTTGGCTGGCTGAAGACAGAAGCGGGCCGTGAAAAGCTCGACCTGTTTCGGCTGCGGGCGTTCGGCATGGGGCCGATTGTTCGCAGTCTAGCGATTGCCCGCTTCTGCCGGATTCTGGGGACGCTGCTGCGAAACGGCGTGCCGATTCTGCAATCGCTCCGCATCGCCATGGATGCCACCGGCAACGTCGTCCTCAGCCGGGCCATCGGCGAGGCGGCCGAAAACATCTCCGAAGGAAAAGCGCTCGCGCAGCCTCTTTCGGCCAGCGGGCAGTTTCCGGAAGAAGTGGTCGAGATGATTGCGGTCGGCGAAGAAGCCAACAACCTGGAGCAGGTGCTGATCGACATTTCCGAGAACCTGGAACGGCGGACCAACCGCCTGCTCGACATGTTTGTGCGGATGCTGGAACCGGTCATGTTGACGGTTTTGGCCGGAGTCGTGCTGTTTGTGGTGATCGCGCTGTTGTTACCCATTCTGCAAAGTTCCAGCATCATGTAATGCCAACAATCGCAAGCGCAGAAAAACGCGATAAGTCACTTCAGTCAAGGGAGAATGATATGAGATCCCACCGTAGAATCAAACGGCAAACCCAACGTGGATTCACGCTGCTGGAAGTTTTGCTGGTCCTTGTGATTCTCGGTGTGATCGCCGGGCTGGTGGTTCCGCGATTATTCGGAACGCAGGAACGGGCCATGGTCCAGAAAACAGAAGCCGACATCAGAGGGCTTGAGAACACACTCCAACTTTACGCGATCGATCACTTCGCCACATATCCAGAAACTCTTGACGATCTTCTTCAGCCCCAGGATGAAGACGGAAACCAGATGAAGCCCTATCTGGACAATTACCCCAGAGATGCCTGGAGGCAGCCATTCAACTACCAGGTCGAGCATGATGAGAGCATTGCCGGTGGTTCGCAAAACGCTCGCATCTGGTCGAACGGCCCAAACCGACAGAACGACGACGGATCGGGAGATGACATCAACAATTGGGACGACCAGTTCGTCGAATAGAATTTGGGAACCCATGCGACGTTTGGCTCCGAACACCGCATCGCCGCGCCGCGGCGGATACACGCTGCTGGAACTGTTGCTGGTGCTGGCCATTCTGGTGATGGCGGCCGGTATCGCCTTGCCCAGCGTGATGGGGATGTATCAGCGCAATCGGCTCGACCGGGCCGCCGAAGATGTTCGGGCGCGGCTGGCGGGAACACGCTTCTGGGCCCTTGACAGCGGCCTGATTTACCAGTTCCGATTCGAGCCGGCAGGACGCCGCTACCTGGTGATCTCTTTCGATCAGCCAGGCGACGCGGCGGAGGCCGCAGCCCGGCAGCGGCTCGGCCAGTTGCCGGATAGCATGCGGTTCGAAACGGCCGATGCGGAAGTATTGTTCGTCGAGCAGATTCCTTTGGAGTTGTTGAGCGGTTTGGCCAATTCACAGGAACTGGCGGGCGTGTCGTGGTCACCGCCGATTCTGTTTATACCGGACGGCTCGGCGATGGACTCCGTGTTCGACCTGGTCGATTCGGCCGAGCGGTTCGTCCGGTTCCGGATTCGTGGGCTGACGGGAACAGTCAAAGTCGAACCCATCCGCAAGAGGACCGGGCAATGAGCGGGCAGGGGCAAAGATCTTCTGGCCTGACCTTATATGAGGTGGTGCTCTCACTGTCGATTCTGTTGGGGAGTCTGGCCACGCTGGGACAATTGATCTCGACCGGAACGCGGGCGGCGGTCGAGTCTCGGCTGAAAACGCGGGCTATTTTGTTGTGCGAGTCGAAGCTGGCCGAGGTCATCGCCGGCGTCGAGGCGATGCAATCAACATCCGGTGTTCCCTTCGACGAGACCGCCCCCAACTGGTCCTGGAGTTTGGCAGTTGCCGAGACCGGGCACGTCGGCCTGCTGGAGTTGGAAGTTACCGTCTCACGTGTGGGCCAGGGGCAAGCGTCTGATTCGACGTTCTCGATCCGCCGTTACGTTCGCGACCCGCAGCTATTGCTCGATGCCGCCGCCGAGTCGCTGGAAGAAGGGTCCGGCGGCGGTTAGCGCATCCTTATTCGATCCGAAACGTGAATGATGTGCGTGCTTTTTTCGTTTGAAGTTTAGCCGCTCGCGGCATAGCGGACCGAACAGGCCCGCGAACCTGCCCATTGTCGATATTTCAAGAGACCGAACGAGCATGCGAGAAAGTGGCACCGTGAATCAACCGGCCATTCGCGTCAAGGCCCCGTCGAAAACGGGCCTCGGCCGCCAAGCCCCTCTGCGCCGAGGGCTGCCGTGGCCGCAGCAACCGGCGTTCACGCTGCTGGAAGTGGTCTTTTCGCTGGCGCTGACAGTGCTGCTGCTGGGAACTATACTCACAGCCCTCGATATTTACCGCAGGCTCACCACGGCTGGCCGCCAGGACGTCGAACACTCGCAGCTTGCGCGCGCGATCTTGCGACGGATGGAACTCGACATTCGCTCCTGTCTGTTTCGCAACCCGATGCTGGAGTCCAGCGCAGCCCAAAGCGAATCAGAGACCGACCCGGAAGATGCCACAACACTCGTCGAGGAGATCGACCCGGCTGCGGCCTTTTCCGCAGAGAGCATTGGCATTTTCGGCGACTTGAACACGTTAATCGTGCATACCAGCAAGCCGTCCCGCGATCTCGGCGAGTTGCTTTCAACCGACGGTGAAGTCCGGTACGCACCGACCAGCGATTTGAAATCGGTCTCCTACTTTCTGGCGATCTCGGAATCGGACGGTCTGCAGGGGGCGGTCGGCGATGCCTTGGAGACGGAAGTTTCCACGCTGGCCTCCGTCTCTGCCGTCAAGGGGCTGGCCCGGCTGGAAGGGGACCGACTGGCGATGGACTTTGCCGACATGACGGCCGACACCCAATCTCTCGCCGAAAACACGACACTGCTCGCCTCGGAAGTGAACTTTCTGCAATTTCGGTATTTCGACGGCATCGAATGGCAGGAGGCCTGGGACAGCGTGGCCTACGAGCGGCTGCCAAACGCCGTCGAAATGACGATCGGTTTTCGCTCGACCGGAACGTCCGTTTCGAATCAAACAGCGGGCAATGCCCCCAGCAGCGCCGCTGACCAGGCAACAACTTTATACCGATTCGTGGTCGCCTTGCCGCTGGCGGAACCGGCGGTCGCGGAAGCGGGAATGTTTTGACAAGAAAATCGACGAGTTGAATGTGGCGAGTCGGTGAGCGGTGGGTGTCAACCCACTGGTTCTTCAACGGTCCGACCCGACACAGGACAACGTTTTCCCCTCTGACTGACGTTCAAACTTCTGGCAGACACGGCGATGATGGCGATCAATCGAAACCGTACGAATCGACAACCGAGCGGCGGGGAACGCTGGGGCAGCATTTTGGTGACGGTGCTGGTGGTTGTGCTAATGTTGTCTCTGGCGGCCTACACCTTCACAGAGATGATGGTTGCAGAGCGACAAGCGACCGAGATGTTCGCCCGCGAAGTGGCGGCCCGCAGTTTTGCCGATTCCGGCATCGAGCTGGCGGCCGCGCTGCTGGGAAACCGGTCGGAGGCGGTCCTCGAGAACTACTACCATAATCCCGAGTTGTTTCAGGCGGTCCTGATGCGCGACTCGGAAGCGGACCGCGGGCGCGGCCGTTTCAGCATTGTCGCGACGGTCGAAAACGACACCTCCGGATCGGCAATCCGCTACGGTTTGATTGACGAGTCGGGAAAGTTAAATCTGAATACGCTTCTAAGACTCGGACTGGAAGACGAGCAACTGCGTGACTCGTTGCTACAGCTTCCGGAGATGAGCATCGAAACGGCCGATGCGATTTTGGACTGGCTCGACGAGGACGAACAGCCTCGCGAGTCCGGCGCAGAAAACGAGTATTACGAAACGCTGTCGCCGCCCTACTCGACAAAAAACGGCCCGCTCGAATCGCTGGACGAGTTGCTGAAGGTCCGCGACGTGACGCCGTCGCTGCTTTTCGGCGAGGATTCCAATCGCAACGGCCTGCTCGACCCGAACGAGAACGACGGCGACGCCAGCCCACCGCTCGACAACGCCGACGGCGTGCTGCAACTGGGCTGGAGCGCATATGTGACGGTTTACAGCCGCGAGACGAACCTGAAGTTGGACGGCACCCAGCGAATCGACGTGAATCAGCAGGACCTTGTCGAACTGTTCGACACGCTGCAGCAAGAGTTCGACGAGGAGACGGCGCAGTTCGTCGCCGCATACCGGCTGTACGGTCCCTACGATCCCGATGTCGACACCAACGGCAACAACGGCTCGAATACGCCGGGGCAAACCAGCCAGTCATTAGGCGGCGGGTCGAACAGCCAACCGAGGGGTTCCGGCAATCAGCCGGAAGGTTCTGGCAGTCAATCAGGGAGTTCCGGCTCCGGCTCGTCCGAGGAGTCGATGCGGGGCGGACTCAATCTTTCCGGAGAAGGACAAAATCAGGTCAACTCGCTGTATGACCTGATTGGCGCCCAGGTGCGGGGCCAAGTCGCTGGCGAAGAAACCACGCTCGAGAGCCCCTGGGCGGACGATCCGTCGGAGATGCAGGGTTTTCTTCCCGAATTGCTCGACGTCCTGGCAACTACGTCTGAGGGGTTCATCGAAGGCCGGGTCAACATCAGTCAGGCACGGCGCGAAGTTCTACTGGGCATCCCCGAAATGGATGAGCAACTGGTCGAGGCGATCCTCGGTGCCCAGGCCTACGGTGCGGGCGGCGATCTCACCGGTAGCAGCCGCGCGACGACCGGCTGGCTGCTGATCGAAGGACTGGTAGAACTGGAGCAAATGCGCAAGCTCGACAAATATATCACCCTCCGCGGAGACGTTTTCCGCGTCCAGGTGGTCGGTTACTACGACGCGGGCGGTCCGGTTTCGCGTCTGGAAGCGGTTATCGATGCCAGTCAGGATCCGCCTAAAATCGTCTCCTTCCGCGATCTGACCGATCTTGGATGGGGTTACTCTCGCAGTCTGCTGCAATCGTCAGGCACAGGGTTTTAGCCGCAAGAACCGGTCCGTGTTGCTCGTCCAAGTCAGATCGCGTTGGCCTCCCTCAAACAAATCATAAGTACTCCCGCCGCTTGACGAGTCCCGGCAATGGGACCGGATACTTGCCGTCAGGCCCAACCTGCAGGGGCGCGGGAGATTCCATGGTCATCTTGTCAACATCCGGAGCGAACTCGTGCTCGCAATTGAGCATCTGGTCGCGGGTGATGAGCTGGCCGGTGTGGGCGGCCATGCGTCCCATGGACGTGATCAAGCTGGCCTCAACGCCGCGCTTCACCTCGTTGTAGGACTTGTCCTGGCGGATGGCGTTGATGAGGTCGTCCCACTCAACCTGGTAAGGATTCGGCTCCGATTGCGGGAATGCCCACAACAGATCTTCCTTTGCGATGTTGTACCCTTGATAGATCCGGCATCGGGCAGGGGTATGGCCTGCGGTGGAGATGACCGCCGAACCTTTGGTCCCGTGTGCATAGCTGGCAAACTTCGAGAGGCAGCCGGCCATAGTTCGACCACGGAGCATCAGCTTGCTGCCGTCGGCGAATGTGTATTCGACGTCGTAGTTGTCGAAGTTCTGATCGACCATATCGCCACGGTAGTGCCGGCCGCCGGATCCCTCGGCCTCGACGGGCCAGGCGTCCTTCATCCAGCAACACTCGTCAATATTGTGGATCAGGAAATCACTGACGGCGCCGCCGCTGGCCCAGAGGAACGCGTGGAACCGCTTGATCTGGTAGAGCAGTTCGCTGATGCCATCCGGCTTAGGACCGGTCGCCGCCGAGCCTGTGGGACCGGCCATCCGATAAGCCCTGAGTTCGAGGACCTCACCGATTTCTCCCGCCCTGATCCGGTGATACAGTTCCTGGCGGGCCTGGCAGTGACGGCACATCAGCCCGACGCCCACCTTGAGGTTTCGCTGCAGCGACTCATCGGCGAGCCTCAACATTTTGCGGCTACTCGGACCGTCCACCGTAACCGGCTTCTCCATGAAAACGTTAATGCCCCGCTCGATGGCATACGTGAAGTGAACCCAGCGGAACGCCGGAGGCGTTGTGAGCAGTACCACATCGCCCGGGCTCAGGCAATCCATCGCCTTCTTGTAGGCATCGAAACCAATGAACTTGCGGTCTTGGGGCACGTCGACCTGATCGGCGAACTTGCTGTTCAGCGACCGGTAACTGGTCGCGAGGCAGTCCTCGAAAACGTCGGCCATCGCAACAAGCTTGATCGGACCACTCTGAGTGGAAAGAGCGTTGGCTGCCGCGCCGGTGCCCCGTCCGCCACAACCGACCAGGGCCGTCCGGATCGTATTGTTTTCCCCGGCGTAGATGTACGAGAC
This sequence comes from Planctomycetota bacterium, assembly GCA_963582395.1. GTDB lineage: Bacteria > Planctomycetota > Planctomycetia > Planctomycetales > Planctomycetaceae > CAUZTK01. The sequence continues at coordinate 10,329 of CAUZTK010000009.1, read as the reverse complement.
GGCTGTCCCCACTAGGGCAGAGGCCCCGGCAATCTGGCCGGTATTTTTCATGAACTCGCGGCGCGATGTGACGCTTTTCGTAGTTTCGCTCATGGCGGGACTCCTGCTACGGATTTAGTCTCTTCTCCAAATCGCTTTCGACTCGCACGGCAAAAGCCGGGGTGCTTGCCCCCCATCATGTCTCACTGCACTCCGCCAAACAACTCGGTTTTCCTGTAAAAAAATGAAAACAGACTGCAGATCCACCTAATCTGCAAAAAAATCATATTCAGTAGATCCCAATTCGCCAGCGAGATCTCAGGGTTTCCGAAAGTTACTGGGATCTGTTCTCGGGGCAATTCCGGAGTTCGGAAGTTCTGACACTTCGATGGGGACGATGCGAACTGGAGGAGATCATCTGTGACTGCACCCTCGACGACTTATTTCCGCCCGTCAGCTTGACAGCCGCCCCAGCCGATCGCATTAAAGATTTATAAAATATATTTGATAGATATCTTATACATATTGAGACGGTCGTCGATGCAATTGACACTTCAGACGGATTATACCTTACGAACGCTGATGTATTTGGCGGTCCGTGGGGAGCGGGTGAAGATCGCTAAGGTGGCCGACTTTTACGGGATCTCGGCGGCCCATGTAGCCCGAGTCGTCAACCAGTTATCCCGACTGGGATTCGTTCGCAGCACCCGCGAAACCGGGGGAGGGATCGAGATGGGGCGGCGACCCGAACAGATTTGCATCGGCGAAGTGGTCATCGCCTTTGAAGGGAATCTGCATCTGCTCGACTGCGTCGGGACCGAAAACGTCTGTGCGATCCAGAGTTTTTGCAAGCTGCTCGGTGTCTTGGCGGAGGCGGAACGCATCCAAATCGAGTATTTGAACAGTGTCACGCTTGCCGATGTTCTGTCGATCCGGCGGCAGCGTTGCAACGAACCCGCAAAACCGTACGTACGCTGGATGATATTTACAAAACAACCGTCGTGTTGATCACGGACAAATATGTGAACGACGAAGACGATTTTCCGGCCGGCAGCGCTGCGATTGCCCTGTTTGATGCGATTAAGAAAAAGGGCTGGCACGAGGCCCGACTGCTAGATGCGACCGGCGAACCATACGAGGAGAAAAACTCGCCGCGGGACGCTTTCGAACGGACGGCGATCAAACAGTTGAAGTCGGGCAATAATTATTACGAACAAGTCATCACGAAGGAGGGCAAGCCGTACCTGCGGGCAGCGACGCCCGTTCCCGTCGTGATGAATAAATGTATCATGTGCCACCCCCACTATGCCGACGCCAAGCAGGGAGAACCAATCGGCGCGATCAGCTATACGCTGCCGATCGAGTGAACGGTCGCTACGGAAACGTAACGGGCGGACCGACCGACCGTTTTTTTACGCGCCGATGGAGAAATTGTTAAGGTGGCCGGACGAACGTTCCCTTTCACCAGTGCGATCTTACGTTGACACACCACTCCCGCGAGATTTGTCTCATCTGCCATCGTATCTTGCCATAAAACCGTTATCAGGGGCCAAACGTGAATTTTGTTCGCGCTTCCAAATCCGAAATCCGAAGCACGAAACTCGAAACAAATACGAATTATCGAATTACGAATGTTCAAAACTTCCTAGTCATCTGCTTTTGGCATTTCGGATTTCGAGTTTCAGATTTCCAGGACTATGCCCTTGCCTAGAACCTCATAGTTCGGCTGTCACGGTTGCACGGTACAGATTAGTCGAATCTGTAATTCCACCTGTGAGTATGATGAGTTTGGCGATCGGTCAACTCTCCAGTGTTGCTGCGGATTTGGGGATTCGGCTCAGAGACGTCGCAGAACCTCGACGATGCGCAACAAGGCCCGTCCTCGTAATATTGTACGGCGAAGAATCTTTCGGACGTCGATGCTCTCCCAAAACGGAAAGCAAGTCCTCCGCCTTAACGTTTCAACATCTGCTGACTCAAGCGGTTGTTTGTCGGATGTTCTCTCACGATCGATTTTCGGTAGTGTCATCGTCACGGTGTTGCCGGCAATTTGACTCGACGGTTCGCCGGCTACTGATCGCACTGCCGGCCCTCTTCGCTCTGTGCGCCCAACCGGCTTCGGCCGACGTGGTGCAAATTCTCGATTCCAACCACGACGCATTTCGAGCCCGGATAAATCTCATCTGTTCGGCGCAAAGTCGGGTCGAGTTCGCCTGCTTCGAACTGCTCGACGACGAACTCTCCTATGCCTTTCTGGCCCTTCTGCGTGATGCGGCCAGACGAGGCGTCGAGGTTCAAGTCGTCGTCGATGCCTTCGGCGATCGAGTTCCACAACCGGTTTACAACCACCTGATCCGCCAGGGCGTACAAATCCGCCGGTATCATCCACTGCGATTGACGGAAGCGCACCGTTATCTCTGTCGCATGCACGATAAGCTGTTGCTTGTCGACGGGCGGACGATGATTCTCGGCGGACGGAACATGGGCGCCCCCTACTACGGTCTGTCGCAGAAGCAGAATTTTCTCGATCGGGACGTGCTCATTTCAGGGCCGGCAGTCGGCGACGCTGATGCCTACTTCCGGCAACTCTGGAATAGCTGCCATGTCGTTCCAATGGCTCCCGGTGCTCGAAATCGTACCCTGATGCTGCAATCGCGCAGGCAGCGATTCTCGTCGACGGCTCGACAAGCGGCTCTGTGGCCGGATTCGCCGATCTGTCTCCAACGGTTCTCGGTGGACCGCTTGCTCGATGAGTCACTGTCGCGGCTTTTAGCGCGGACGGCAAATCGAACGTCATCGGCCTTCCTTTGGCAGTCCGTCGAAAAGCCGACCGAAGCGATCCGGTTCCTGCATTCGAGCCGGCTGTGGACCGCTCACAACACCGATATCAGCGACGAACTTCTGGCGTTGATCAAGTCGGCTCGCCGGCGGATTGTCGTCGAAACGCCGCACCTGGTTCTCACCAAGCAGTTTGAAACGGCGTTGTCAGCGGCCGTCCGCCGCGGCGTGCGAGTTCAACTGCTGACCAATTCGCTGGCGACGACAAACCGCCCCGTCGTGCATGCTGGGTATGTCAATCAGAAGAGAAAAATGTTGCAGAGCGGAATCGAGGTCTGGGAATATCAGGGGCCCAATTTCCTGCACGCCAAGGCGATGGTGGTTGACGACGTGGCCGTCATCGGCTCGTACAATCTGCATCCACGCTCGCAGTATTTCGACACGGAAGTCGCCGTGGCCATCCGTGACCCGCAACTGGCTGCCGCCCTGCGGCTGTCGATTGAGAATCACCGGTCCGCCGCAGTCCGTGCCGGCAGTGCGCCGGGGTATTGCCTGTCGCGACAGCTCGGCGGTCTGCCGCAGCGCCGCCGTATCGCCTGGATGACGCTGCTTCGCCTGGCTGCACCGCTGATCGAACGGCATTTGTAGCCGCTGGCGGCGTCTCAGACCAAAATTCCCGCGATTGGCTTGCCGAGTACTAACCGGTGCGGCCGGTCGATGGAGTCGTACAGCACGGTCTCGGGATCGACGCCCAGCAGGTGATACAGGGTCGCCGCAAGGTCTTTCGGGTCGTGTGGTTTCTCGGCCGGATAGGCGGCCGAATTGTCTGAGGCTCCGTAAACCGTTCCCGGCCGGATTCCCCCACCGGCGAGGGCCAGCGAGTAGACCCAGGGCCAATGATCACGGCCGGCGTTTTTGTTGATTTTCGGCGTGCGGCCGAACTCGGCATTGACAATCACCAGCGTCTCATCCAGCATCCCTCGCTGGTCCAGGTCTTCGACGAGTGCGCTGAATGCCGTGTCGAGTTCCGGCCCCAGCGATTCCTTCATCTTCTTGAAGTTTTGGCTGTGCGTGTCCCACGAGCCCCGCGGGGTGTGACAGTAACTGACGTTGGTCATCGGCACGCCAGCTTCGGCCAGACGACGTGCCAGCAGACACCGCTGGCCAAACTCGTTCTTGCCGTAGCGCTGGCGGGTTTTCGGAGATTCCGACGCCAAGTCGAACGCTTTGCGAGTCTCATCGGAACTGAGCAGGTTGAACGCCCGTTGGAAGTAGGCGTCGAGGTCCCGCGCCTCAGCCGAACTGTCGATCAGCCTTCGCTGCTGGTCAACCTGCCGAAGCAGGCTTCGCCGGGCCGTCAGCCGCAACGAGGTGAGATCGTTGTTGGGGCGGACAGCTTGAACCTGGACGTCCTCGTTCAACAACGGCTGGTCGACGGCGAAACTCACGTGCTTGGCCCCTAGAAAACCGGGGACCTGACCGTGCAGTACGGTGCCGTTGTTGCGGCGCATCAGCGGGCCGACACGCACCCAACTCGGCAGAGTTCCGGTCGTGGGCCGCAGGTGATCGAGCACTGCGCCAAAGGGCGGAAAGTCGGTGGCGGCCGGCGGAAAGTCGGTCTGCGGTGTACCCGGCGGGTGTTTGTGGCCAGTGTTCGCAGACAGACTGGCCGTCACGTGGTTCGGATTGGAATGCGACATCGAGCGGATGACGGCCAGCTTGTCCATGATGCGGGCTACCTGAGGCAGCAGCTCAGAAAACCGAACGCCGGGAACATTGGTCGGAATGTCGCCGAATTCTCCGCGGACCGCCTCCGGCCCGTGCGGTTTGGGGTCAAAGGTCTCCTGCTGTGGATGTCCCCCATGCAGGTACAGCATAATTACCTGCTTCACACAGCCGAACGTCCTGCTAACGTTCCCCGCAGCTTCGGCCTTGAGGCGGAACAGTTCAGGCAGCGTCAACCCGAGACCGCACAACCCGCCCACACGCAACACCTCCCGCCGTGAGAGTTGTCGCGCACGGTGAAATTCTCGGCAACCGAATATTGTAGAACGCGATGATCCCCGCATCGAAAGCTCCTTCTGCATGGCACATAGGAACTGCACAAACGCCACCGTTGAGAGTGATCAGCCACGGTGATCCGCGACAGTCCGGCACGTCACGCGGACCGTGGATTATAATGTGTTTCAGGAATAATGTACAATCCTCTATCGGGACCGGCGGCGTTGTGGGATCAGTCGAAGAAGCGATTGCCGGGGCAGCGAGGGTGTGGTGATCCCGCGATGGTTTCGCCGCAACGAATTCGTTCGAACTGGCTGATTGTATTGATGTTCGAGTAGAATCCGGGATTGGCGTTGAACACATCGAAGATCGCATGTTTGAACTTGTGCTCTACATAGTCGTTTTTATCGCGTTGTCGGGTCTGATGGCGATGGTCGACGCCGCAGTCCTCAGTGTCTCTCGCGGCGAAGTCGAAGAACTGGTCCTCCACAAAAAGTGGGGTGCCCTCGCATTGCAATCCATTGTGCAGCGGATGACGCGGGCGGTGGTCATCATCGTCCTCATCACCAACACCATCAACATCCTGGGCCCGATCCTGGCCGGTAAGAAGGCGATTGATTTATACGGCGACACGGTCATCGGCGTTGTGACCGTGATCCTGACCTTGGGGACGATCCTCTTTTCGGAGATCATCCCCAAGTCACTGGGGACGCACTACGCTCCGCTGATCGGCCGCGTGTCGGCGCCCTTCATCCTGGCGCTGATCTATGTGCTGTCTCCGCTGGTCAATGTCCTGGAATGGTTTTCGAACCTGCTCAAAAGTGGCCAGCGACGAATTGGTACCGAGGCACAGATACGCTCGCTGGTCACCATTGGCCGACGAGCCGGCTATATCGAACACGACGAGGGACAGTTCATCCATCGCGCGTTCATCTTAAACGACAAGACCGCCGCAGACGTGATGACGCCGCTGAAAGACATCGTTGGTGTCGACGCGGCCGCGACGGTGAAGCAGTCGGCCCAGCGCGTTTTGCGCAACGAGTTTTCACGCTACCCGGTTTTCGACAAGTCCCTTCAGAATGTCCAGGGGATGGTCATCAGCCGCGATATTATGGCGGCGCTCAACGAAGGGAAGGACCATGAACCAGTCTCCACGATCGTCCGCCCCGCGCTCACCGTTTCGGCAAGCATGCGCACCGACAAGTTGCTGGTCCTCTTTCGTGACCGCCACATTCACTTGGCAATCGTCTGGGAGCTTGGCAAAACGGTCGGAATGGTTACGCTGGAAGACGTACTTGAAGAGTTGGTGGGAGAAATCGAGGACGAGAAGGACGCAGTCAAGCTGTGAAAAGGCTGTTCAGTAAGTGCGCACAACTTCGCATTCGTTTTCAAAGACTTCGTACTTGGCGCGGACCGAGATGTTCTTGTCCCAGTCCAACAGCAGGCTGTCGAGGACCGACGGCTTCGCCGTCGCAGCCGGGTGAGCAGCAGCTTGGTAAACTGACTCATGTGGATGTCATTATTATGTTGGCATAAGACACATAAGCGGTTACAATCGCGGCATTGAAAGAGAAAACGGGCAGATGAGAATCTGAGCAGAAATAAGTCGGTCAGTCTCAGTGTTGAATTTTGTTTTTCCGACCTTGTGAAATTGTTCAACTTATTTCTGGGCAGATCCGAACCTTAATGAAATCGTCCATTCGATTCCTTTCAAGGAGACTTCCGCCGTGTTGAAGTTATTTCGTAAACACTCGCCGGATTGTGAATCCGTCAACCGGCGGAATTTCCTTTTGGAAGTCGGCTCGATTGGTTCGCTGGGACTCTCGCTCGACATGCTGCTACGCGGACAGGCCGCCAGCGCGTCGCCCACCGGTGCGCAGGCTGGTGACGTGAACTGCATTCTGATTTGGACGCAGGGAGGAACGAGCCACCACGATACGCTCGACCCGAAACCGCAGGCACGGGCCGAGGTGCGTGGCGAATTCGGCGTGATCGACACGGTTGTGCCAGGAATTCAATTCTCCGACCAGATGCCTCAGTTTGCCAAACAGCTTGGCCGATTCGCCGTGATGCGCAATCTGAATCCACGGAACGGCTCCCACGGCCGAGCCGACGCGATCATGATGTCTGGCAAGCCCGTTAACCCAACCGTCACGTTTCCCTGCTACGGCTCGGTCATTGCCAAGGAAAAAGGCTATCAAAAGAACATGCCGCCGTTCGTACAGACTGGCACGCACCTCGATCGCCGATGGGGTGGTTCTACTGCTGGGCATTTGGGAATCGAAAACAACCCGTTTGAGTTGCCCGGTGATCCTAACGATGAAAACTTCACGGTGCGCGATGTGACTCCGCCCGGCGGAATTTCCTTGGCGCGGCTCGATCGCCGCCGCGCAGCACTGAAGACCATCGATCAACTGCAACGGAACCTCGAACGGCCGTCACCTGCTTTGGAGGCGCTCGACGAGTTTTATCAAAACGCCTTCAGCATCATCGCCGACCCGGCGACCCAGAAAGCGTTCGACCTAAAATCCGAGAAGCCAAAGGTTCGGGATGCTTATGGGCGAACGGAATTGGGGCAGGGTTGTTTGCTGGCACGGCGGCTGATCGAGGCGGGGACACGTTTTGTCACCGTGACGAGCGGCCATTGGGATACGCACGGAGACAACTTCAACAGGCTGAAAAAACTGCTCCCACCACTCGATACGGCGCTGCCCAGACTCTTGATCGACCTTGAGCAGCGCGGCTTGCTCGACAATACACTCGTTGTTTGGATGACTGATTTTGGCCGCACTCCTGTTGTGAACCGTGTGGCGGGCCGTGATCACTGGAAGTACGCCGGCATCTTATGCATGGCAGGTGCCGGAACTCCCGGGGGTCTTGTGTTCGGGAAGACCGACGACGAGGGGGCCCAGATCGTTGGCAATCAGTATGACCCGAACGACGTGGGTGCAACGATTTACACTAAGTTGGGCATCCCGCTGAATTCGATCCACGTCACGCCGGACGGACGACCCATCCAGTTGTGCGATGGTCGAGTCATCGAAGAACTGATGAGTTAATCAACTCCGGTGAGAAGATCATCAGTTTCACCCCGACATTGCTGCCCGGTTGATCACTGTCCCGTTTATCGTGGTGTGCTATGAACTTACGTCGTGTGCTGTTTTGCGTGGTTGCCGTTGGTTTACTTGCCTCTGCGCAGGTCTGCCGGGCCGGCGTTGGATTTCGGCAGTTAACCTCGATGTTTCCCGTAGCCGTGCAACGGGGAACACAAGCGACGGTCCGTCTCCGGTCCAATTATACGCTGGACGAGACACACACGGTTCTGTTCTACAAACGGGGCACACAATCGGGCATCAAGATGACGCTTGCAGAAACGAAGCCGATTGCCGCCCTCCCTGACGGCACGCGATCTTCGGCCGGCACACCGTTTCGATTCCACGTTCAGGTCCCGGCCAATCAAGATCCGGGGGTCTACGAGTTGCGCGTGGCGACGAAAAAGGCGGTCTCCAGCGTCTCGCACCTGCTCGTCACCGATTTTCCGGTCATCGAGGAGCAAGAACAGGACAACGGCACAGCGGCCACCGCTCAACCGATTTCGGTCCCTGCGGCGGTCTGCGGCGTTTGTGAACGTTTCGAAGACGTCGATTATTATCGGTTCACAGGCAAAGCGGGTCAGGAACTGACCATTCAGATCTATGCCCAGCGGGTCACCGAGGGCATCTACGACATGGCGGTTCGTATTGGGGTTCAACTGATGGACTCGACCCTTGTGCTCAGCGGTCCCCGCGGGCAAGTGGTGGCCCGGAACAACAACTTCCTTGGGGGCGACTCGCTGCTCTCCTGCAAATTGTCCGAATCGGGCGAGTACATTTTGAAAGTATACGATTATCGCTACGCGGGCGATCCTCGGTACACGTATTGCGTCGAGATTTCCGACCGGCCTTTCGTCCATGCGGTCTTCCCGGCGGCCGTTCAGAGGGGCACTACGACCCAAGTCAAAGTGAAGGGACATGGTCTCGGTGGTCTCGAGCAAGCCACCATAAGCACCACTGCGGACGAACCCTTGGGCTGGAAAAACGTGCGGCTCGAAACGCCGGCCGGTACTACGAATCTGGTGTCGGTCTTGGTCAGCCCGTACCGGAACATCGTGGCACCAAAGGGTCACGGAACCATCGAGACAGCCACGCCGGTTTCGCTGCCCGTGGGGATCAACGGCTGGATTTCCGAGCCCCAGGAAACCCATTACTTCGTCTTCGAGGCCCTCAAGGGCCGCGACTATCGTTTTGAGATTGAGTCACCCCACCGGGGCCTGCCTCTGGATAGCGTGATTGAAATCTATAGCGCTGCCGGCCAGATGCTCGTTGAGGCAGACGACGGGACGCTTTTGGGAAACCCTTCAACGCAGATCTCGGTACGCACAAAAGATGCCAAGCTCAGCTTCCAAGCACCTGCCGACGGCGAGTATTTCTTGGCCGTGCGAGATCTGCACGACCGCGGCGGAGAGCGGTTTTGCTACCATCTGCGTGCCGAGTCGAGCAGGCCGGACTTCGAGGTCTATGGAGAATACTACTACGCCATGCTCGCGCCGGGAACCCAGTCGATATGGTTTGCGCGGATTCAACGGACGGGCGGATTCAACGGACCGGTTAAGATGTCCGTCGAAGGGCTTCCCCAAGGCGTGACGTTGACGCCGGTGACGGTTCCTGCGGGAATGGATCATTGTGGGCTGATTCTCTCCGCGGCGGCGAACGCCAAGCTGGGTGCGTCGTTAGCGCATGTCTGCGGGAGAGCACAACTCAGCGGGGCAGACGGCAACCCGTACAACGCCGTCCGTTACGGGCGCATCACCTGTGAGCAGAGACGCGCGGGAGCCAGCATGCTGGAACGCTGGCCCATTCAGACACAGATTGTCGGCATCACCGAACCGCTGGACGTGACCAACGTTGAAGTAACGTCTCGTGAGATCACGCTTCGGCCTGGAGAGAAAACGGAAATCAAAGTTCGCATCGCCCGCAATCAGGAGTTTCGCGGTTTGGTGGTGTTGGACATGGCGTTTACATTCGGCAGATCGGGCACACCGACCTTCGGCCATCAATTGCCTCCGGGAGTCACGATGTCGAAGACCAGCAAAACGCGTCTGGCCGACAAAGAACTCGAAGGAATCATTGTGTTACAAGCTGCTTCGGACGCGTTGCCCGTGAATCGTCTTCCCATTGCCGCGATGGCTCGTGTTTCGGTCCCCGAGTCCTCAATGACGACCGATTACGCCTCCGAGCCGGTCTTCCTGACGGTCCTCGCGGCGGACAAGAGTTCAAACAAGTAAACAAAAGGTTTGGCTGCAACCGGTTTTTCCAGTGGTCTCGAAAGCGGTCCCTGTGAATGGAATTGCCTCGCTCACCGGGTACGAGCCAAATGATCAATGCCCAAATTACGAAACAAACCATCTGTGGCGGCTCAGCGGTAAAACACCGGCGTGTTGACGTGATATCTTAAGAGGTGCGTCCGGGCGCCGATGTAGAACACACCGGGTTTGCCCTCCACGATCTGGTACAGGCCCGGAATCGGCGGTTT